>NZ_CDBR01000075.1 GCF_000819685.1 Aeromonas allosaccharophila | reverse complement strand
GGGAGGCGGGCTGGCAGTTGAGCGGGGATGGGGACCATCCAGCCAACCGGGGGGCGCTGTGCATCAAGGGGAGCAGCCTGATCGAGAGTCTCGCCTTCCCCGAGCGCCTGCTCTATCCGCGCTGGCGGGGGGAGCAGCTGGACTGGGCAAGTGCGCTCGATCGACTGGCCTGCGAACTTGGTCGCATCATTGCGGAGTCGGGGCCGCAAAGTGTGGCGATCTATCTCTCCGGCCAGCTCACCACCGAGGATTATTACGTGGCCAACAAGCTGATGAAGGGATTCATCGGTTCGCCCCATGTCGATACCAACTCGCGGCTCTGCATGGCATCGGCGGTGGTGGCGCATCAGCGCGCATTTGGCGAGGATCTGGTGCCTGCCTGTTACGAGGATCTGGAGCTGGCCGATCTGGTGGTGCTGACCGGTGCCAATACCGCCTGGACGCACCCTGTGTTGTTTCGTCGCCTGCAGCAGGCCCGCGAGCGGCGTCCGGCCATGAAGCTGGTGGTGATCGATCCCCGTCAGACGATGACGGCCAGCCAGGGGGATTGGCACTTGCAGCTGCGCCCTGGCAGTGACGTGGCATTGTGGAACGGCTTGTGTCGTTACCTGCTCGATCATAACGGCTGCGACATGGATTACGTGGCGCGTCATGTGGCGGGCCTGGAGGCACTGGCGAGCGAGCTGGACAGGGCGTGCTGGCGGCCGGAGGCGGTGGCCGCTACCTGTGATCTGCCGCTGGCCGAGCTGCTCGGTTTCTATCGCCTCTTTGCGGCCAATCCGCGCACTGTCACCCTGTTTTGCCAGGGGATCAATCAGTCCGAACGCGGGGTTGATCAGGCAGGCTGTATCATCAATGCGCATTTGCTGACCGGCCGCATCGGCAAACCGGGGGCTGCCCCCTTCTCCATGACGGGCCAGCCCAATGCCATGGGGGGGCGTGAAGTGGGGGGGCTGGCGACCCAGCTGGCCGCGCACATGGGATTTGACGAAGAGAGTCGGGATCGCCTCGCCCGCTTCTGGGGGGCCCCCCAGGTCGTCAGTGGCCCCGGTCACAAGGCGGTTGAGCTGTTTGATGCCGTGCACAGTGGCGAGATCCGTGCGCTGTGGGTACTCGGAACGAATCCGGCGGCGTCGCTGCCGGATTCGTTGCGGGTGCGGGATGCCTTGAGCCGCTGCGAACTGCTGGTGGTCTCCGATGTGACGGCCGCCACCGATACTGCCCGCTTCGCACACCTGCTGTTGCCCGCGGCGGCCTGGGGCGAGAAGGGGGGCACAGTGACCAACTCGGAGCGCACCATCAGCCGCCAGCGCGCCTTCCTCGATGCGCCCGGCGAGGCGCGCCCGGACTGGTGGGCCCTGACCCAGGTGGCGCATCGACTGGGGTTTGCCGACGCCTTCCCCTACCAGCATGAGCACCAGATCTTCTGTGAGCACGCCGCCTTGTCCGGATTTGAAAACAACGGGGCGCGCCAGTTCGATATTTCGGGGCTGGCCCAACTTGACCGCGCGCAATTTGAAGCCATGGTGCCGGTGCGCTGGCCGGTGAATGCCACCCATCCGCAGGGGATCGAGCGGCTGTTTGTGGATGGCCGCTTTGCGACCCCGGATGGGCGGGCTCGGCTGATCGTTGCCGCCCCTGCTGCGACCTCTCCGGTCTGGCCAGACGGGGAGGGGTTGCCACTGCTGCTCAACTCCGGACGGCTGCGGGATCAGTGGCACACCATGACCCGCACCGGTCATGTGGCACGCCTGCAAGAGGCTGAACCTTGGCCCTCGCTGCGATTGGGACCAGCCAGCCTGTTGGCGCTGGGGGTAGAGCCGGGGGCCCTGATGCGGATCAGCAGCTCGCAGGGGGAGGCTTTCGCGCTGGCGGCCCGTGATGAGGGGCTGCGCGAAGGGGAGGCCTTCCTGCCGATGCACTGGAGTGAGGCGTATGGGCAGGGGGCGGGGGTGAATCGGCTGGCGGCCGCGCGCCGTGACCCTCTCTCGGGCCAGCCCGCCTTCAAACAGACCCGGGTCAGGGTGATGGCGCAGCCCTTGTTGTGGCAGGGATTGTGGTTCGGTGCCAGCCGCTGGGCAGAGCCGGTCGACTGGTGGGCCCTGCGGTCGCTGAGCGGCTGCAGTGGCAACGGGGTCTGTCAGTGGCTGGCGGGCTGGGGGGAGGATGCCGGGCAGGCGTGGCGCCGCCTCTCGGCGCGGGGCAACTGGCTGCAGCTGCCCCAGCAGCGGGGGTGGCTGGCGATCGAGCTGGCACAGGGACGGATCATCAGCCTGCTGCTGGTGACCCCCACCCCCCATGCGGTGCGGATCGATGGTCTGGCCAGCCTGCTTGGGACGCCGCTCCAGGCCGACGCTCTTATCGTGACGCTGGATCAGGCGCTGGCTGGGGCCAGCCGGTTGGTCTGCTCCTGCCTGCGGGTGAGTGAGCGCCAGATCCTGGAGGCCATCGAGCAGCAGGGGGTGAATGAGGTAGCGGGGTTGCAGGCCCTGCTGGGGTGCGGCAGCAACTGCGGTACCTGTTTGCCGGAGGTGGCTCGCCTGCTGGCGGTTAACCGGGTTGGCAGCCTGCTCTGACCATCTACCCCTAGATAGATAAATTTAGGGGGATTCAATAACTTGGCCCCCATGTTGCGTGGCATTGTCATCTCCTGTCTCACGGAAGAGAAGATGATGATGCCATTGAACCCTCCGGGCGGTACACGCCGCTCCCTGCTGTTGATCCATGCCGACGAGGTGGTGCAGGCCAATCGCCTGGCCGCCCTTGGCAGCCATTACGGGCATAGCACCCGCATCCTCGATCGCCATGGGCTGTTTACCGACGAGGCGGCCGATGGGCTGTTGATCAGCTGTCGCAGCGTGACCGCTGACCTCCAGTTAGCCCTCCAGCACCATGCCGCGCTGGCCAGGGTGCTGTTCTGCAGCCGCTTGAGCGCGGCCGAGCAGGAGCGGCTGCTGGCGCAAGGAGTGTGGCTGGTGCCCCATCGCTGCGGCGAACAGGAGCGAATAGAGTCCTGGCTGGCGCTGGCTCGCCGGTTGCAGATGCTGCTGGGCGAGGGGGCGCGGCGGGAGCAGCAATTAACCCGCAAGCTGGAGGATCGGAGGCTGGTAGAGCAGGTCAAGGGATTGCTGATGCGAAACCATAATCTGGATGAGGAGAGTGCGTATCGGCTGCTGCGCAAGACCGCGATGGATCAGGGCAAGAGTCTGGCGGTGCTCTCCCGCCAGCTGTTGCAGGTGCTGGCTCGCTGACCAGACAGCCCAAGCTGCCCAAACTGGTGCAGTTGCGAACCGAATTGGCGCACGGGGTGGCGACAGCAGGGGGGGGAGCCTCCTTCTCGTTGGGTCTTGCCCCTGTTTGCGGCCGATAGGAGAGATTGGCACGCAATGTGAATGTGAGCTAAGGAAGCAATCTGAACAACCAGCAGTGTGAGTAACGCAATCACGTCGAGCCCGGAGCCATGCCAGCGCGCATGGTTCAGCGGGCAAACCATGGCCTGACAACATCAGGCAGCAGGCACAGTCGCCTCACCGATCCCGGATCGGTGGGGCATTTTTTTTTGCGACTCGAACAACGGCAACGGCGTCGTTTCAGAGTCCGGTCACACAGGGAGATAGTGATGAAGATGACGACGAGATGGGGATGGCTCTGCTGCGCCTTGTTGCTGGGGGGAACCGCCCAGGCAGAGGTGGGGGCCCCGGAAAAGGAGAGCGTACGGCTGGGCTTCATCAAGCTCACCGACATGGCGCCCTTGGCGGTGGCATACGAGCGGGGCTATTTCGAGGATGAGGGGCTCTACGTGACCCTGGAGGCGCAAGCCAACTGGAAAGTGCTGCTGGACAGGGTGATTGGCGGTGAGCTGGACGGTGCCCAGATGCTGGCTGGCCAGCCACTGGCGGCCCATATTGGCATCGGCACCCAGGCCGAGCTGGTGACGGCACTGTCGCTGGATCGCAATGGCAATGCCATCACAGTGGCCAATTCGGTGTGGCAACGGATGCAGCCCGCGCCGGGTGATCAGCAGGGGCCCGTCAGTGCGGCGGCGCTAAAGCCCGTGGTGGAGCAGGCGCGCCGCGAGGGCAAGCCGTTCAATATGGGCATGGTGTTTCCCGTCTCCTCTCACAACTATGAGTTGCGCTACTGGCTGGCGGCCGGTGGCCTGCACCCCGGTTTCTACGCCCCCGAGCGTGGTGACAACTCGGGTCAGCTCAAGGCGGATGTGCTGCTCTCGGTCACGCCTCCCCCGCAGATGCCGGCCACGCTGGAGGCGGGTACGATCCAGGGGTACAGCGTCGGGGAGCCGTGGAATCAGCAGGCGCTGGCCAAGGGCATAGGCAAGCCACTCATTACCGACAGCGAGATCTGGCACTCCAACCCCGAGAAGGTGTTTGGAGTGACCCGGGCCTTTGCCGAGCAGTACCCCAATACCCATGTACGCCTGGTGAAAGCCCTGCTGCGCGCCGCTTACTGGCTTGACGAGCAGCACAATCGCAACCGGCCGGAGGCGGCCAAATTGCTGGCCCGTCCCGACTACGTAGGGGCCGACGAGCAGGTGATAACAGCTTCCATGCTCGGCACCTTTCGTTATGACAGGGAGGATGTGCGACCGGCCCCTGATTTCACCCTCTTCTTCCGGCAGCAGGCCAGTTATCCCTACTACTCGGATGCGGTCTGGTTCCTGACCCAGATGCGCCGCTGGGGCCAGATCCCCACCGCCCGGCCAGACGGCTGGTACGACGCTGTGGCCCGTGCCGTCTACCGTCCCGACATCTATCGCCAGGCGGCCGAGGCGCTGGTCGCCGAGGGTAAGTTCAAGGCGGCCGACTTTGTCGACTTTGCCAATGAGAGCGGTTATCGGCCAGCGGATGCCGGTTTTATCGATGGCCACAGTTTTGATGGCCGTCAGCCCAACGTCTATCTGCAACAGTTCGCTATCGGCCTCAAGGGCGATGAGCGGGTCGAGTAACCAGGGAGCAGCTCATGACGATCAACTTCTACAAAAAACTGCTCTGGCCCTTGTTCGGCTGTGCGCTGTTTCTGCTGCTGTGGCACTGGGGCGCGAGCCGGGTGAACACCTCGTTGGGGGCGTTGCCGGGGCCCTTGGCCACCCTGAGTCAGGCGGGGCAACTCGGCGAGGAATTTCTGGCCGAACGCGAGCGCGAACGGACGTTTCTGGCCCGCCAGGCACAGCGCAATGCGGAGCGGCTCGCCGCCGATCCGGCCGCCAGGGTGCATGTCGTGCCCTATACCGGGCGACCTACCTTCGTCGATCAGGTCGTGACCAGCCTGCGTACCGTGCTGCTCGGCTTCGCCCTGGCGACCCTGCTGGCGGTGCCGCTTGGCATCCTGCTGGGCATGAATCCGCGGCTCTATCGGGCCATCAATCCCCTTGTTCAGGTGCTCAAGCCGATCTCGCCGCTGGCCTGGCTGCCGCTTATTACCCTGGTGGTGAGCGCACTCTATGTCAGCAGTGAGCCGCTGTTCGCCAAGTCTTTCATCATCTCGGCGGTCACGGTGGCACTCTGCTCACTCTGGCCAACCCTGATCAACACGGCGGTAGGCGTCAGCACGCTGGACCCGGAACACGGCAATGTCAGCCGGGTGCTGAGCCTCTCCTGGCCAACCCATGTCCGTCGCATCGTACTGCCGGGGGCGTTGCCGATGATCTTCACCGGTTTGCGGCTCTCGCTTGGGGTGGCCTGGATGGTGCTGATCGCCGCCGAGATGCTGGCCCAGAACCCGGGGCTGGGCAAATTTGTCTGGGACGAGTTTCAAAACGGCAGCGCCAGCTCGCTGGCCCGCATCATGGTGGCTGTGCTGACCATAGGTCTCATTGGCTGCGGACTAGACCGCCTGATGCTGGCACTGCAGCAGCGCTGGTCGTGGGATAAACGCGCCGAGCTGCGCTAGTGAGGGAGGTGAGGGATGAACGCATTTTTGCAACTGAGCGACATGGGGGTGGGGTTTGCCACCGAGCGGGGCTATTTCGAGGCGCTGACCGGGGTCAACCTGCGCATCGAACAGGGGGAGTTTATCTCCCTCATTGGCCACTCCGGCTGTGGCAAGAGCACCCTGTTGAACCTGGTGGCGGGGTTGTGCGAGCCCACTCGTGGCGGGGTCATTCTGGCGGGGCGGGAGGTGCGCGGACCCGGGCCGGAGCGCGCCATGGTGTTTCAGCACCATGCCCTGCTGCCCTGGCTGTCGGTGTTCGAGAACGTCGCGCTGGCGGTGCGTCAGGTGGAGTCGGGCCGGGCCAGGGTCGAGGAGCGGGTGATGGAGTTTCTGACCCTGGTGCAGATGGATCATGCCGTCCACAAGATGCCTCATGAAATCTCCGGGGGCATGAAGCAGCGGGTCGGCATCGCCAGGGCCCTGTCGCTCTGCCCCAAGGTGCTGCTGATGGATGAGCCCTTTGGCGCGCTCGATGCTCTGACCCGGGCCCATCTGCAGGACGCCCTGATGGAGATCCAGGCCCAGCTTGGCACCACTGTCATGATGGTCACTCACGACGTGGATGAGGCTGTGCTGCTGTCGGATCGCATCGTGATGCTCACCAATGGCCCGAGCGCCACCATCGGCGAGGTGCTGGCGGTGCCGCTCCCCCGACCACGGGATCGGGTGGCGCTGGCGGATGATCATCACTATCACCGCCTGCGCCAGCAGGTGCTGCGCTTCCTGTACGAGAAGCAGCGCAAGGTAACCCCGCTCAAGGGGGAAGAGACAAGGGCTGTGGCTGGCAAGTTGCGGGCTTGAGGCGGCAAGGAGAGTGAGCATGAACATACACAAACAACAATTGGTGGTGGTGGGCAATGGCATGGTTGGCCACCATTTCGTCGAGCAGCTGGTTGCGGCCGCAGGGTTGGATCGGTTCGAGCTGACCGTGTTGGGGGCCGAGGCTGATCCGGCCTACGACAGGGTGCATCTCTCCGAGGTATTTGGGGGACGAGCCCCCGAGGCGTTGCGGCTGGCCGATCCGGCCTGGTACGCAGGCCACGATATCGATCTGCGTCTGGGGGCTCAGGTAGCGGCGATCGACAGGCAGGCGCGTCGCCTGCTGCTGGCCAGTGGTGAGCGCATCGACTACGACCGACTAGTCCTGGCGACGGGGTCGGTCCCCTTTGTGCCGCCGATCGAGGGGCGTGAGCGCAGCCACTGTTTCGTCTACCGCACCCTGGCTGATCTGGGGGCGATCCGTGAGGCCTGTGCCCATGCCCGCAGCGGGGTGGTGATCGGGGGGGGGCTGCTTGGGCTGGAGGCGGCCAATGCCCTGCGCCTGCTCGGACTCAAGACGCGGGTCGTGGAGTTTGCACCGCGCCTGATGCCGGTGCAGCTCGACGAGCTCGGTGGCGAGCTGCTGGCCAGCAAGCTGGAGGGGCTCGGGGTGGAGGCTAACCTGGGCAAGTCGACCGCCCGTATCGTGGATGGTGAGCAGGCCCGCCACCGGTTGGAGTTTACCGATGGTTCTCACCTGGAGTGCGACGTGCTGCTCTTCTCGGCCGGGATCCGTCCGGCCGACGGGCTGGCCCGCAGCGCCGAACTGGCGGTGGGCGAGCGCGGTGGCATCGTCATTGACGAGCACTGCCTGAGCTCGGATCCGGCCATTCTCGCCATCGGTGAGTGTGCCCTCTGGCAGGGGCGTATCTTCGGGCTGGTCGCCCCCGGATACCAGATGGCCCGTGCCGCCGTGGCAACCCTGTGTGGCGGTGACAGTCGTTTCAGCGGGGCCGACATGTCGACCAAGCTGAAGTTGATGGGGGTCGATGTGGGGGCCATCGGCGATGGCCATGGCGCCACACCGGGGGCCCGCACGTTGCAGCTGGTGGATCGCAGCAGCGGCGTCTACAAAAAACTGGTGCTCGACGAGCAGGGGGAGCGGCTGCTCGGTGCCATCCTGGTCGGAGATGGCAGCGATTACGAGCGGCTGCTCGCTTACTATCAGCAGGGGATGGCGCTCCCTGCTGCGCCACTGGCCCTGCTGCTGGGTGAGGGGGAGGCGGCCGCGGCCCCGCTCGTCTTGCCGGATAGCGCCACCCTCTGCTCCTGCCATAACGTGAGCAAGGGGGCTGTGGTGGCGGCGGTGCGAGCGGGCCATCAGGAGTTGGGTCAGATCAAGGCGGTGACCCGCGCAGGCACGGGGTGCGGTGGATGCAGCAACCTGTTGAAAAAGGTGCTGGATCAGACCTTGAACGCGCTGGGCGTCGCGACCGACAACCATCTGTGCGAGCACTTTGCCTTCAGCCGCCAGGAGTTGTGCCATCTGATCCGTGTCGAGCAGATCCGCGACTTCGACACCCTGTTGAGTCGTCATGGCAAGGGGTTTGGCTGCGAGCTGTGCAAGCCTGCCATCGCCTCCATTCTGGCTTCGCTGTGGAACGAGCATGTGTTGGCCAAGCCGCACCGGGCGCTGCAAGATACCAATGATCGCTTCCTTGCCAACGTGCAGCGCGATGGTACCTATTCGGTGGTGCCACGGATTGCCGGCGGGGAGATCACCGCCCGCGGCCTCATCACCCTGGGGGAGATCGCCGAGCGTTACGGGCTCTTCACCAAGATCACCGGGGGTCAGCGCATCGACATGCTGGGGGCTCGCCGCGACCAGTTGCCAGCCATCTGGCGCGATCTGGTCGCGGCAGGGTTTGAGACCGGGCAGGCCTATGGCAAATCGGTTCGCACCGTGAAGTCTTGTGTGGGGTCCACATGGTGTCGCTACGGGGTGCAGGATTCGCTCGCCATGACCCAGCGGCTGGAGCACCGCTACAAGGGGTTACGCGCCCCCCACAAACTCAAGTTCGCCGTCTCCGGTTGTACCCGCGAATGTGCCGAGGCCCAGAGCAAGGATATCGGGGTCATTGCCACCGAGCGGGGGTGGAACCTGTACGTCTGCGGCAATGGGGGCATGCGTCCGCGCCATGCCGACCTCTTCGCCACCGACCTCGATGATGACACCCTGATCCGCTATATCGATCGGCTGCTGATGTTCTACGTGCGTACCGGCGATCGGCTGCAGCGCACCTCGGTCTGGCTGGAGGGGATGGAGGGGGGGCTCGACTACCTGAAGTCGGTCATCATCGATGACAGCCTGGGGGTCGCCGCCGAGCTGGAGTCCGCCATGACGGCCGTCGTCGGCAGCTGGCAGTGTGAATGGCGAGCTACCCTGGCCGACCCCGACAAACTGCGTCTGTTCGAGGCGCATCTCAACCAGCCCGAGGAGGCAACCCCGCCCAGACGCGAGGAGCGGGGCCAGTGGGTGCCGGAGATCAATATCAAGGAGGTGGTATGACAAGCGCAGAGACTCAATGGCAGGCCGTGGGCGAACCGAGCGCAGAGATGCAGTGGCAAGCGGTGTGCGAACAGCATGTGCTGGAGGAGGGGCTAGGGCGCAGCGTGTTGCTGCAAGGAGAGGTGATCGCCCTGTTTCGCTGTGGTGGCCACATCTATGCCCTGGATGGTATGGACCCGGTCGCCGCCGCACCTGTGATTGCGCTGGGGCTGGTAGGGGATTGCCAGGGGGAGCCCATGGTGGCCTCTCCCATCTACAAGCAGCGTTACTCCCTGCGCGATGGTCGCTGCCTTGACAACTCGGCTCTGAGGTTGCGCTCCTGGCGGGTGAAGGTCGATGGTGAACAGGTCTGGCTGGCTGGCTGCGCGACCGACTGAGACTCACTTTTTGACCCCTGCCTCGGCAGGGGTCGTTGCTCTGCCCGTCATCATCCCGCCGCTTTTATATTTCAAAAAGATATAAGTGTTAGTTCTTTATTATTTTATCGCGTCATAGCATCCCGCTAGAGTGCGCTCATCAGGTATGGAGAGGTGCAAAATGGATTATTTGCCGATGTTTGCCAAGTTGGAAGGCCGCCCGGTACTGCTGGTGGGCGGGGGCGAGGTTGCCCTGCGCAAGGCGCGCCTGCTGCTGGCGGCCGGTGCCCGGCTGACCCTGGTCTCCCCGGCGCTTGAACCGGAATTTTCGGAATTTGCCGGTCGTTTCACCCATCTGGCGGAGCGGTTCACCCCGGCCCATCTGGCAGGTCAGATTTTAGTTGTGGCTGCGACCGACAACCTCGAAGTCAACGCGCTGGTTTATCAGAGCGCCAACCAGCTGGGTCTGTTCGTCAATGTGGTGGATGACCCCAAGCGCTCCAGCTTTATCTTCCCCTCGATCATCGATCGCTCACCGCTGATGGTGGCGGTCTCCAGCGGCGGCAAGGCGCCGGTGCTGGTGCGCCTGCTGCGCGAGCGGCTGGAGAGCCTGCTGCCGCGCCATCTCGGCGGGCTGACCGAGCTCTCCGGCCGGGTCCGTGACAAGGCCAAGCGGGTGCTCTCCTCGATTTCCGATCGTCGCCGCTTCTGGGAGCGCGCCTTTGCCTCCAACACCCTCGCCAGCCTGATTGAGAAAGCCGATTGGCAGGGCGCCGAGCAGTGGCTGAGCGATGGCCTCGACCAGGCGAAAAGCGAAGTAGGAGAAGTAGTGCTGGTCGGCGCGGGCCCCGGCGATCCGGGCCTCTTGACCCTCAAGGCACTGCAACAAATTCAACAGGCTGAAGTGGTGCTCTATGACCAGCTGGTCTCCGCCGAGATCCTCGATCTGGTGCGCCGTGATGCCACTCTGGTGTCGGTCGGCAAGAAGGCGGGCGCCCACAGCGTGCCGCAGGAGGAGACTAATCGCCTGCTGGTGGAATACGCCAAGGCGGGCAATCGGGTCGTGCGGCTGAAAGGGGGCGATCCCTTTATGTTTGGCCGTGGTGGCGAGGAGCTGGAAGTGCTGGCCGACGAAGGTATCCCCTTCTCGGTGGTACCCGGCATCACGGCGGCTGCCGGTGCTACCGCCTATGCAGGTATCCCGCTCACTCACCGTGATTACGCCCAGAGCGCCGTCTTTATCACTGGCCATTGCCAGCAGGAGGGCAAGGAGCCTGACTGGCAGCAGCTCGCCGCCACCAGCCAGACCCTGGTCATCTACATGGGGCTGATGCGCTCCGAGCATATCCAGCAGCAACTGGTGGATCACGGCCGAAGCCAAGCCACCCCCATCGCCATCATTGAGCGCGGCACCACAGCACGCCAGCGGGTGCTGACCGGCACTCTGGCCGACTTGGCGGAGCTGGCCAAACAGGCGGTGAGCCCGTCCCTTATCGTCATCGGCGAAGTGGTCGCCCTGCGCGAGCGGCTCGCCTGGTTTGGGGAGCAGAGTGGCAAGCAGCAGCGCGCCAACCCGGATCTCGATGGCTGCGACCTCAAGCTGGTGCAGCTGGCCTGAGCCAGAAAGAGATATTTGATGCGGCTGCCAGCGTGGCCGCGCACTGAACCACCCAGCGCCCCGAGCTGGCGCATAAGCAATGACCCGAGGACCAACATGGACCGTGAAAGATTGACGCACTTGCAGCAGCTGGAAGCCGAGAGCATCCATATCATCCGCGAGGTGGCTGCCGAATTTGAAAACCCGGTGATGATGTACTCCATCGGCAAGGACTCCTCCGTCATGCTGCATCTGGCTCGCAAGGCCTTCTATCCGGGCAAGATCCCGTTCCCCTTGCTCCACGTCGATACTGACTGGAAGTTCAAGGAGATGATCACCTTCCGCGACGAGACCGCCAAGAAGTACGGGCTGGATCTGATTGTCCACAAGAACCCGGAAGGGCTCGCCATGGGCATCAACCCCTTCGTCCACGGCAGCGGCAAGCACACCGACATCATGAAGACCGAGGGGCTCAAGCAGGCGCTCAACAAATACGGCTTCGACGCTGCCTTCGGTGGCGCGCGCCGGGACGAGGAGAAGTCCCGCGCCAAGGAGCGGGTCTACTCCTTCCGCGACAAGTCTCACCGCTGGGATCCGAAGAACCAGCGTCCGGAGCTGTGGCGCGTCTACAACAGCCAGGTCAACAAGGGGGAGAGCATCCGGGTGTTCCCGCTCTCCAACTGGACCGAGCTCGACATCTGGCAATACATCTATCTCGAGAACATCGACATAGTGCCGCTCTACTTCGCGGCCATGCGTCCGGTGGTAGAGCGTAACGGCATCAAGATCATGGTGGATGACGAGCGCATGCCGCTGACCGTTGAGGATGAGGTGAAGCAGGAGCTGGTGCGCTTCCGCACCCTCGGCTGCTATCCGTTGACCGGGGCCATCGAATCCGATGCCACCACCTTGCCGGAAATTATTGAAGAGATGCTGCTCACCACCTCGAGCGAGCGGCAAGGGCGGCTGATTGACCACGATCAGGCCGGCTCCATGGAGCAGAAGAAGCGTCAGGGATATTTCTAAGGAGTCGTCAGCATGAACAGCCATATTCAGACCGCCATCACCGAACAGGGCATCGAAGCCTATCTGCACGCCCAGCAGCACAAGAGTCTGCTGCGTTTTCTCACCTGCGGCAGCGTGGATGACGGCAAGAGCACCCTGATCGGTCGCCTGCTGCACGACTCCCAGCAGATTTATGAAGATCAGCTCAAAGCACTGGAGTCCGACAGCCAGAAGCTTGGCACCACCGGCGAGAAGCTGGACCTGGCACTGCTGGTAGACGGCCTGCAGGCGGAGCGCGAGCAGGGCATCACCATCGACGTGGCCTACCGCTATTTTTCTACGGCAAAACGCAAATTTATCATCTCGGATACCCCGGGCCACGAGCAGTACACCCGCAACATGGCGACCGGCGCCTCCACCTGCGATCTGGCCATCATCCTGATCGACGCCCGCAAGGGGGTGCTGGATCAGACCCGTCGCCACAGCTTTATCGCGAGCCTGCTCGGCATCAAGCAGTTCGTGGTGGCGGTCAACAAGATGGATCTGGTGGAGTTCAGTCAGGAGGTGTTCGAGCGCATCAGTGCCGAGTACCGCGAATTCGCCAAAAAGCTCAGTGTCGACACCATCCATATCGTGCCGGTCTCGGCGCTGGACGGTGACAACGTGGTTAACCCAAGCGACAAGCTGGCCTGGTATCAGGGCGAAACCCTGCTCTCCTTGCTTGAAACCGCAGAGGTGGAGCGCGAGCTGGAGCGCCATCCGGTGCGCCTGCCGGTGCAATACGTGAACCGCCCGAACCTCGATTTTCGCGGCTTCGCGGGGACCTTGGCCTCCGGCATCCTGCGGGTGGGCGACAAGCTGGCGGTACTGCCGTCCGGCAAGGAGAGCACGGTGACCCGCATCGTCACCTTCGACGGGGATCTGGAGTACGCCCTGCCGGGTCAGGCCATTACGGTCACCTTCGCCGACGAGATCGACATCAGCCGCGGCGACCTGCTGGTGGATGCCGCCAACCGTCCGCAAGTGACCCAGAACCTGCTGGCCCATATCGTCTGGATGGGGGAGGAGTCCCTGCAACCGGGCCGGGTCTACGACGTCAAGCTGGCCACCAAGAAGAGTCGCGGGCAGGTGGAGGTCATCCGTCATCGCATCGAGATCAACAAGCTGGACCAGCTGGATGCGAGCGAACTGCATCTCAACGAGATTGGCTTGTGCGAAGTGAGTCTGACCGACCCGGTGGCGTTTGACCCATACACGGATATCCGCGATACCGGCAGCTTTATCCTGATCGACCGGCTGACCAACGTCACCGTCGGCGCTGGGATGATTGTGGAAGGTCTGGCGGCGAAAGCGGTTGCTGGGCGTTATAGCGAGTTCGAAATCGAGCTCAATGCGCTGGTGCGCAAGCACTTCCCGCACTGGCAAGCCCTTGCCATCGGTAACGACACAAGCAAGGAGTAAGCCCATGACCTGGCAACAATTCCTGGTGCTGGGTCTGCTGGCTGCTCTCGTGGCCCTGCTGATCCAGGGCAAACTCCGCCCGGCGCTGCTCTTCTCGGGCGCCGTGCTCATCACCTACCTGAGCGGGCTGGCGGATATCAACGCCGTGGTGGCGGGCTACACCAACAGCGCCCTGCTGACGCTGGTGCTGTTGCTGCTGGTGTCGCTGGCGGTGGAGAAGACCCGCATCATGAGCTGGTTCGCCAATCTGGTGGGCACGGGTTCATTCAACAAGGTGCTGGTGAAGGTGTGGTTCTCCACCGCCTTCCTGTCCGCCTTCGTCAACAACACCGCCGTGGTGGCCTCCATGCTGGGAGCGGTCAAACGCAACCCCAACCATGCGCCGTCGCGACTGCTGCTGCCCATGTGCTTCGCGGCCACCTTTGGCGGGGTGCTGACCCTGATCGGCACCTCCACCAATCTCATCGTCAACAGCTTCCTCATCAAGATGGGGGCGCCGCCGCTCGGCATGTTCGACTTCTTTATGGTGGGAGCGGGCACCCTGCTGACCGGTCTGGTGGCCGTGCTGCTGTTTGCCCGTCACCTGCCGGATCAGGATACCGAGATGAGCCGCGAATCCGGCTACTTTCTCGAGGCCAAGGTGGGCGCCGGTTCACCGCTGGCGGGGCGCAGCGTCAAGGAGAACGGCCTGCGCAGCCTGAAAAGCCTCTATCTGGCGGAAATCATTCGCGGCGAGCAGGTGATCTGCCCGGTGCAGCCGGAACACGAGCTGCACGAAGGGGACGTGCTGCTCTTTTGCGGCGATGTGGAGAGCGTCGGCGTGTTGCAGGAGATGAAGGGGCTGGATCTCTACGGTCAGCACCGCCTCAACGGCCAGCATCTGGTGGAGGTGATCGTCAGCCACAGCTCGCGGCTGGTGGGTCAGACCATCAAGGATGCGGAGTTTCGCACCCACTTCGATGCGGTGGTGCTGGCGGTGCGCCGCGGCGAAACCCAGCTCACCGGCGGCCTCGGCCAGATTGAACTGCATGCCGGTGATACCCTGCTGCTGGCCCCCGGCCCCCAGTTTGCCCGCAACAAGTTGCTGGTACGGGAGTTTGTGGTGGTGAGCGGGCTGGAAGCCTCCACCCGTCTCGATGGCAAGCGCAGCGCCGCCGTGGTGCTGGGGTTTCTCGGGGTGCTGGCGCTCTCTGTGTTTGATCTGGTACCGCTGTTCAAGGGGTTGCTGCTGATGCTGGTGGCGCTGCTGCTCACCCGCATTCTGACCCTGGACGAGATCCGCCGCCGCTTTCCGCTGGATATCTGGCTGGTGGTGGGCGGGGCGCTCGCCATCGCCGATCAGCTGGAAAAGAGCGGGCTGGCCAAGCTTATCGCCGACTGGCTGATGGGGGAGTTCAACGGTGCCAGCCCCATCATCGCCTTTATCGGTATTTATGTGTTTACCCTGGTGCTGACCGAGCTGATGAGCAACAACGCTGCCGCCGCGCTGGCCTTCCCCATGGGTTACCAGCTGGCGCTCAGCATGGATGTCTCGACCATGCCGTTTATTCTGGCGGTGCTGTTCGGGGCGAGCTCCAGCTTTATCCTGCCCTACGGCTACCAGACCAACCTGATGGTCTATGCCGCGGGCAACTACAAGATGCCGGACTACCTCAAGCTGGCGCTGCCGGTCTCGCTGGCCTATAGCCTCGGGGTGATTGTGATGGTGCCCCTGCTGTTTCCGTTTTAAGGCGTGAGCGCCAATCAAGGCGTGTTGGGTGAGCAATACCATGGCACCAGCACGTTGTCGGCTGATAGTCCGAGGCGGCTCCCCGTGGTGCCGGACCGTTTAAGTTTTGAGGCGTGAGCGCCAAGCAAGGAGTGTTGGGTGAGCAATACCATGGCACCAGCACGTTGTCGGCGGATAGTCCGAGGCGGCTCCCTGTGGTGCCGGACCGTTTAAGTTTTGAGGCGTAAGTGCCAATCAAGGAGTGTGGGATGAGCAATATCGTGTGGCACAAGCATGCCGTCGACAAACAGAGCCGGGCCGAATTGAAAGGGCAAAAGCCGCTGGTGATCTGGTTTACCGGGCTATCGGGGGCGGGCAAATCGACCCTGGCGGGGGCGCTGGAGCAGGCGCTGGCGGCACAAGGCAAGCACACCTATCTGCTGGATGGGGACAATGTGCGCCACGGCCTCTGCGGCGATCTCGGTTTCGATGATGCTGCGCGTCAGGAGAATATCCGCCGGGTCGGCGAGGTGGCAAAACTGATGGTGGATGCGGGCCTTATCGTGCTCACCGCCTTTATCTCGCCGTTCCGGGCCGAGCGGGATCTGGTGCGCAATCTCGTGGGTGAAGTGGAGTTTGTCGAGGTGTTTGTGGATGCGCCGCTCGCCATCTGTGAAGAGCGCGATCCCAAGGGGCTCTATAAAAAGGCGCGGGCAGGGGAGATCACGAATTTTACCGGTATCGACTCCGCCTACGAGGCGCCGGAGCAGCCGGAAATTCATCTACTTAATGCCGGTAAACCGGTGGAAGAGCTGGTGGAGGAGTTGCTGACCGCCTTGCGGCAGGGAAACTACCTGTAGTTGGATCGGAAGAACTTATCACAAGCGCCCGGAAGTCGGCCAGTTGGCTACCACAGGCGCTGATGGGCAGGCGGTCGCCACTATAAGCAAAACTAGGGTCATTATCGGAAAACACATAAATCCAGTTTATAGTGACACCGACGAGCCTTGAGCTGTTCCAAGGCTGCCGATAGCAACCCCGCAAGGGGATCTTCCGATCCTTGCTTATATTGCGGCGGGGTTATTCGCGATTGTCCGAATACGCTGCGCTATTCGAACCTACGGGCTGATTGATAAACCGCTTTCCAAACCAAAATTTCGAGCTCTCCTTCTTTCTGACTCAAAGTCCTCAATGATGAAGCTATCACCTAAGACAGTCGAACCAAGGCTTGTTCTAGTTGGTGAGCATCACAAGCGTTTTCCATACTTTGGGATATATTGCGAATTCACGCGAATATTTTATTGGGGCGCTATAGTTAAAATATTTCTCTTATATCAAAAAGTCTGCTTTTTCCTGACTCATAAATTAAATATTCAAAACTTTTTTGGGTTTCAGTGAAATTTAATAGTGGCATTATTTCTTGGTTGCAACGCTCAATTTCGCACCAATAGGATGTTTTTGTTAACACAACATGCCTTCTACAAACAAATGGTCGCACATTGTATATGCTGCAACCGTTGTCATTTAGGAATGGGCAGGGTTTTTCCTGTGTTTTGTAATATGCAGAGAATTCTTTTCTCTTGATCTTTAAGGATTTCTCTATGTACTCCACTTCTAGCTCTGAAACTGACACTGGAATGTGGCAGCAATGAGAGCAACCTTTTTTGCAAGGCGTAAATTTATCTACGTAAGCATAAATTTCATTCATTTCAGAGAATAATGAAGATAACTTATTTAGATAGTTAGCCTTGCTTTTTATTATTCTAAGGTATAAGCCTTCTTCTTTTTTAGATAGAGATGGAGGGAGCAATCGAATCATTTTTTCACGATTGGAATTCGAGAACTCAACGGCCATTTTGGGATTTTTCTCATCGAACTCATGGCAGGGCAAGATCATGAAC
>NZ_CDBR01000074.1 GCF_000819685.1 Aeromonas allosaccharophila | reverse complement strand
CTGGCCCCCGCAACCAACTTCTGATCGTTCCCTTCTTGTATTGCTACGCTTTCTTTCATTGAACAATCATCCTTGATGCCAGTCGTCAGCTGGTGATTGCTGCTATTTCTGACGCTTTTTCAAGACCAAAACTGGTCGCATCAACCATTTGTTAGGTATCATCAGGTATCTCTTCATGGATGAGGCGCTCTCCTGTGATCACACCCTTCACCTATCTTCCCCCCGCTATCGAGAGTCAGGATGCCACCCTGGCCGAGGCCCTTGCCATGGGATTGCCGCTGCAGTTGCTGGTGATCGCCGAAGAGCAGAAAGAGGCGTTATTGGCACAGCCCCAGTTTGCCGGTGTCAAAACCCTGCTTGCCCTCGGACAAAAGTCCCCCTTTACCCTGATGCATGGCAATACCCTGTTGCAGGTGGTGTTTGTGGCCAGCAGTGTGACGCGGGATCACCGTCTCTATAAGCAGGTAAGAAACTGGATAGCACCGCTGTCGGGGCTAAAACTGGAGCGGTTCGGGCTGCATCTGGAGGGATTTTCCCCTGCTGAACGAGTGATGCTGGCCGAGTTGCTGCTCTCTGCCCTGTTGGCCGCCAATGTGCCGCTACCGACCAGCAAGAGTCGCAACGAGAGCGGTTGGACTTACCAGCAGATCATTGTCTCTCCCGCGGTGGTGCTTGATCTGGCGCGCCTTTACAGCGAAGCGGGGGGAAACGGACTGGCTCGTCATCTGGCGGTGTTGCCCGCCTCCGAGCTCACTGCCGCCAGCTATCGCGAGTTCGTCAGCCAACTGGCGCAAGATGAGGGGTGGCTATGTCAGCATTATGATCAGGCACAGTTGGCCGAGCTGGGGGCGGGGGCGTTTCTGGCGGTCGCCCGTGGCTCGGAAGACAATCAGGGGGCCATGGTCAAGCTCAGCTACTACCCGCCCAAGCCGGTGCGCCGCATTGCGCTGGTTGGCAAGGGGATCTGCCACGACTCCGGTGGCTATAACCTCAAGGTCTCCGGCAGCATGTATGGCATGCATCTCGACATGGGGGGCAGTGCGGTGGCGCTGGGGGCCCTCTACGCCATCAGCCGAGCCCAGCTACCCTACGAGGTACACTGCTGGCTGGCCATTGCCGAGAACCATATCGGCCCTCACGCCTATCGCCCCGGCGAGGTAGTGACCGCCATCAATGGCACCTCCATCGAGGTGGTCGATACCGATGCCGAAGGGCGAATGGTATTGGCCGACACCCTGGCGATGGCAGCGCAGGATACCCCGGATCTGTTGATTGACTATGCGACCCTGACCGGTGCCTGCAAGCGGGCGCTGGGCAGCCGCTACAGCGGCGTTTTTAGCAACCGCAGCGAGTGGCTGGTCTCGCTGGTCAATCTGGGTCAGCGCAGCGGCGAGCGGATCTGGCCCTTCCCGCTCGATGATGATTACGACGACAACATCGAGAGCGAGTGGGCCGATCTGCTGCAATGTGCGCCGGGCAGTTCGCCGGATCACATCGATGCGGCCCGTTTTCTCGCTCATTTCGTGCCCGAGCAGACCCCCTGGCTGCATTTTGATTTGAGTGGTTTTCGCAACAAGGGGGGCAATGGGGTGGTCTCCAGCGAAGTGACCGGTTTTGGCGTGCGGCTCACCCTGGATCTGCTGGCCAGCCCGCTGGGTCGCATCGGCCGACATACCACTGATCCATCTGACTGATAACAAGGAGTTCTGTGAAACAACCAAGCTATGACTGGGTGCTGTTCGATTTGGATGAAACCCTGCTCGATTTCCCGGTCGCCGAGGCGCTGGCCCGAACGCTAACGATCTATGGTGTGGAGGCCGATGACGTCGCCATGGCGCAGTATCACACCATTAACCACGGGCTCTGGCAGCAGTACAACGACGGCGAGATCGATGCAACGGCGCTGCAGCAGACCCGTTTTGCCCTCTTTGCCCAGCAGGTTGACGCCGATCCCATGGCGATGAACAACACCTTTCTGGCGCAGATTGTCGCCCTGAGCATGCCCCTTGAGGGCGTGCTCGACACCCTGCAGCAGCTGCGCAGCAAGGTGCGGATGGGGATCATCACCAATGGCTTCAGCGTGCCCCAGCGCGGGCGGCTCGGCAAACTGGGCTGGAGCGAGTGGTTCGAGCCGCTGGTGATCTCCGACGAGATCCGGGTGACCAAGCCTGATCCCGCCATTTTCCAGCACACTCTCTCCTTGATGGGACAGCCGGATCCGGCCCGGGTACTGATGGTGGGCGATAACCCGAAAACCGATATCGCCGGTGCGGCGGCGCAGGGGCTGGCGACCTGCTGGTACAACCCCGAGCGGCAAGCGGGCGACAGTGGGGCAACCCACGAGATCCACCACTTTTCCCATCTTGCCGGGATTGTATTGGGGCACTGAGTGCCGTGGTGTCTGATGGAATAAGAGTCTGTCGCGAGAGGTGGCAAGCGTGTGGCAGACAGAAACAGAGAGGGGAGCCGAGGCTCCCCTCTCTGTTATGGATGTTGAGAGGCTGATGGATGTTGGGGGGTGAACCGGTAGCGATCGAGGATCTGCTGATAGTCGGGGCTCTGTTTCAATTGATCGATCGCCTGATTGATCCGCTTCAGTTGCGCCTCTGTGGTGCTCTCTTTGCTCAGCATCAGGTGAACCGGTGTCAGCTCGATACGCAGCAGAATATGCAGATCATCCGGTAGCGTCCCCTGATTGCGCCACTCCTGCAGCCCGTGGGGATCGAGAATAAATCCCTGGATCCGCCCCCCCTGCAACATTTTCAGTAGCTGCTCCAGCCGCAAGCGCATCTGCAAGCGGGGCTGCATGTCGGGTTGGGTCATCAATTGGCGGAAGGTATCGCCGTAATCAAAGCCTTTGAGCAGTCCGAGATGAAAGTCTGGGGTATTGGCAAGCTGGTCGAGGGTGGTGATCCCGCGCCAGCGTTCGGCCTCCTGGCGGCGGACGACGATAACCGTCTCCTCTTCCCGATAGGGGTGGCTGAAGCGGGCGTATTGTTGCCGCTCGGCGGTCATATTGGCAGACATGCCAACTTGTATCGTGCCAAATTGCAGCTCGTGCAACACGCGCGCCCAGGGCATTTCACTGAATCGGGCCTGATAACCGGCGCGCTGGAAGATAGCGTCGAGCAGTTCCACATCCAGTCCGCGAAGCTGCTGCTGTTCATTGCGAAAGCTGAAGGGCTGCCAGTTGACCCAGCCGACGACCAATGACTCCTGTGCCAGCGCCTGGCAACACAAACACCATAACAACAAGAGTCGGTACACAACGCATCCCCTCGGGCAGGCTGATACGGTTGAGTATTGGACAGGAATGACGGAGTAACCAGTGCTGAGGGTTGAGCGGATGCACATATGTGCATCCCTCACAGTTCGTGGGCGTGGAATCCCTTGCGATAGCGGGTTTCGCAGCGCGGGCAGCGTTGCAGGGTCGGATCCTGTTCCAGCTGTTCGATGGCCAGCGGCTCTTCACAATCGGAGCAGAGGCCGTAGATGCCCAGATCCATCTGGCAGAGTGCCGCGTCGATCCGCTTGAGGCGGGCCACGCTCTGCTCTACCTTCGGCAGATCCAGCCGGCTGGTCAGTTCAACCAGTTGATCCTGATCGCAGTGACCGACCTGCTCGGCCCACTCGTCACGGCGGCAGGCTTTCAGTTGACCGATCAGCGTTTCTCGTACTTGGGCCCAGTCGGACAGCAGGCGATTACGCCAGACAGTCAACTGTGCTTGCGTCATTTCACACACATTATCCCCCATAGGACAGACGACAGATTCGGGGCAGTATAGGGACCCGATAACTCTATCAAGATGATATGCGTCAAGTTAAACGTGGTTAGCCGTGGCTTTTGGCCGCTTGCAACAGGGCATCGCGGATGGGGTCGGTCTCTTTGAGTACCCTGATCTCCTGAAACAGCAGGTCCGCCTCGGGATATTCCCGCTTGAGGTAGCTGAACCACTGCTTGATGCGGCTGGGGTAGTAGTCGGCTTTCTCGCTGGCCAGATCCTGCTCGGTGTAGCTCACCATCAACTGCAGCACCTCGGCCCAGCTCATGTGCGGGCAGCCAGTTTTCATCACGTTAGCCAGATTGGGCAGGGAGATGGCGCCGCGCCCGACCATCAGGGCATCGCAACCGGAGACGCTGGCGCAGGCGAGGGCATCCTGATGATCCCAAATCTCGCCGTTGGCGGTGACGGGGATGGGCAGAGCGCGGCGGATGGCATCCACATACTCCCAGTGGGCGGGGGCCTTGTACCCTTCGCGCTTGGTGCGGGCATGGACGGCCAGCTCGTTGGCGCCCCCCTGGAAGACCGCCTGGGCGTTCTCCAGATAGAGCTCCTTGTCATCGTAACCGAGGCGAATTTTGGCGCTCACCGGCAGATGGGCGGGCACCGCGTCGCGCACCGCCTTGACGATGCGGTAGATGGTCTCGGGCTCCTTGAGCAGCACCGCACCGCCTTTGCTCTTGTTGACCGTGGGGGCGGGGCAGCCGAAGTTGAGATCGACCCCGGGGGAGCCGAGCTCGATGGCGCGCACGGCGTTCTCGGCCAGCCACTCGGGATGTTGCCCCAGCAGTTGCACCCGCACCGGGGTGCCTGCGCGGGTCTTGCCATCTTGCAGCAGTTCGGGGCAGAGGCGGTAGAACACCTTGGCGGGCAGCAGCTGATCGACGATCCGGATAAACTCGCTCACGCAGAGATCGTAATCATTGACGGAGGTGAGGACCTCCCGCATCAGGTGATCCAGTACCCCCTGCATGGGGGCCAAAATAACGCGCATAACGGCTTTCCGACGAGAATGGGGAGAAAAAAGAGCGCAGATTGTAGTGGGGTTGCGGCCCGCTGTCAGCACCCGCTCAAACTCTGTTAGGCTAGAGGGAGATAAATCACGCAAGGAGAAGGAATGAAGCGTTGGTGTCTGATGGCGCTCGGATGGCTGGCATTTGCCACCGGTATCGTGGGCATTGTGCTGCCGCTCTTGCCGACTACCCCCTTCATGTTGCTGGCCGCCGCCCTGTTTGCCCGCTCGTCGCCCCGTTTTCATCGCTGGCTGCTGACCCATCCCTGGTTTGGCCCACCCATCGTGGATTGGCAGCAGTATCGCGGCATTCGTCGTCAGGCCAGACGGCGCGCCATTATCTTCATTTTGCTCACTTTCTCGGTGTCGCTGGCGGTGGTGCCACTGCTGTGGGTCAAGGGGCTGCTGGTTGTCATAATGGTGATCCTGCTCACCTGGTTAATGCGCCTGCCGGTGCTGGAGCCAGTTGCAATGGCGAAGTGAAGTCCCTAAGCTATTGCAGCAATAATGCTATGGAGTCGGCCTGTCATTTTTGCGTGACAGGCTTTTTTATTTCCCGCAGAAGGGAATTGAGAAAAAATGGCCACCCCTGGGTCAAAAAAATAAGCGGTCAACACATGAATCCGGAAACCCTGAAATTTATCGAAGCAAGCATCAAGACCATTCCCGACTATCCGAAGCCGGGCATTCTGTTTCGTGACATCACCAGCCTGATCGAGAACGCCGAAGCCTTCAAGGCCACCATCGATCTGCTGGCCAATCATTATCGTGATCAAGGGATCACCAAGATTGTTGGTACCGAAGCCCGTGGCTTCATTTTCGGTGCACCGGTTGCCTTCGCCATGGGGCTGGGCTTCGTGCCGGTCCGCAAGCCGGGCAAGCTGCCGCGCGACGTGATCGAGGAGTCCTATGCCCTCGAATACGGCACCGACACCCTGCAACTGCACACCGATGCCATCGTGCCCGGTGACAAGGTGCTGGTAGTGGACGATCTGCTGGCGACCGGCGGTACCGTCGATGCGACCGTCAAGCTGATCCGCCGCGCCGGTGGTGAAGTGGCCGATGCGGCCTTCATCATCTCCCTGCCGTCTCTGGGTGGCGATGCCCGCCTGACTGCGGCTGGCATCAAGGTACTCTCACTGGTCGAACTGGCTGGCGAGTAATGCCTCTTTGGCTCGATCATCCGCATCGGGCCTGTGTTGAACCGGTGCCCGTGCGGGCATCGGTTTGAAATTCAAGCGATCCCTCCCGCTCTGACCGATAGCCGATACAGCCTCCCGTCCATTTGTGTTAGCATCCGGCCTCAATGCCCTGTCTTCCCTGCATGATGGATTTATGAGCTATCAGGTTCTGGCGCGTAAATGGCGCCCCCATACGTTTGAACAAGTGGTAGGCCAGCAACATGTGCTGACCGCCTTGACCAACGCCCTGGATCAGGGACGGCTGCATCACGCCTATCTGCTGAGCGGTACCCGCGGGGTCGGCAAGACCACCATCGCCCGTATTCTGGCCAAGAGCCTCAACTGCGAGCAGGGGATCAGCAGTCACCCGTGCGGTGTCTGCGATACCTGCCGCGAGATCGATCAGGGCAACTTTGTCGACCTGCTGGAGATTGACGCGGCGTCCCGCACCAAGGTGGAAGATACCCGTGAGCTGCTCGACAACGTGCAGTACCGCCCGGCCCGTGGCCGCTTCAAGGTCTATCTCATCGATGAAGTGCACATGTTGTCGCGTCACAGCTTCAACGCGCTGCTGAAAACCCTGGAAGAGCCGCCCCCCTATGTGAAGTTTCTGCTGGCCACCACGGATCCGCAGAAGCTGCCGATCACCATCCTCTCGCGCTGCCTGCAGTTTCATCTGAAGAGTCTGGATCAGACCCAGATCGCCAAGCAGCTCGAATGGGTGCTGGATCAGGAGGGGCAACCCTTCGAGCCGCGCGCCCTGCTGGCACTGGCCAAAGCCGCCGACGGCAGTATGCGCGATGCCTTGAGCCTGACGGATCAGGCGCTGGCCCACGGCAATGGCAGCGTGCGCCTCGAGAGCGTGCTGGCGATGCTGGGGACGCTCGATCACCGTCATCTGCACCAGCTGCTGGAAGCCATTTTGCGGCAAGATGCCCCCGCGACCATGGCCAAGATCACCGAGATCGCTACTCTGGGCCCCGATTTTGATCAGCTCCACGCCGAGCTGGAGGGGTTGCTCCATCGTATCGCCATGGCGCAGCTGCTGCCTGCCAGTGTGCAGGAGCAGGGGGCGGATGCCGATTCCCTGCTGCAACTGGCCAAGGCGATGAGTCCGGAAGAGGTGCAGCTCTGCTACCAGATTGTGCTGGGTGGCCGTAAAGATCTGCCCTGGGCCCCCGATGGCCGCACCGCGCTGGAGATGACCTGCCTGCGGATGCTCGCCTTCTCGCCACGGCGCGATGCCTTGCATCCGGCCAGCCTCACCGCGCTGCCCCCGTCAATGACGAGCAGTGCGGCGAGCAGCGCCACGCCGGTAGCCTCCTTGCCGGGAAAGCGCCCGGCCGCTGAATCGGCCGCACTGGCACCGATCAGCGGCGCCGTGCCTGTTCCGCTAGCCAGCCCTGTTGCCAACCGTGCTGTACCTGCGGTTGATGCCTCCCAGCCTGCGATGGTGGATGACACTGCTAACGCTGCCAACAGCGAGGAGGAGGCGCAAGCCGCCGAGCTGTTCAGTCAGCAGGATGAGCTGCTGCGCGAAGCTGCGGGCATGGGTTATCAACCCGAACCTGCTCTGCCAAATGTGCAGCCCGATGTGTCTGCGCACTCAGATGCACAGCCCGCTGATGCTGGCGAACATGCAGCTGCCGATACCGACTATTCCCATGGTGAGCCGCTGACCGCCCCCTTCGAGCCCGCGCTCGAACCGACAGCAACGCCTGTTGCCGCTGCTGAACCGGTATCTGCGGTATCGAGCATGCAGAGCCTGCTTGGCAAGCGAAACATGCTGCGCAGCCGTCAGCGTGGTCAGGATGTCCCGGCGGCGCCCGCGCCGCGCGCAGTGCCGGTTGCGCCAGCTCGCCCTGTCGCGCCCGCTGCTGCACCGGTCGTCTCGCAACAGCCAGCTCCGGTCGGCCAACCGGCCGGGCAGGGGATGGCGGCGATGGGTCACTATGATGATCTGCCGCCGGTGGATTTCTATGGCGATGGCTACGAGCCACAGGGTGACAACGGGGAATACGAAGAGTACCTCAATCAGGGATTTGCCGGGCAGACTCAGGTGATGAGCCACGCCCCTGTCACGGAACCGGCCCAGCCAACCGATCTGCCACCCTGGGATCTCGACGGACAGCCGAGCTATCGACCCGGTGAGCGCAGTGCTGGGGTGCCTGCGGTGACGCCCGCCCCAGCGACCCAGCCACCCGTTGCCACCACGGCGGTGGCCGCTGCCCTTGTGACGCAGGATGAGCCCGCTCAGCCGGTGATGGAGACCATCGACTGGGATGAGCTCGAGAGCGACAGCGAGCCGCAAGAGGGAGAGGCGACCCGCCTTATTCCCTCCTCGCTGCTCAATGGTTGTGGTGACGCTTGGGCCGAGTTGATCGCCCACACTCAGGTGGGTGGTCGGCTGCGCCAGCTGGCCATCAACTCGGTGATGATGCGGGAAGGGGACAAGGTACTGCTAACCCTCAAGCCCGAGCAGCGCCATCTGGTGAGCGACAAGGCGCGCGCCGATCTGGCCGAGATCATTGGGCCTGCGCTGGGGCAACCGGTACAGGTCGAGGTAACGCTTGGCGTGGTGCCTGACCAGGAGACCCCCCTCGAGATCGAGCATCGCCTTTATCTCGGGGTGCGGGAGCAGGTGACCCGGGATCTGGAGCAGGATCCCAACGTGCAGTTTTTAGTTCAGCGGTTTGGTGCCGTGCTTCATCACGAGAGCATCGAGCCCCTCAACCGCTAAATTCCGTGGCCGGGAGCTTGCTTCCGGTTGAAAAGCAGTTTGGCTGTCCCCATCTAGGACAGACAAGCCCACAGCCCGGCGCTGGATGCCGGATTTCAAGACGAGAGACGACATATGTTTGGTAAAGGTGGAATGGGGAACCTGATGAAACAGGCCCAACAGATGCAAGAGCGTATGCAGAAGGCGCAGGAGCAGCTGGCTCAGATGGAAGTGACCGGTGAAGCCGGTGCTGGCATGGTCAAGGTCACCATGACTGGTAGCCACAGCGTCCGTCGCATCGAGATCGACCCCTCCCTGATGGAAGATGACAAGGAGCTGCTGGAAGATCTGGTTGCCGCCGCTTGCAACGATGCCGTGCGTCGTGTGGAAGAGCAGAACAAGGCCAAGATGGGCGAACTGACCGGTGGCATGCAACTGCCGCCAGGTTTTAAAATGCCCTTCTAAGGCGACTCTCCCCACGCATTCTTGCTCCCTTGTCGCTGGCCATTCGGGTCACGGCAAGGGGGACGGCCGAGAGACCCAAAAACGCAGCGTTATTGCTCAGGCGATACGCTGCGTTTTTTTATGGGCGCCGCTCAAGCCCTTGCCTGCCTGCTATTGCTCACCCGCCGCCCAGCGCCGTCTTTTGTCGATCGCATCTGGTCGTTCGTCCTTAATCGAAAAGCCTCGTTCACTTCACCCTCCCTTCACATCGGGATGGAGAATGGGTGGCTCGTTCAAGATGAAAAGGAGTGCTTGATGATCATGACAATCATGATGCGTACCGGCGCCGTGTTGGCGGCCATGGGCGTGTGCTGTCTGGTGGCTTTTGAACTGATTGGTTCTACCGTCGATGAAGATGGCACCTTGCATGAACCCTTCGGCTTGATCCCCATCGGTTTGTTGTTGCTTGGTGTGGCGATCTTGTTGCTGCTGGCCGGGGCAGTCAAGGGTGTGTGGCTGCGCCATCACGGTCGCACATAACGCCTTGGGGTGGGGATGGTGGACGAGGCTGCGGGATGCCTGATCCAGGCATCCCGCGGACTACCACTGCGCAGGAGGGAGGCAACCGTACATCGAGATGAGCAAAGGTGTGCTCGGTGATCTCATCGGTATGGGGTCTGGCCGGGCAACAGCCAGATGCGTTGTAAAAGGGGTGGCTTTCGCTTATTTGGCGTGCAGAAACAGCTCTTCAATTGACATCGGGGTGCTGAAGTAGTGCGTCACGGCATTGGCGAGATAGGGCAGCAAATCATCCCCCCGGATCTCGTCCGCCAGGCGGGTGTCCGGCTCGGCCTTGAAACGGGGCGCATGCACAGTTTTGCCCTGATTTTCGAGGAATTGGGCAATCCCTGCCGCTGACGCCGTCGCCCATTGGCGATGGGGGGGCATGGAGGCAAATTTCAGCAAGGGTTCTTTGGTGTTGTCAATCATCGGCAGGTTCATCGCAAGCTCCTCGGTCATGGAGTGAATATCATACAGCTCGAACCTGAACGAATCCTTTTTAGCCCCCAAAAACGATCAGGCTTATCGACTATTCCGGTTTGGCGGGATTGGGCGAGATCGGCATAATGGCGGCTTGCCGTATTGAGGAGATTGTATGAAATATATCGGAGCCCACGTCAGTGCGGCCGGCGGGGTGGAGAATACCATCGCCCGCGCCCAGGCCATCGGGGCCAACGCGTTTGCCCTCTTTACCAAGAATCAGCGTCAGTGGCAGGCTGCCCCCTTGGCGGAGGCCACCATCCGCGCCTTCAAGGCGGCCTGTGACAAGGCCGGTTTTCTGCCACAGCAGATCCTGCCCCACGACAGTTATCTCATCAATCTTGGCCATCCCGATCCCGATGGTCTGGCCAAATCCCGTGATGCCTTTCTCGACGAGATGAAGCGTTGCGAGCAGTTGGGGCTTTGCTATCTCAACTTCCACCCTGGCAGCCATCTCAAGCAGATCCCCGAGGCGGCCAGCCTCAAGCTGGTGAGCGAGTCGATCAACTGGGCGCTGGAGCGCAGTGAGGGGGTGACGGCGGTGATCGAGAATACCGCCGGGCAGGGGACCAACCTCGGCTGGTCGTTCGAGCAGCTCGCCACCATCATCGAGGGGGTGGAGGACAAGAGCCGGGTCGGGATCTGTTTCGATACCTGTCACGCCTTTGCCGCCGGCTACGATCTGCGCACCGCCGAGAGCTGCGCCGCCGTCTTTGCCGAGTTCGACCGCACGGTGGGTTTTCACTATCTCAAGGGGATGCATATCAACGGCGCCAAGTGCACCTTCGGCAGCCGGGTCGATCGTCACCACAGCTTGCGGGAGGGCAATCTGGGGGAGGCTGTGTTCCACCACATCATGAATGATGATCGTTTCGATCGCATTCCGCTGATCCTCGAGACCATCGACGAGTCCATCTGGGGCGAGGAGATCAGCTGGTTGCGCAGTCTGGCAAAGTGATAGTCAGCGAGCGGATCAAAGAGAGGGAGCCATGGCTCCCTCTCTGCATGTTGCTTTTCCGCCATAGGCGCTCTGGTTTGCTAGCGATGATCTGGCCGGGGGTTAGTCCGGGCTGATCACCTCGGTATCGTTCATCTGAGCCCGGCAGAAGTGGAGAAAGTGGCGCAGGGAGGCGGAGTGGTACTTCTGCTTGTGCCAGATGAGGGAGAGCTGGCGCGGGAAGCGGCGGGTGAGAGGCAGGGCCACCAGTCGGCCATCCTTGAGCCGATCGGAGACCGCCAGCCGGGAGATAAAGGAGATCCCCAACCCCTTTTCTACCGCCAGCATCACCGCTTCCAGAGTATTGAGTTCAAGCCCTGCCTGCCAGCGGGGCAGCTCGGGCTGGATCTGCTGGATAAACTGCTCGCGGCTGCCCGATTGCGCTTCACGCAGTACCCAGGTCTCGCCGCCCAGTCGGGAGAGGGAGAGCTCCGGCTCGTCGGCAAGAGGGTGACCGGGGGGAGCCACCACCAGCATCTCGTCCTGCAGCCAGGGTTCGGCGAGCAGGTCGGGGTGGTGGTTCTCTCCTTCGATCAGCGCCATATCCAGCTCGAAGTTGGCCAGCGCATGGCAGAGCAGGTGGGTGTTGTTGATGGTCACCTTGGGGGGCAGCCCCAGCTCCTGTTTGCTGCTGGCGAGCAGGGTCGGCAGCAGGTAGTTGCCGATGGTCTGGCTGGCGCCCAGGCGCAGCTTACCGCTCGGCTCGGCATCGGGGCTGAACAGGTTTTCGATATCCTGCATCCGGGTCAGCAGCTCTTCGGCGGCCGGTTGCAGCAGGCGCCCCTCGTTGTTGAGCTGCAATCTGGGGTGAATGCGGTCAAACAGCGGGGTGGAGAGCTGGCGCTCCAGCTCCTGCAGCGACTGGGAGACGGCCCCCTTGCTCAGGCAGAGCTCGTTGGCGGCAAGGCCAAGGTTTCCGTAGCGGGCAATGGTGGCGAACACTTTCAACTGCTGCAGGGTCAGTTTCATGCTGTTTGGTTTTCCTGAACGATTGATTTAATTCATTTAGATATCGTAAACGATAAGGGGCCATTATCCTATCGCCATAGTCATCAATAGAAAGGTGTCATCATGATCGCAAGAACCCGTAAATCACTGGCTGCCGCCCCAACCCCCATGGCGGGTCTGGCGCTCGGCATCGCCAGCCTTGGTTGGTGTTGGGAGAATGCCGGTCACTTCGATGGCCGGATGCAGCTGCTGGGCGCCGCCGTTGCCGCCGTGCTGCTGGTGATCCTGACCTTCAAGTTTCTGCTTCATCCCCGCCTGCTGTTGCAGGATCTCGCTCACCCCGTGGTGGGCAGCGTGGTACCGACCTATGCCATGGGTACCATGGTGGTCTCGAAAGCGCTGGGGATGATTGCGCCGCAAGCGGGCGAGGCCCTCTGGCTGTTTGCCGTGGCGGTTCACCTGCTGTTCCTTGCCACCTTTATCTGGCATCGCGCCAAAGAGTTTGAAATCCACCACATGGTGCCGAGCTGGTTTGTGCCGCCGGTGGGGATCATCGTGGCTGACGTCGCCTTCCCGGGCGGTCAGTTTGCCCCGCTGGCCAACGGCCTGCTCTGGTTCGGGATCATCTGCTACGGCCTGATGTTGCCGCTGATGCTCTATCGCCTGATCTTCAGCCATGAAGTGCCGGATGCCGCCAAACCGACCATCGCCATTCTGGCGGCCCCTGCCAGCCTCTCTCTGGCCGGTTACCTGACCGTCAGCCAAGATCCCTCCTTGCTGCTGGTGGCCGTGCTGCTGGGGATCGCCATCCTGATGACCGGCATCATCTATCTGGCCTTCATCAAACTGCTGCGTCTGCCCTTCTCGCCGGGTTATGCCGCCTTCACCTTCCCGCTGGTGATCGGTGCCACTGCCCTGTTCAAAGTGGCCCATCTGGTGGACGGGTTTGCGCAAGGGAATCACTACGTCGAGCAGATCAGACTGTTGGCCCACTTCGAGCTGGGGGTTGCCACCGTGATCGTCGGCTATGTGGCACTGCGTTACCTGATGTTCTTTCTGCCGCAGCGTGATACCGCAATGAACAACGGCATGGCCCGCCAGGGTGCTCACCGTTAAATCTTGACGATGTGACATCGGAACATGGTCAAGCAGTGCGCTCAGAGAGCGACGGGATAAACGACCAGTCATACGATGGATGGACAAAGAGCCACCACTCTGGTTGTGTAATAAGCAAGATGCCCCGCAGTGCGGGGCATTTTTTTGTGGTTTTTTGAGCTCGCGCTCGTGTCGGGTTGCTGGCCATGAAATTAACTGGTATTACCTGTCAGGATGACTACAATGCACCACAACTTTTTTGCTTGACCCCGAATCATGTCTCCCCAAGATCCCGTATTTAACTCCTCCTTTGAAACCCGTTTTCTGCATCCCCGTTACTGGTTCAGCTGGCTGGCCCTTGGCCTGCTGATGCTGCTGGCTTTTGTGCCGGTGCGATTGCGCGATCGTTTGGCTGATGCTTTGGCGCCGCTGGTGTTGCGTGTGTCCAAAAAGCAGCTCTATATCGCCAGAACCAATCTGGAGATCTGCTTCCCGGACAAGAGCCCGGAAGTGCGCGATGCCATTGCGCTGACCTCGATCCGGGTCGGCCTCAAGAGTCTGCTGGGATTCGGCGAGTTCACCATGCGCAGCCAGCGTTATCTGATGAGCCGGATGCAGGTGAGTGGCTGGGAACATATCGAGGCGGAGCGGGCAGCCGGTCGGCCGGTGATCCTGGTGGTGCCCCACACCTGGCCGGTGGATGCCGCCGGTTACTGCTTCACCCAGCGCGGGGTGCCTATGTGCACCATGATGAAACGGGCGCGCAATCCGGTGTTTGATTGGCACCTCAACCGGGCACGGGCCAAGAACGGCTGCCGCGTCTATGAGCGCAGCGCCGGGATCAAGGCGGTGATCAGAACCATCAAGAGCGGTCGCAGCTTCTTCTATCTGCCGGATCAGGATCACGGCCGCGAGAAGAGCATCTTCGCCCCCTTCTTTGGCCACCCCAAGGCGACCCTGCCTGCCTTGCCCCGTCTGGTGCAGGTCAGTGGCGTCAAGGCGGTGCCGTTGCTCGCTTGTTACGATGAAGCGAACCACTGCTACAGGCTGGAGATTGACGCGCCGTTCGACAACTATCCCACCGATGATGTCATGGCCGACACCTGCCGGATGAACGATATGGTGCAGCAGCAGCTGACCCGTCATCCCGGTCAGTACATGTGGTTCCTTAAAATTTTTGATACCCGTGAAGATCAGGAGGGGCCGGATGGCCGCTACGAAGAGGGTATCCGCCGGATCCGCAAGGGATTGTCGCCTCACGGCTGATCCTGAATTTGTATGCATTGAAATGGCCCCATGTGGGCCATTTTTTATGATGACTCGTCTGATCAGTGCCTTGCAGGCTGGTGGCCAGCCCCTTGAGGGTAGAAAAAAATGTCAGGATAACTACAATAACTGTTTGTTTTTGATGACTTGATGGCCGCCATGTCCCCGTTAGATCCGGTATTTGATACCTCATTTCATAGTCGCCTGCTCCATCCAAAATGGTGGGGGAGCTGGTGCGCGTTGGGGCTGCTCTCCCTGCTGGCATTTACCCCGGCGAGGCTGCGGGACCGTTTTGCCGATCTGGTCTCACCAACCCTGCTGCGATTCTCGAAAAAGCAGGCCTATATTGCCGATACCAACCTCAAGATCTGCTTTCCCGAACTGGATGCCGCCGGGCGCCAGGCGCTGCTGCTCAAATCGATCCGGGTCGGGCTCAAGACCTTTATGGGCTTTGGCGAGCTCAGTTGGCGCAGCAAGGCGCGGCTGACCCGCCGTATCAAGGTCACCGGCTGGGAGCATGTGCAGGTGGAGCAGGACGCGGGTCGGCCACTGATCCTGGTGGTGCCGCACACCTGGGCGGTCGATATGATCGGTCGCTACTTTTCCATGATGGGTATCAACATGTGTACCATGATGAAAAGCCCGAAAGATCAGGTGTTTGACTGGTACATCAACCGCGAGCGGGCCAAGGCGGGCAAGGTGTATGAGCGCAGTGTCGGCATCAAGCCGGCGGTCAAGACGATCCGCGCCGGTGCCAGCTTCTTCTATTTGCCGGATCAGGATCATGGCCGCGAGGCGAGTGTGTTTGTTCCCTTCTTCGGCCATCCCAAGGCGACCCTGCCGGCGCTGCCCAAGCTGGTGAAGCTGACCGGGGCCAGAGCGGTGCCTATCTTCGCCAGCTATGACGAGGATGAGGGGCGCTATCTGCTGGAGATCGAGCCGCCATTCGATCCCTATCCCACCCCGGATCTGCTGGCGGATGTCAATGCCATGAACCGGGTGGTGGAGATGCAGGTGGCCCGCCATCCCGAGCAGTACATGTGGTTTCTCAAGATTTTCGAAACCCTGGAGCATCCGGTGGGGGATGACGGCCTCTATGAAGCGGGGATCCGGCGCATTCGTCAGGGCTTGCCGCCAGAGCCTTGAAAGTTGGCCCGCTTGCGGGCCATTTTTGTTGCTTCAGCGGCGGGTTAAGGTAAGCGGCCGTGCCGTTTTTTCAGGCGCTCAGCTGGACAAAAACAGCGCAAACAGGGGATAAAAGGGTGTCTTATGAAAGGGAGAGGCAGGTGAGCGTGCGCGGAGCTATCTTCGAGAGCGGAAATAGGGTAAAAGGGCGGCCATGAAAATTCCAAATCGAATCCAACCTCTGGTTGATGACGGCCTGGTCGATGAGGTCGTCAGCCGGTTGATGAGCGGCAAAGAGGCCGACGTCTATGTAGTGCGCTGCGGCGACGAGATCCGCTGCGCCAAAGTCTATAAAGAGGCCTCCAAGCGCAGCTTCAAGCAGGCCGTGGTCTATCAGGAGGGGCGCAAGGTGCGTAACAGCCGCAGCGCCCGCGCCATGGAGAAAGGCTCCAAGTACGGCCGCAAGCAGCATGAAGAGGTGTGGCAGAACACCGAGGTCGATGCTCTGTTCAAGCTGGCTGCTGCCGGTGTGAGGGTGCCGCAGCCCTATGTCTGCCTCGATGGCGTCCTGCTGATGGAACTTATCACCGACGAGGATGGCAACGTTGCGCCGCGCCTCAACGATGTGGCACTCACTCCCGAGCAGGCGGTCATCGATCACCACAAGGTGATCCGCTATGTGGTGCGCATGCTCTGTGCCGGCCTTATTCACGGCGATCTCTCGGAGTTCAACGTGCTGGTGGACAGCCAGGGCCCCGTCATCATCGACCTGCCCCAGGTGGTGGATGCCGCCGCCAACAACCAGGCCAAGGCGATGCTGGAGCGGGACGTCAACAACATGCGCAACTACTACGGCATGTATGCGCCCGAGCTGCTCAAGACCCGTTATGCCCAGGAGATGTGGGCGCTGTTTGAAGATGGCAAGCTCACCCCCGAGAGCGAGCTGACCGGCCACTTTGAAGAGAGCCGTGCCGCCATCGATCTCGATTCCGTGCTGCACGAGATCGAGAGCGCCGAAGAGGAGGCATATGCTCGTCAGGCGCGGATGAAGGCTGAGCAGGAAGACAGTTACTGAGGGTTTGCCACTCTCACCACCAGAGCGCCTTAGGGGCGCTCTTTTTATTTCTGCATCGACTGCGGCCGGGGGGCTAGCTGGTACATCTCCAGCCAGCGGCGATCCCCCGGATGGAAGCGCCGCCCCAGAAACACGCCACCGGCTGCCGTAATGACCTTGCGGGAGGCCAGATTATCTTCGCCGCAGCTGATCAGCACCGGCGCCGCCAGCACCTGCTGTTGTACCCAGCGCAGCAGCACGGTCGCGGCCCCTTCACCACTGCGAGAGGGGCGGGTCTCGTAACCGATATGACCCAGCCACTGGCGGGTCGCCTCATTGTCACCGTGACGCAGACGCAGGGTGGCGATGATCTCCCCGCCATCGAGGGCAAAATAGGTGGTGGCAGGCAGGTATCCGTCGGGTAGATTGCGCCCTTCGGCGTGATCCAGCAGGCTCTGTAGCCAGCCGTCCGGATCAAATTGCGCCACCTGATAGAGCGGCAGTCCCGCCTCGGCACATTCGGTGACATAGCGGCGGTAGGCGGGGGCATCTGCCAGTCTGGCCGGGCGGCACTGCAGAGCGGGAACCGACCTCATGACAGGAGCACGCTGGGTTGTAGCGGTTGCGGTTCACTGTGGTGGGGTTCCAGCACGCAGGCCCGTTGCCTCCCCGCCTGCTTGGCAGCATAGAGCGCCCGATCCGCCCGCAGGTAGGCCGCTGCAAACCCCTCGTCAGGGTGCAGCGAGGTGAGGCCGATGCTGAGGCTGATAGGCCCCCCCGCCAGTGCTCCGGTTGCCTCGGCGATCTGCTGCTGCAGGGCGTGGCAGTAGGTGGGCAGGGTCTGCGGGTCTGCCATCAGCAGCAGGGCCAGCTCATCGCCGCCGAGCCGACCGGCCATCCCCTCGGCAGGCAGGGTATTGGCGATCACATGGCCCACGGCCCGCAACATGGCATCACCGGCGGGGTGGCCGTGGCGGTCGTTGATCTGCTTGAAGTTGTCCAGATCAATCAGCAGCAGCTGGCCGGGGTTCGCCATCTCGCGGGCGCGCAGGGTCACCTGGCGTTCAAAATAGTGGCGGCTGAACAGGCCGGTCAGCTCATCCTGATTGGCGCGCCGCTCCAGCTTGCGTTGGGTGGCCAGCATGGCCTGCTGCTGGCGGGTGTGAACCAGACTCAGCAAGAGATAACTGCGGGCGATGGTAAAGAGCAGGCTGAGCAGGATCACCGGCCCGAGCAGCGGATCGGTGAAGGAGTTGGCCGCCAGCTCCGGATACCAGAGGTGTTTGGCGATCCGCAGCAGTTGCAACAGCAGTTGCAGGGCGAGCAGCAGGATGGCAAAGCGCAACACCCGATAGACCGGGGCCAGCCGCTGGTAGCGCCAGAGCTGCCAGATAAGCAGCGCAATCTGCAGCGAGAGTACGCCGGAGAGCACGATGATCCGGCTGTGCACATCAGAGAGGGGCTGCTGCAGGGTCGTCAGGGCAAACAGGGCGAAACCGGCGAGGGTGACGGCGGGCAGCAGCCAGCCCAACGGGTCGGCTTCACGCCGAAAGAAGTGGCGCATCCCCCGTTCATAGAGCAGAGGGGTCGCCATCAGCAGCAGGTTGGTCAGCAGAATATTGGCGAGCGAGGCTTCACCCTCAAGGGGGCGCAGCAGCAGACAGCTGAAGGCACCGGCGATGGCCAGCTCGCTTCCCGCCCAGTAGAGCAGCGCCCTGATCTGGCGATGGCTGTACCACATGGCGGCGAAAATGGTGGCGACCCCCATATGTGACAGCGTGACGAACAGCACCAGACTCAACAACTGGGCCGAGGAAAACAGACTTGGCATCGAGGGCTCTCTGGAACGGTCACCTGTGAACGAACGGGCGATGGGGTATCGCCTGCTGGCAGTGGCCGATCACAACATGAATTCAACCTATTATCAATTGGTTAAATGGCCTGATGTGCTTGCTCCCGACTTCATGCACGATAGCGACAGCTGACTCGATTTATCGGGTGGTATGGCGCCATTTTATTGTCTTGTCAGTCAATTGTGCTGCGAGCAATATGGCCGTGTTGGTGACAGTGTTGCCCCCACCGCCAGCCCTCGTGTTAATCGCAAGTTGCTGCTGGCAAGCGCATCACGGTGGCCTTCCGGCCCAGATGGGTCAGCAGACGGCGCACGTCGTCGAGGCGGATGATCAGGGTAGCGGTGTTGACCAGCGGATGGCACTGCACCTGTTCGGCCTGCCAGATGGCCTCGTCCACCACCAGTTCTACGGCCTGTTCGCTATCGCGCACCATGGCGAGCAGGGTCACCGAGCCCGGGGTGAGGCCGAGCACCGCATCGAGCCGCTCGGGGGAGCCAAAGCTCAGCCGCTTGACGCCAAGCATGACCGCCAGCCCCTTGAGATCGACCCGGATCGCCTCCGGACTCACCACCAGAAATAGCCGCTCACTCTTCGGATCGCGCAAAAAGAGGTTTTTGGTCTTGGCGGCGGGCAGGTCGGGCAGCAGCCTGCTCGCCTCCTCGCAGGTAAACACCGGGGGATGATCGAAACGCTGGTAGGGGATGGCCAGCTGATCCAGCAGGGAATAGATTGCCACAGAGACTCCTTTCGTCGGCGAAGAGTGGTCAGAACGGGATGAGCGGGAATAACGACCGGATCGAGCTTACCAGTTTGACTCCCGCCTCGCAGCCTGCGTGACGATTGCGAGCAGGCACTGTATGAACGTACAATAGTCCCATTCTCGGACAGCCCCTTTACCTTCATGACTGCAACCCAGCCCACCGTACCCGCCACCCCGCCGCTCGACGGTTTTATCCTGACCCGCCACGGTCGGGACGTGCGCGGCCGCAACGGGCACGCTGCCACCACCGAAATCGTGATGTGGCTCTGGAGCGCGCAGGGACCGGTGCGGGTGGTGGTGCCGGGGCAGGAGCCGGTCTTCTTTCTGCCACAGAGCCATATGGCGGAGGCGGCCGAGCTGTTCAAAGGCGCCGGGGTGAGCGGGCGGTTTCGCCGTCTGCCGATGCACACCTTCGACGGTCGCCCTGTGGTGGGTTGCTATTTCGCCACCCTGAGCGCCTTTCACCGTGCCATCGAGCTGTTGCTCATTCGCGGGCTCGAGCACTTCGAGGCGGATATCCGGCTGCCGGAGCGTTTTCTGATGGAGCGTTTCATCACAGCTGGCGTGCGCTTCGATGGCCGGGCGGTGAAGAAGGGCGGCAAGCAGGGCTACTGGGAGGTCAACGAGGCACGCTGCGCACCCCAGGCGGTGACGCCCAGCCTCTCATGGGTGTCCCTCGACGTGGAGTGCGCCATGGACGGGGCGCTGTTCTCGGTCGGTCTTTACAGCGAGCAGGATGCACGGGTCATCATGATCGGCGCACCGGAGGCGGATGCCGAGAGCTGGGGCACCAAGGTCGAGTGGGTGGCGGATGAAAGCGCCCTGCTTGGCGCGCTGGAGAGCTGGTTCAGCCTGCACGACCCCGATCTGGTGATTGGCTGGAACGTGGTCAATTTTGACTTTCGCCTGCTGCTGCGCCGCGCCGAACTTAACAAGCGGCGTCTGCGGCTGGGGCGGGGGCGCGAGCTCTGCTTCTGGCGCTCATCCCGCAACGATCCCCAGACCGGCAACGTCATCATCCCCGGGCGCATGGTGCTCGATGGCATCGACACCCTCAAAAGCGCCACCTGGCAGTTTGCCAGCTACAGTCTGGATGCGGTGGCCAGCGAACTGCTTGGCCGTGGCAAGGATATTGAGGATGTGGCCAATCGGGGGGAGAAGATCACCCTGCTGTTTCACTCCGACAAGGAGGCGCTGGCCCGCTACAACCTGGAAGATTGCAAACTGGTGTGGGAGATCTTCGACTACTGCCACCTCATCCCCTTTGCCATCGAGCGTGCCTCTCTCACCGGTCTGGAGCTGGACAGGGTAGGAGGCTCGGTGGCGGCCTTTACCAACCTTTATTTGCCTCGATTGCACCGCGGTGGCTACGTGGCCCCTAATCTGCCTGCTGACGGTGGGCTGGCGAGCCCCGGTGGCTATGTGATGGACTCCAAGCCCGGTCTCTATCGCCATGTGCTGGTGCTCGATTTCAAGAGCCTCTATCCCAGCATCATCCGCACCTTCTGCATCGACCCCATGGGGCTGGTGGAGGGGCTGCAACATCCCGACCACGCCATTTCCGGCTTTCGCGGCGCCATGTTCTCCCGCGAGCGGCACTTCTTGCCGGATCTCATCGCCACCCTCTGGGCGGCGCGGGATAGAGCCAAGGCGGCCAGCAACAAGGCGCTCTCCCAGGCCATCAAGATCATCATGAACTCCTTCTACGGGGTGCTGGGCTCGGGGGGCTGCCGCTTCTATGATCCGCGACTTGCTTCATCGATCACTTTGCGCGGTCACAGCATCATGCAGCAGACCCGCGAGTGGATTGAGGCGAAGGGGTTCGAGGTGATCTATGGCGATACCGACTCCACCTTCGTTCATCTGGGCAGAGATACCACCCCGCAGCAGGCCGAACAAATTGGCCGCGAGCTGGCCGCCATGATCAACGACAACTGGACGGCGCTGATCAAGCGCGAGTTCAGCCTGCCAAGCTATCTGGAGATCGAATACGAGACCCACTATCGCCGCTTCTTGATGCCCACCATCCGTGGGCTGGAGAAGGGGAGCAAGAAGCGCTATGCCGGGCTGGTTGGCAAGGAGATCGAGGGGCAGGAGGGGAGTGAGCAGCTGGTATTCAAAGGGCTCGAATCGGTGCGTACCGACTGGACCATGCTGGCCAAGCAGTTTCAGACCCGCCTCTATGAGCTGGTGTTTCACGATGAAGACCCCAGCGGCTATGTGCGCACCATGGTGGATGAGACCCGGGCCGGTCGCCACGACGATCTGCTCATCTATCGCAAGCGGCTGCGCCAAAAACTCGAGGAGTATCAGAAGAATGTGCCCCCCCATGTGCGGGCGGCGCGACTGGCCGATGAGGAGAATCTGCGCCGCGGGCTGCCACAGCGCTATCAGCATCGAGGCTCCATCGCCTATCTGATGACCCTCAATGGCCCCGAGCCGCTGGAGTACCGGCGCAGCGCCATCGATTACGAACACTATATCGACAAGCAGTTGCGGCCCATTGCTGACGCCATCCTGCCCTTTATCGGCGAGTCGTTCGACCGGATCTGCGGCCAGCAGCTGGATCTTTTCTGATTGGCGCAAGATGGCCCTTTACTTCCTATGAATACTGGATAAAAATACAGTTATAAATCATGGAGAAGTTTCCTATGCGTCTTGAAATCATCATCGACAGAAAACATCAGATCCCGACCTCGACCATGGAGGCGCTGCGTCAGGAGCTGCTCAAGCAGCTTGGCGAAAAATTCCCCGACATCCATGTGCGGGTCGCGCCGGGCAGCGCCATGGCCCTGACTGTCAGCCGTGCCAGCAAGGAAGACAAAGAGCTGGCCGAAGCCATGGTGCAGGAGGTGTGGGAGAACGCCGAGAGCTGGATGCCGGAAGAGAACGTCGCCTCCTGATCCCGCACGGTCAGTGGATAACTCGTGCGTTCGATAAATGGGCGGCGGATAAACGGGCATGCCCGCTAACGCACCGTTGATCCCCGGACAACAAAAAACGCAGCCAAGTGGCTGCGTTTTTTGTTGGTGGCCAGTGGCGAGCGGTGGTTTCTGGCTCTGGGTTGAGCCAGGTCCGTTATAGCCCCGCCCAGCTTTTCAAGCTCTGCTGCTGCACCCGGCGGTTGGCCTCGCTGATCTCCCCTTTGGCGCGCAGCTCCTTGATTGCGAGCGGCAGTGCGGCGCGGATCTCGTCACTACTCATCCCGGCTTTGAGGGCTGGGTGATAGGCGAGCTTGAGCAGTACATAGTCCAGCCCGGTCAGGAAACTGTCGATGCTGTTGTCATTGAAGATGGATGGAAACACCTTGTCCGAGTCGTTGGGCAGCCCCATCACCTGGGTGAACTCCTCCACCACGCAGTCAAGAAAACGCCCTTTGGCCCGGCTGTAGTCTACCGGAATGATGATGGTGGCACGGCTGATCTCGTGTTTCGCATTGGTTGCGAAGTTGGCCAGGCAGAGCCCCTCCTTGAGTGCCATCCCGACCGACGGATCGCCCCCCATGGTGCGGTTGGCCCAGCTCTTCATCTTGCTGTAGTCGGTCATGATCAGGGTCAGATTGGGCTTTGCGGTCACCATGCTGATGGGGTGGCCGGTGATGCGGGCCAGATGGGCCGCCTGCACCTTCACCACGTCGGCCTGCAGCGGCTTGTCGCCCGACTCGTTGACAAGCAGCAGCCGGATCGGTTGCTGCCAGCGGGCAAAACGGGTCTGCTTCGCTTCGCCATACTCCCGCTCCATGGCGATGGCCATAAAGCTCTCGGTGAGATAGCGGTCGCTCTGCCAGCGCTCATCGGCCCGGGCGCTGTGGCCCGCGAGCAGAAGCAGCAGGGCCAGCAGCCCGCGTGACGTGAAGCGGGGACGGGCAGCGCAACCCAAGTTGGCCATTACCAAAGTGGCAATAAAGCGGGTGGCGGCAAATGACATGTTTCCTCCCTGAAACGGGTGTCAGCCTAGCGGCTGGCCTTGTCGATATCGCGCCAGGTGAGCCAGAGCCTGAGATCAAACTCCAGTTGATGATAGTCCGGCTCCATGTGCTGGCAGAGCTGGTAGAAGCTCTTGTTGTGATCCTTCTCTCTGATATGGGCCAGCTCGTGCACCACGATCATTTTCAGAAACGGGGGCGGCGCCTCCTTGAACAGGGCGGCGATGCGGATCTCGTTCTTGGCCTTGAGCTTGCTGCCCTGCACCCGGCTGATGTAGGTGTGCAGGCCGAGGGCATCCTTGATGACGTTGATCTTGCCATCGAACACCACCTTGGACAGGGGGGCCGAGCTCTTGAGGTAGCGGTTCTTCAGCTCCATGGTGTAGGCGAGCAGCGCCTTGTCGCTCTGGATCGGGTGGCTATCCGGGTAGCGTTTGGCCAGCATCTCCCCCAGCTTGCCTGCCGCGATCAGCTGCTGTACCTGTGCCTTGAGAGGGTCGGGATAGCCGCCCAGATAAGTCAGTTCCGCCATGGTGTCACTCGTCACATCAAAAAGAGCGTCATTGTAGTTATCTCGGGCGTGCTTGCCTACTGCGGGCCGCCGCTGCAAGGCGTTCTGGCGCAAGAAAAAGGGCGGCCATTGCAACAATGGCCGCCCTGCGGGGCGTGATGGGTGATCAGCGTCGGCGATAGAGACCCGGATCCACCTCTTCGTAGTGGCTGGTCAGGTATTGATAGAAGGCGAGATGGGAAGGCGAGCTGGGCTTTTTAAGCTCCTCGCTCACCCGATCCGGCTTGGCGATGATGAACTTCGGGCTCTGGCGCTGGATATCGGCCAGTACCCGCTCGCGCACGTCATAGGGCGGATTGACGTTGGCAAAGAAGAGATAGGCGGAGGCTGGCTGGCGATCGGTCCAGAGATAATATTGCGGCTGGATGCCATCGACCCAGATCTTGTCGCTCGGGACTGTCTCGGCCTTGATGCGATCGACCCGCACCTGGGCGGCGGGATTGAAGGGGCGACCCTTGAGGGTCCCTTCCCAGGCGTTGTTGATCATCAGCAGCAGCATGGCCAGCGTCGCCAGCCAGGGGGTGGCACTGCGCACATCCCAGGCGCGCCAGAGGGGGATGAGGATCAGCACCGGCAGCGCCCACAGCAGGCTGGTGCCGAGCACTTCGTTAACCCGCTCGAGGGACCACTCCTTGGTGCTCCAGCCAAAGGCGAGCTGCTGGGCCAGCAGCCAGCTGGCGGTCAAGACGACCAGCGAGATGCAGAGCAGGCCGATGGCATCTGCCTGCTGTTCGCTGCGATCCAGCAATACCGCCAGCGGCAGCACCGCCAGTTGCAGATAGAGCACGTCGTAGTGATCGAATACATGGCCGGAGACCGAGTTGGCGATCAGGGTAAACAGCACCCCAAACAGGGTCGCCAGCAGGGCGGGCAGATACCACTCCTGACGGCGGCTCAGCATCAGAATAATGAAGGCGGGCAGCAGCATCACCAGGCCGGTGCGCAGCAGGCCGACGGCGCCCACCATGGGGGAGAAGCCGTTGCCGTAGCTCCCCTCGAAGAAGATGTCGAAGGCGTAGTATTTGAAGGCCGCCAGCAGATCATGTTGCTGGAAGTAGGCGTAAAGCGGGCCGCCAATCAGCGCCAGCCCCAGCAGGCTGGAGATGAGCAGCAAGATGGCGTCGCGCCACTTCTCGTGCAGACACCAGTGGCAGAACAGCACCAGATACCAGGCGCCCCAGAAGGCGCCGTTGTTGGTGCGCATCCAGGCGACGATGGCGAAGGTGAGGGCCGCCACCAGTGCGGGCCACCAGCGAAATCCCTTGTCCAGCAGCAGGGTGATAAAGGCCCACTGGGCGATGAGGGCGAGGTGGAAGGTCCAGTCCTCGGTCATGTTGCCGTAGTAGTAACGGGTACCGTAGAGAGCCAACACCGCCAGCATGGCGCCGAGACGCGCCTTGAACGAGAGGCCAAGCTGGGCAAAGGCCTGCCAGCTGGCCAGCAGCCCGAGCCAGCAGAGCACCCATTCCAGTGCCCAGATCCCGACAAATCCCCCCATTCCATAGCCCAGCGCGTCGAGGGCGAAGATCATCGGCCCCTTGATGTCGATCATGTCGCGATAGAGCACACCCCCTTCGCTCCACATCTTGCCCATCACCGCGAACAGCGAGGCATCAAAGCCCGGCGCCATGGCGTGGAAGAGCGGGTTGCGCAGACAGAAGAGCAGCGCCAGCAGGGCGGTCAGCAGCACGATGGCTGGCTTTATGCCCGGGTTGACGCGAGGGGGAGTGAAACGGATGGAGTGATTCATGAAGTCGCCTGTTCCTGCAGCTGGTCTTGAAAGCGGGCCTATCTTGCCGAGCTAGTGAGTGCGATGCAATGGGGCTGGCCCGCGTGGGGCAAATATTCTCGAAAAAGCCCGGTTCTTGCAGGGAACCGGGCGTTGGCTGCGGCAATATTGGCCGTCAGGGGGATGTGGCAAAGCCATTTCCTCTCTGTATCAACTGAAGTACTCAAGCAGGGGCGGCTGCGCTTCCAGCGTGGGCAGGTGGCGAGCCCAGCGGATAAAAGCGTCGGCCAGGGTGATGCCGAGCTCCTGATTGTGCTGGGTCAGGGTGCGCGCCAGTGCGGTGTAGCCCTCCTTGCCGGAGGCGGTATAGGCGCTCGACACCCCGCGATAGACCTGTTCGGGATTGACCGCTTGCCACTGGCCGGGGGCGGCTTCCCACTCCAGTCGGGTGATGCGCTGGCCCTTGGGCAGATTGGCCTGATAGGTGAATCGTATTCCCGCGGTGTAGGGGAAGCTGCCGTTGCCATTGCCGACTACGCCGTTGTTGGTGGCGTTGTCGATGGCATTCTCCAGCGCTTCCGCCAGCTCGTGGCCGTGCACCCGATAGAGGGTGAGCGGAATGGCAAACGGCAGCAGGCGACCGGCGATATCCGCTTCGCTCAAGGGGCCAGGCTCCAGCGAGCAGCGCACGCCACCGGCGTTGTGCAGGGCAAAGTCCACCTCACCCACTTGCTCGCGTGCGGCGGTCAGCATGGCACGGGCCACCAGCGGGGCGAGCTGGCTGCCGTGGGGCTGGGCGGCATCCGGCAGCCGCTGATGGGGCAGTGGCGCCGCCAGCCGGGTGACGATGCGCTGGCTCATGGTTTCAATCTCCGGCCGGTAGCGTTTGGCCAGATGTTGTTCAAGCTGTGGATCCGGCTCGCAGAAGGTGAGCCCGGCGGGTGGGGTGGAGGCGAATGGCCAGGGCTGCCATGGGAGCCACTCCAGCTGCCCCTGACTTTGCACGACGCGGCCCGCCTCATCGAAGGTGAGCTCGCAGACGCCGAGGCAGAGGGCGCTGTGGCCTGCGTGCAAAATGGCCACCCCGTTGTTCATCAGCGGATAGCTGCCTTCGCTTGGCAGACCCAGCGGCGCGAGATCTCCCAGCAGGCTGTGGGTATGGCCGCCGATGATGAGGCTGAGCTCGGGGAAGCGTTCGGCCAGCAGCTTGTCCTGATCCAGCCCGAGGTGGCTCAGCAGCACGATATGCCGGATCCCTTCGCTCTTTATCTCCCGCAGCACTTTGCTGAGGGTGTCGGCCACCGCGTGGAAACGGGTATGGGGATCCGGGTTGGCGATGGCGGCCATCTGGGCGAGGGTGATGCCGAGCAGCGCAAAGGGAACCCCGTCGATCACCCGGCGATGCCAGGGCTGATGGGCGTCGTAGAGGTGGGGAATATCCCACAGCCCGAGTTGCGTGTCGGCCGGCTCCTGGCTGTTGTCCAGATTGGCGGCCAGCACCGGAAAATCGAGCTGGCGCAAAAACTCCACCAACGGGCCGTTGCCCAGATCGAATTCGTGGTTGCCGAGCACCATGGCATCGGGGGCCAGCATGGCGAGCAGGTCGGCGTTGGCGCGCCCTTTGAAGCGGTTGAAATAGAGCGAGCCCTGAAAGGAGTCGCCACCGTGCAGCAACAGAAAACGCTGGCCGGCTGCTGCGGCTTTGGCACGCAGTTGGGTCAGTCGGGTCAGGATCCGGGCATATCCGCCACACTGGGTGCGCCACTGGCCTTCACCGACCGGGGAGAAGCTCATCGGCGCGCCATCGAAGTGGGAGTGGCAATCACTGAAATGGGCAAGTTGAACCGTAATACTCATCTCGGTCCTCCTTAGGGGAAAAATGAGCACCGAGTCTACTGCAAAGGGGGGGGAGGATACCAGCCCGGCAGGGTGCCGGGCTGGTCAGCGATCAGGCGGGTACCATGATCTGGGTGGCGATGATCACCACCAGCAGGCCGACGCCCACCGGCAGGGAGGTACGTTTGACCACCTCGAACGGCGAGAGTTTGCCCATCCCCGCACAGGCGACCACCACACCGGAGACCGGTGAAATGGTGCGACCCAGGTTGGAGGCTTGCAGCATCGGGATCACCAGATAGGCCGGGTTGATGCCCAGGCTGCTGGCCAGGTTGGGGATCAGCTCCACGAAGGCGTAGAAGGGGGCATTGCCCGAGCCAGTGGTGAAGGCGGCCAGGGTGGTGATCACCACCAGTGACAGCATCATGATCATGCCGCCCGAGCCGAGATCCTGGGCGTGGGTCAGCAGGGTGTCGATAAAGCCGATGGTCATCAGACCCTGAGCAAAGACACCGGCACCGACCAGCAGCATGACCACACCGGCAAAGGCGTCAGCCATGTTGCGCCAGCAGACCTGCAGACCGTCCAGCAGCTCCTTGCCATTGCGGATACGCACGAGTTCCAGCAGGCTGGCCAGCACCATGCACATGACGATGATGGTGACGATATCCAGCTGCGGGCCCCATTTACCGTCAAATATCAGCACCCCGATGATGGGGGTGAACGGCAGGATGGCGTAAAAGGCAGGCGCCGTCGTCACCAGATCGCCCGGTGCAACCGGCTCGTTGTGCTCGCCGGATTTCTGGTCAAGGTAGCGCTGCCAGAAGAAGTGGGTCACCGCCATACAGGCGATCGCCACCAGCGAGATGGGCAGGGTCAGCTTGAAGGCAAAATCCAGCAGCGGCATGTTGGCAGCTTGGGCGGCCATCACCACGTCACCGGAAGTTGGTGCCAGAATGATGGCGGCTGGCGAGGCGCACACGGCCGCCGCCGCGCCACGGGAGATCCCCATGTTGACCATCAGCGGGAACAGGGTGGCCATCAGCAGCACGCCGAGGCCGGTAGCGGAGCTCACCGCCAGCGACATGGCGCAGGCCACCAGATAGGCAGCCACCAGCAGGATATAGGGGGACTTGATGATGCCGAGCGGTTTGCTGGCCAACTTGACCAGAATGGTGTTGGCGCCGATATGGCTCATGTAGCCGGCGAAGCCGCACAGCACCATGATCAGCATCCCCAGTCCACCGCCACGGTCATTGAGCAGGAAGCGGACGTATTCGAAGATATCGGTTGCAATGTAACCGGTGCTGACCACCTTGCTCGGCAGTACCGGCTTGCCCATCATGGCGGTGATGACCAGCAGCAGCAAGCCGCCGCTCAGCAGCACCCCGGTCGCGGAGTATCCTTTGAAAATGGCACGGCCCACCACCAGGGTGACCAGGGTGCCAACGATGAGTTCCAGCATATGTTGCCTTCTGATTGGATGAGAGTGGAGGGAGTCTATTCCGATAGGGGTAGAGTGGCGACTGGAAACAGGATGTTGTGTGAGCTAAATCAACGTTTAACCCCGTGAACAGAATTAAAGAAAGGTAAAGGTACTTTACCCAGCGGGTTTGGCTACCTACCCTTGCCAGCCTTGGTTGTCTTTTGAGGCTTTTATATGGCGATTGGTGATTCTGTAGGCATTAAACGCTCTCTTTTCCTGCTTGCGATGCTATTTTCACCTACTTGCGTGTTTGCGGTAACCAATGACGGTTTTCATCAAACCGGTCCTCATCAGGCGGTCGCCATGCGGCGTCTCATGGCTCCTCACTCTTATGGGGTACTGGTGGTTGCCGAGGGGAACAGACCCCGTTTTGCCGCGCTGGCATCCAAAACCACCGAAGCAAACTGCCTGGTCCGTCATGCCATCCGGGTAGATGGGGTTGCGCTGCTGGTCACCCCGAGATTCTATGCCAGAGAGGGAAAACGGGGACTTTGCGAGCTGTGGCTCAATGAGGGGGCAGATCAGGACTTTTTTGCCAACCGTCTTAAAAATGATCATTTTATTCAGATAGATGGTCATGACATCAATGTGAAAAACTATCACCTCGACTGGCAGCGCATCAGCCGTCATGCTCAATAAAAATACAGTTTTGCCCTTGTGCCATACTCTGCTCACGCAACCTGTGAGCGTGCTCTGATTTCTGGGCCCATCATTGTATTGCGCCGCTTCGTCGTCACACATAGGCTATACCCGTCATCTGTGTGGCGGTGGGTTTCACCAAGGTTGGTACTCCGCCCGTGCAATCAAGGAAGGTAGTCTGGCATGGTCAGCAAGGTTTATGGAGTAGTGGGGGTCGGGTTGTTGCTGTTGCCCCTGATGAGTCAGGCTCAGCCGAGCCGGCCGCAAGTGGTGCCAGAGTCCCGCATCAATGTCCGTTTTTATGAGGTTCATGCAACCAGCCCGGACCAGCTTGCCCGTGCGATTGCCCAGAGTGCCCCCAAGGTAAATGGCAAGCCTGTGCTCGGCAAGGCGAGTTATCAGATGGACTGGCAGCTGGAAACCGAGCAGTTGCCGGGACGCTGCCAGCTCAACCGGGTAACGGTCACCACCAACGCCACTGTGCTGTTGCCCCGCTGGCGTGAGAGCGCGAGCAGTAACGATCCTGCCCGTCAGCGCTGGGGACGGTTGCTCTCCAGCATGTTTGACTACGAGTCCCGCTTCAAGGAGATGGTGCTGCAAGGGGCCAATCAGGTGGGCGGGGCGATTGCGGCGCTACCCGACCATGCAGATTGTCAGGCGCTGCGCTATGCCGCGTGGGCGGCGGGCAGCGGCGAGCTGAGCAAGGTCAAGGGGCGACTCGATGATTTTCAGCGTCAGACCGGCTACGGCGAACAGCTAGGGGTGCGTTGGCCCAAGTGAGCTCTATATAGGGCATAGGGCCCGATATCCTGCCAACCCTCCTCAATATCGCAAGATTTGATAAATAGAATGGCCGCCCGATGGGCGGCCATTCTATTTGTTTGCAGAGTCCGGTTTAGGCCAGCGCTTTGCCCTTGAGCAGCTTGCGCACCCAGTAACGGGCAGGGTGGAGCGCCTCCAGCAGATCGGCGGCCAGCGGCAGGGGATCGCCGCAGATCTCGCTGGCGAGCAGCTCACCACAGAGCGGCGCCGAGCAGAGACCCCGTGAGCCGAGCGCACCCAGCACATAGAGGCCGGGGTGAAGAGGCAGCGGCTGGGCGTTGTGCTGATCATGCTGCAGATGCGCATAGTGATCTTCCAAGCCTGCCAATCTGGCGATTGGCCCCACCACCGGCAGGTGATCCCGACTGGCGCAGCGCACCCCGACGCGGGCCTCATTGCCACTCACATCCACTTCGGCGGGCCAGGTTTGCTCCGGCAGACAGGCTTGCAACCGCGCCTGATTCTGGATCTGTTCCTCGGCACGAAACTCGAGACTGCTCTGGTTGCGGCCATAACTGGCGCCGATGCAGTGCTGCTCGTTGTGCATCGGGGTGAGGTAGCCGTCGTAGCAGAGCACGGTCTTGAGCTGACGCAAGCTGGTCGAGGTCGGCACATGGCTCACCTGACCGCGCACCGGATAGAGCGGCAGTTCGGCAAAGGGGAGCAGTGCTGGCAACTGGTGACCGGCTGCGACCACCAGATTGGGGGTCTGCCAGTGGCGGCCATCCTGGCTCTCTACGTGCCAGCCCTCTGCCAGTTCGGCAATGGTGCTCACCTTTGCGTGGTACTCCACCTGCAACAGACCGCTGGCTTGCGCCTCTTTTAGCGCTGCGCGGGTGAGATCGGCCGGACAGAGCCAGCCCCCCAGCGGATAGCTGACACCGTTATATCCACTGGGCAGGCCAGCGATCGTGTTGGCCTCTGCGGCGGAAAGGGGTTGTATCAGCTCGGGCGGGAAGGGGCCCTGGCTCATCTTGGACAGCTTGGCGCGGGATTTGTCGTCATAGCCCAGCTGCACCACACCGCATAATTCGAAAGCGATGGGATGGTGCTCGGCCAGTGCCAGCAGCCGTTGGCGGGCATAGCCAAAGGCCAGCGAATAGAAGCGCGACAGCGCATCGTGCTCGCCGTTAAGCAGTGGATAGAGCGCGCCCTGGCGGTTGCCGGAGGCGCCGGTGGCCGGTTCGCCATCTTCGCACAGCAGGGTCACCTTGCGACCCCGTTCCACCAGGGAGAGTGCGGTCATGGCCGAGGCGACGCCACCGCCGATGATCACAATCTCGCCATCCCTGCCTACCGGACGCGCATAATGGTTAGCGATCGTCTGCGCGGGAACCTTGTCACAGCGCTCACCGATCAACATGGCCCACTTGGTGCCGTGGCCCTTGGTCTTTTTCATCACAAAACCGGATGCGGTCAGCCCACGGCGCACAAATCCGGCGCAGGTAAAGGTAGATATGGTCGCGTTCTCGCGAGCGAGACGGGCCAGCCCATCAAACAGCTCCTGCGTCCACATCTCGGGGTTCTTGGCCGGGGCAAAACCATCCAGATACCAGGCATCGACCAGACCCTCTGTCCGGTGCGGTACCAGCGGCAGCATATCCTTGATGTCGCCGAACCAGAGATCGAGGCGAACGCGACCGCCCGCAAAGAGCAGGCGATGACAGCCGGAGACTGGCAGCGGCCACTGGGCGATGAGATCCTGGCTCAAGTGGCCAAGCTCGGGCCAGGCGGCCAGCGCCTTGCGCAGATCGCCCTGGGTCAGGGGATATTTCTCGAAACTGATGAAGTGCAGACGGGAGCCGTTGCCGGATTGGGGCGCCTGTTCCAGGAACGCTTGCATTGTCGCCAGAAAGTTAAGACCTGTGCCGAAACCTGTTTCACCTATCACGAAAGTGTCACTATCGTGGTGCGAAAATCGCGCAGGTAGCCGGTTTTGCTGCAAAAAGACGTAGCGGGTTTCACTTAGACCGTTATTATTGGAAAAGTACACATCCCCGAAGTCACTGGAGACAGGAGTTCCCGCTTCATTCCAATCCAATCGGGCATGATGTAAGGATGTTTGACTCACGTTTTCCTCGGCTCGCGTCACAAAATCGCGGGCATTCTACGTGAAAGCAGACCAGTTTGGCAGCCGAAAGCGGGTAGACTTGGCGCCAGTTTTTCCAGACGAGATGAATTAATGAGAAGAGCAGTGATCACCGGTATCGGCGTCATCTCCAGTATCGGCAACAACAAGGAAGAAGTGCTGGCCTCCCTGAAAGCAGGTAAATCCGGCATCACCTATTCCGAGCAGTTCGAACAGCACAACCTGCGTAGCCGTGTCTGGGGTAACATCAAACTCGATCCGTCTGAACTGATCGACCGTAAAGTCATGCGTTTCATGGGGGATGCGGCGGCGTATGCCTATCTCTCCATGCAGCAGGCCATTGAAGATGCCGGTCTGGCGGAAGATCAGGTCTCCAACGAGCGTACCGGCCTGGTGGTCGGTTCAGGCGGTGCCTCCGGCAAAAACACCTCCGAATCTTGCGATATCGCTCGCGAGAAAGGGGTCAAGCGTGTGGGCCCTTACATGGTGCCGCGCACCATGTCCTCCACCACCTCTGCCTGTCTGGCAACCCCGTTCAAGATCAAGGGTGTCAACTACTCCATCAGCTCTGCCTGCGCCACCTCTGCTCACTGCATCGGTCACGCCATGGAGCTGATCCAGCTTGGCAAACAGGATGTGGTGTTCGCTGGCGGCGGTGAAGAGCTGGACTGGTCCTCTACCATCCAGTTTGACGCCATGGGCGCACTCTCCACCAAGTACAACGACACACCGGAAAAAGCGTCCCGTACCTATGATGCGGACCGCGACGGTTTCGTTATCTCCGGTGGCGGCGGCATCCTGGTGATCGAAGAGCTGGAGCATGCGCTGGCTCGTGGTGCTCACATCTATGCCGAGCTGACCGGTTACGGTGCCACCTCCGATGGTTACGACATGGTTGCGCCGAGCGGTGAAGGCGCCGTGCGTTGCATGAAGATGGCGATGCAGGGTGTGGGCAAGGTTGATTACATCAACACCCACGGCACCTCCACACCGGTCGGTGATACCAAAGAGCTGGAAGCAATCCAGACTCTGTTTGGCACCAACGGTCCCAAGATCTCCGCGACCAAGGCGATGACCGGCCATGCGCTGGGCGCTGCGGGCGTGCATGAGGCTGTCTACTCCTTGCTGATGATGGAACATGGTTTTATCGCCCCCAGCATCAACATTGAGAATCTGGACGAGAAGGCAGTGGGTCTGCCCATCGTACGCGAGTACGAAGCGGCCGAGCTCAATACCGTCATGTCCAACAGCTTCGGCTTTGGCGGTACCAACGCCTCTCTGGTGTTCAGCAAGTTCAAAGCCTGATCATCCGGTTGATATGAAAAAAGCGCCTCAGGGCGCTTTTTTTGTTTTCTGGTTTTGTCATCAATGCTGCAGAGCAGAGCAGAGCAGA
>NZ_CDBR01000073.1 GCF_000819685.1 Aeromonas allosaccharophila | reverse complement strand
ATGTTTCCCAAATCAGCCATCAGGTTACAACTTCCCCAGCCCCAAGTGACCGTTACACTCGGGGCTTTCTGACAGGCAGACCAAGGGTGTTCAGTTTGTTGATTGCACCAACATACGCCATCACTTCCCCTACCTGACCGTTGTATGTTCGCAGACTGATTTTGCCCGTCATCAACTGCTTGAACCGATACATCGCCGTTTCCGCCAGCGAGCGACGGTGATACCCCGATATCTTCTTCCAGTGCGCCAACCCTTCCTTGCGCATCACCAGCACCGCCTCATTTCTCGGATGTCCCTTTTCCCATAACCCCGCGTTCTTGCGAGGCGGGATACAGGCTGTTGCCCCTTTGCGCGAGATAAGCTGATGGCAGGCTTTGCTGTCATAGGCTCCATCCGCATAAACACGTCCCAGCTTGCGCCGCAGTGGGTTGAGTAAGGTGGGCAGCACCTCGGCATCATGGACATTTTCCAGCGAGACTTCCGCCGCCACGATATCGTGAGTGGCTGGGTCTACCGCCAGATGCAACTTGCGCCAGATTCGCCGTTTCTCAGCGCCGTGTTTTCTGACCTTCCACTCGCCTTCACCAAACACCTTCAGCCCGGTTGAGTCGATAACCAAGTCGGTAATACGTCCCTTTGGGGGCTCTCGATAAGCCACCGTCACCGAGCGTGCTCGCTTGCTGACACATAGATG
>NZ_CDBR01000072.1 GCF_000819685.1 Aeromonas allosaccharophila | reverse complement strand
GGCGACCATCTATGTTTCCCCAAATCAGCCATCAAGCCACAACTTCCCCAGCCCCAGGTGACAGCTACACTCGGGGCTTTCTGACAGGTAGGCTAAGGGTATTCAGTTTATTTAGGGCGCTTACATACGCCATGACTTCCCCTACCTGACCGTTGTAGTTACGCAGACTGATTTTGCCCGCCATCAACTGCTTGAACCGATACATCGCCGTCTCTGCCAGCGAGCGCCGGTGATATCCCGACATCTTCTTCCAGTGCGCCAGCCCTTCCTTGCGCATCACCAGCACCGACTCATCTCTCGGATGTCCCTTTTCCCATAACCCCGCGTTCTTGCGAGGCGGGATACAGGCTGTTGCCCCTTTGCGCGAGATTAGCTGATGGCTGGCTTTGCTGTCATAGACACCATCCGCATAAACACGCCCCAGCTTGCGCCGCAATGGATTGAGCAAGGTCGGCAGCACCTCGGCATCATGGACATTTTCCAGCGAGACTTCCGCCGCCACGATATCGTGGGTCACCGGGTCTACCGCCAGATGTAACTTGCGCCAGACTCGCCGTTTCTCAGCGCCGTGTTTTCTGACCTTCCACTCGCCTTCACCAAACACCTTCAGCCCGGTTGAGTCGATAACCAGGTCGGTAATGCGCCCCTTAGGGGGCTGCCGATAGGCCACCTTCACTGTGCGTGCCCTGTTGTGGTCAACTAAATCCGGACACTTGGTTAGGCCGAACCTCGGCTTTTGCAGGCGGTATCCCGTCATTGTGGTGATGTGGACGCCGCCAGTTGTAGTAAACCATCAGGTAATAACTGATATCCCGCTTTGCTTCCCGCAGGCTCATGTATCCCGTTGCCGGGAGCCACTCTGACTTCAGGCTTCTGAACAATCGCTCCATCGGTGCGTTATCCCAGCAATTACCACGCCGACTCATGCTCTGGGTCATGCGATAGCGCCACAGTCGTTGCCGAAA
>NZ_CDBR01000071.1 GCF_000819685.1 Aeromonas allosaccharophila | reverse complement strand
GCGACCATCCCATTAACGCCTCTCTTCATTTTTTCCGGGCGCCCGATTACAGACGCCCGGTCCCTCAGAGGATTACAGCCAGGGGGCGGCAGTCGGCCCATGCTGCAGGCCCAGCTTCCAGACTCTGCCAAAGTGCTTGTAGTGACCCGCAGCGACACCGGCCTTCTCGCCCATGCCGTGGTAGAGGTCGAGGTGACCCTTCTTCACCGCACCGCCCACATCGAGCGCAATCAACAAGCGCAGCTGGTGCTTGCCGGTCCAGTTGCCCTCTTTATCGAGCAAGGGGACTTCGGCGAGGATCGGGGTGCCCATCGGCAATAGGGTCTTGTCGGCGGCAACGGCCGCCAGCGGCAGCAGCGGGATACCTGCAGCCCCGATCACGTCATTGGTCGGGCGACGCTCGAAGAAGACATAGGAGGGGTTCTGCTCCACCAGCTCCTTGACGCTCTCCTCTGGCTGACTATTGGCCCAATCCTTGATGGCCTTCATCGACATCTGCTCTTTGGGCACTTCACCGCGGTCGATCAGTACCCGGCCGATACTGACGTAACCATGACCGTTCTTGCCGCTGTAGCCCAGATATTGCAGTCGATCGTCATCGCCGTAGTGGACAAAGCCGGAGCCCTGCACATCCATCAGGAAGTTGTCGATAAGAGACTTGCTGTAGCCCAGCTCCAGCCCGCGGTTGGCCAGGGCCCCCTGATGGATCTCGGCACGGGTCGGACAGCTGCCACCACATTTGGGCATGGCATAGATGGGATACTTGTACTTGGCGTCCGGACGGTGACGCACCTCCAGCACCGGCGAGTAGTAACCGGTAAACAGCACGTTGCCCATCCGATCGGCGCCGCCCAGCTGGGCCAGGCTGATGCCGTAACGGGTGATGTCGGCAGGATTGCCTCCATTGGCAACCCAACGGGAGAGCTGGTGATAGAGCTCGCCATAACGGCGGGTCATCTTGCCGGAGCGCTGCAATACCAGTCGGCTTTGCGGGCCAAACTTGCTGTAGTCAGCACGCGCACGGCTATTGACCCGCTCCACCCTCACCAGATCCTCTGGCAGGGTCCCGTCCAGATACTGCTTGCCCAGATTTTCCGGCACCTCGCAGTTAAGAAAGCATCTGTTGTCGGTCTGTTTTTTGGGCACATCTGCTTTATCAGAGTTGCCCGCACAACCGGCCAGTCCCAGCACTGCGGCGGTCAGCCAGTACGCGTGTTTGTTCATATGTCCTCATATAACGCCAAGAGCCATGCTCGGCGGGGAAGATGCCAAATTTGCAGGGGGAAAGCAAACGACATCAATCACTTGAAGCAGGATTTCTCCAAAGGGGATCCGCTGGGTTATAACAAGGTGACAGGATGTGCGAGGTGATGGATGGAACAGCTCGAAATCTTCCCGCTGCAGAGCCCCTGCATCGGGGTCTGCGAAGTGAACAACAAGGGCTACTGCAAGGGCTGCCTGCGCAATCGCGAGGAGCGTTTCAACTGGCTCACCATGACCCCTGCCGAGCAGCAGGAGGTGATGCGCCTGTGCCGCAACCGCAAGGCGCGGGTCGACGCCGCCCGCCGCAAGGCACAAGAGGCCATCCAGGCCAGTGAACAAGAGCAGGCCGGCTGGGACTTTTGACTTTCCACTATCTCCCTCTTTTATCCCTTTCTCATCAGCCACAAAAAAAGCGGCCCGAAGGCCTAATGCCAGTCAGTTAAGCCTGACTGGCATTGTTTTTATTGGTTTTTTTCACACTATACCTCTG
>NZ_CDBR01000070.1 GCF_000819685.1 Aeromonas allosaccharophila | reverse complement strand
GTTGATGAGACCTTCTTCCTTGAATCGTTCAAGGGGCAACGGGGACTGCCACGTCCGCCAAGGCATCGTGGTGGCAAGGGGCGAACTCGTGGAACCGGGCCCGATTACATCCCGGTGATGGTGGTACAAGACCGTGCAGGCCACCATGCAGATTTTCAGCTGGAGCAGATGAATGCCGAGACGGTCATCGCGGTCTTGAAGCCGCTGGTGTCACCGGATGCGGTGCTGTGTAGCGATGGTGCGGGTGTGTATGCCAGTTTCAGCAAAGAGCAGGGCGTAACCCATCAGGTAGTGCATAATCGCCAAGGCGAACGGGTGGTCGGTGCGTATCACATCCAGCACGTGAACGGGTATCACCATCGGTTGAAAGAGTGGATGGAGCGGTTCCATGGTGTGGCGACCCACTACCTGAAGAACTATCTGGGTTGGCGCAGGATGCTGGAGCGTTACGGGAGAGGCGTGAATATCAAAGCGTGTTTGCATGAGGCACTGGGGCACCCCATGCAACACGTAATTGGGACATAGCCTTT
>NZ_CDBR01000069.1 GCF_000819685.1 Aeromonas allosaccharophila | reverse complement strand
TAATGGCCTTTCTCGATGCAAAGCCGCCGTTGTTACGGCGGCTTTGCTGTTGTGTTGCAACGGGAATGCTTTGGCTGGTGTTGACGATGCGTGGGCCGCATCGCCAGCCACCCAGGATACTGCTTGGGCACAGCAGTATGCTGCGCCGGTTAATCCAGCGATAAGTGGGGCTGGATTATCGTGGGGGCCTATCATCGAAAGCGGCGGGGTCAACTATGACTATATGCAAAATGACAATTACACATCACTCTGCCCTGATGGATATGTTCTAGTTGGTTTTCGAAGAACTGAACATGATTGGTTTTATTTTCAATGTCGGCAGATAACGTTAAGTCGTTAGTTTTCTAGCTATCCTGATAATGGCCTTTCTCGATGCAAAGCCGCCGCCGTTATGGCGGCGTTGCTATTGTGTTGCTCGGCCACGGCCCAGACCGTTGATGAAGCGTGGGCCGCTTCTCCGGCCTCGCAGGATACCCAGTGGGCTCAGGTCAACTCCTCCCCAGTAAGCCCGAGCAACAGCGGGAGTAATGGAACTGTTACCTTCTACTCTGTGGTAGGTTCAAATGCTGGTGCAACAAATACCAATCGTTCAGCAGAAGTCTATGCGGCATGTCCTGCTGGCACTAAGGTGGTTTCAGGGGGCGGGGGCTGTGATCAATCAGGCCCTATGGTAACTACAACTTATAATCAACCACAGGGGAACGGTTGGCTATATGGTTGTGGTTATGGCTTTTCGTCTCCTACTTTTAAAATTACAGCTTGGGTTGGCTGTCAGTAGTCTCAGGTAGCCCGATAATGGCCTTTCTCGATGCAAAGCCGCCGCTGTTACGGCGGCTTTGCTGTTGTGTTGCAGCTGGGGCCGCAACTGCGGGCGTAGACGATGTCTGGAACGCCTCTCCGGCCACGCAGGACACTAGCTGGGCGCAGGCTTATGCCGCCCCAGTAAACCCGAGCAATAGCGGTAGTGGTACTGTTGGCCCGTGGCAGCGCCTTGGCAATAGCACTTACACCGCGCCAGCTGACGGACTTGTGATCGCGCAGGCTCAGCACGACAGATGGGTAACTATTACCGTCAGTGGGGATCTGAAATGCAGGGCTGCATCAGCTGGCGGTGTAAGTTTCTGTAGTGCCGTTATAGCAAAGGGAGAGGTTTACAGCATCGGTGGTGGAGACAGGATTTGGTTTAGAAGTATTCGCTAAATAGATAGCGGATTGGGTAGCCCGATAATGGCCTTTCTCGATGCAAAGCCGCCGTTGTTACGGCGG
>NZ_CDBR01000067.1 GCF_000819685.1 Aeromonas allosaccharophila | reverse complement strand
GGACTTGTTCGCACCTTCCCAAGACCATTTACTCTTCTTTCAGAGTTACAAGCAAAATACGGCAGTTGAAAGCCATAAATAGCAAAACCCCGACAATATGGGGTTTTGCTATTGCGAATAAACCATCTGCTGATCGGTTATCAGATACGTGACTCGGCGTCCGTCTCGCCCGCCAGCAAGCGGGTCGCAGGAAAACGCAGGGCGGGATCCTGACTAAAGAACTGGCTCAGTTGCCGGTATACCGCGGGATAGACCTGCTGCAGCCGCAGCGGATCGGTAAAGAAGCACTCGCAGCTGACGGCGAAAAATTCGGCGGGATGTTCGGCCGCATAGGGATCGATGGCGGTTACCTCGTCCCGATCGAGCTGCTGGCACAGCGCATCGAAGGCGGCCTGAAAGGCCTGTTGCCACAGCTGACTGCTCATCTGCCCCGGCAACGGCGGCGCACCGTCCGCCTCACCGCCCAGCATGTCGAGCTTGTGGGCCAGCTCGTGGATCACCAGATTAAAGCCGTCCCAGTCACCGTCCTGCTGCAGCTCGCTCCAGGCCAGCACCAGCGGTCCTTGCGGCCAGGATTCACCAGCGTTCTCCTCTTCAACTTCGCTCACCAGCCCGAACTCATCCTGCACCTCCTGCCTGCGCGTGACAGGTTCGGGAATGATGATGATTTCGTGAAAGCCGCGATACCAGTCAATGCCGAGGTGCAAGATGGGCAACGCCGCTTGCAGTGCCAGCACCGCCTGTTGACGGGGGCTGAGCGCTACCCCGATCAGGGTCAGGGTCTTGCGCTTGAGTAGCTGTTGCCCCAACCTGATGAGCGTGGTCTGCTCGGTTTCGCTGAGCCCTTGCAAGATGGGCACTGCCGCCAGCCCCTGACGCCACAGCGCCAGCTCATCTTCACTCATGGGCGTTTGCGGGCGACCACCCAGCCATTTGAACCATCCCAGCACGCCAACTCCTTCTTCTTAATGCAAAAACCAGATCACAACAGTTTGACGAACCGTTTCNNCTGCGCCAGATAGAAACGGTGGGCAGCCTCGCGCTTGAGGCTGCTGGAGAGCTCCAGCTGAGCGCAACCTGCGGCCCGCGCCATCTGTTCGGCTTCCTTGAGCAAGGCCGCGCCCACTCCCGCCCCTCTTGCTCCTTCATCGACAACCAGCGCCGAGATCAGGCCCCAAGCTGGTGCAACATGCAGCGGTGCCAGCTTGTGCCACACCAGCACCCCGACCACCTTGTCAGCCAGGGAGGCAAGCAGCACAACGCTCGCGGGATCCGGCGCCAACAGGCGCGCCGTCACGTCACAACCTTCGGCAGGATACCCCAATTGGCTGAACAGGTGGGCGACTGCGCTCCCGTCGTCGGCCTCAGGGGGACGGATCGTCAATATGTCAGAGGTATCTTTCATTGTTGGCCTCATGCATTGTTGGCCTCATGTTTGCTTTCCATTGTGTTACGCCCGTCACATTGCTCGGCGCAGATCAACAAGGAGGATCTCATCTTTACTCATAGAAAACGCTGCCTGCCATTATCCACCCACCCTTGTCAATTCACAAATTTGCAACAAAACGACATTTTTAGCTGGGAAGCACCGATACAACTCGATATGTTACAAGCCATGCATGGCGCGCCTTTGCGCTCTGCTTAACCCCTCAACCCCGTGCTCGTTTGTTAACTGGATTGTTAACAGTCAGGGCCGAAAATAGTGACAGAGAGCGAGGCCAAGATCTCGCCAAGACAGCGCCACAAACACAACAAAGGAGTTGTTGTACATGAATGAAATCGTCAATGCCATCAATGGTGTAATCTGGAGCCCTGCGCTCATCTACCTGTGCCTGGGGGTCGGTCTTTACTTCTCCCTGCGCACCCGTTTTTTACAACTGCGTCATATCAAAGAGATGGTGCGGCTGATGTTTGATGGCAAGAGCACCGATGCCGGTGTCTCCTCCTTCCAGGCGCTGGCCATGACCCTGGCCGGTCGCGTGGGTACCGGTAACATCGCGGGTGTGGCCACCGCCATCACCTTCGGTGGCCCGGGCGCCCTGTTCTGGATGTGGAT
>NZ_CDBR01000066.1 GCF_000819685.1 Aeromonas allosaccharophila | reverse complement strand
GAGCAGAGCAGAGCAGAGCATCAGCCATCGTGGGGTAGGGGGAATACGTTTGTGGTTGAGGTCAGCGCAGATGGTTGCGTCAGGTGACGTCATACCAATGAGTATCTCTGCATCCCGCTAGCAAGGCAGATAGCAAGAAGGGAGCCTGAGGCTCCCTTCTTTGTTGGCGTAATTTGATAGCCGCTGGCTAGAACCAGAAGCCGATGATAAAGGAGCCCGCCAGGGTCAGCATCACGTTGGCCACCGCATAGGTACCGGCGTAACCGAGCGCCGGAATGGAGCTGTTGGCGGCCTCGTTGACCACATCCATCGCCGGAGCGCAGGTACGGGCACCGGTGATGGCACCGAGCAGCAGAGCGGGGTTCATCTTGAGCACCCAGACCCCGAACAGATAGCCCACCAGTACCGGTAAGGTGGTCACCAGCATGCCGGAGAAGAGCACCACGGCACCGACCTGGCTCAGATGGTCCAGTATGCCGCCGCCGGCTTTGAGGCCGGTGCTCACCATGAACACCGCCAGACCGAGATCCTTGGCCAGGCGCAGGGCGCCCGGCGGCACGTAGCCGACCGTGGGGTGGTTGGCGCGCAGGTAGCCCATCAGGATCCCCGCTAGCAGCAGGCCGACGGCGTTGCCCAGCCCGAACTCCAGCTGGCCGAACACCAGGGAGACGGAGCCTATCAGCAGCCCCAGCACGAAGAAGGTGGTGAAGGCCACCAGATCCGTGGTCTGGCTGTGGATGCTGATGAAGCCGATCTTGTTGGCCAGCAGCTTGACTCGCTGCTTCTCGCCGCTGATCTGCAGTACGTCGCCCTTTTGCAGCATGATGTTGCGATCGAACGGCATCTCTATCTGGGAGCGCACCACCCGGTTGAGGAAGCAGCCCTTCTCGGTGAGGTTGAGTTCCACCAGATGGCGACCCACCACCGCATCGTTTTTCACCACTATCTCTTCGGTGACGATCTGCAGGTCAAGCAGGTTGCGGTCGAACACCTCCTTGCCGTTGCGGTAGTTGACATCGAGCTTCTCGTGGCTCTCGGGGTAACCCACCAGGGCGATCTCGTCCCCTTCCTGAATGACGGCGTCGCCATCCGGGCTCGCCAGAATGCCGTTGCGGCGGATCCGCTCCACGTAGCAGCCGGTGTGGGGGTAGATGCCGGTCTCGCGCAGGGTGCGGCCGCCGATCCAGGCCGCCAGTTCCGGGCCGACCCGGTAGGCACGGATGATGGGCAGGTAGGTCTTGCGGCTCTCGTTGTCGGAGAGGCCGCGCTCGCGGGCGATCTTCTGCGCCTCGGTGTTGAGGTCGAGCCGTGCCAGCGAAGGCAGGTAGCGCACCACCAGCATCAGGCCGACCAGCCCCACCAGATAGGTCAACGCATAGCCGATACCCATGTTGTCGAGCACCGACTGCATGTCGGTCTGATGGGGCAGGTTGAGCAGGCCGCTGCGCAGGGCATCCTGCGCGCCCACCAGCGCCGGGGTCGAGGTGAGCGAGCCGGCCAGGATGCCGGCCGCCATGCCCGGCCCCAGGTTGAAGAACTTGGCCAGCCCCACGGTGAGGAAGAGGGCGGTCAGCAGGATCACCAGGGTGAGAGTGATGTAGTGGATGCCGTCACGCAGGAAGACGCTGAAGAAGTGCGGCCCCGCTTCGATCCCCACGCAGAAGATGAACAGCATGAAGCCGACGTTCTCCGTGGTGGCGGTGAATTCAAAACCCATCTGGCCGAACAGCAGGGCGGTAAAGAGCACGCCTATGGTGTTGCCGATCTGGAAGTTGCCGAACCTGACTTTGCCGAGCAGCAGGCCGAAGGCCAGTACCACGAACAGCAGCAGGGAGTCGCTTTGATGTAGCAGTGTCACAAAATCTATGGTCATGCCCGGAAAAACCGAGGAAAAAAGTGGGGTCGATATTGTGCCGTATCTATCCCCAATAAAGAAGCGCAACGGGACGATTAATCGGACGTTATCGGACGCTATTTGCGGACAAGGCGGCGGGATAGGGAGACAAGCGGATGAAATCAGGAGGTTTTTGCTGCCACAGCGGATGTCAATTAGTGAAAAATGCTACCCGCTACCGACGCGGCCCAGTCGTGGGCAATATTATAGATTCTGCTGTCCAGCCGGTCGCCGGAGCGCAGTTTCGGCATATTCAACCACAGGTGAGCCGCCGTGCTAACCATGCAAATATCGCTTGATTTTATCCGTTTGCTCACGGGAAAAAGGGCTGGCAAAAAGATGTCTCAGGAAAGTGCCAATAGAGCCTGTTGCCAGCCTGTTACAGCGTCCGCGGCAAAACAGCATAAAATCAGGTTTGCCAGCAAAATGGCTCCTCGCCGGACGCCATCACGGGCAATCCCGCGTCCTGACAGGGCTTGCTGCACTTACCCACAGAATCTGTGGATAACCCTGTTTATGAATCCTGTTCATCGCCCGCAAAGCCGCGCCACTACTGGGGTGCAAGTGCTGTTCAAAAAATACCGGAAGAAAAATGTTTGTATAAAAATCAAATAGTTATAAACGACAGGAGAAAGCTCTGTCGGGCCGGAACGGGTAACAAAAGGGAGCGTCAGCAGCAAGAGGGATCTTGTGCATTAAATTGGCAGGAGAGGGCACTAAAGTGGATAACTTGCACCGAGATGGTGAGGAATTGGCTCCCCCGACTGGACTTGAACCAGTGACATACGGATTAACAGTCCGCCGTTCTACCGACTGAACTACGGGGGAACATCAGGCAAGGAGGAGCATCATACAGAAGGTGTCCGGGGGGGTCAAGCCATTCGCGGGGGTGATGGCGCGGGTGTACCGCTGCCAGCCCCTCGGTTACACTGCTCCTCTGCTGTTTTGTGTCGGGAGTGTTCATGAGCAAATTGTTCAAGTTAGCCAGCCAGTTTCAACCCGCCGGGGATCAGCCCGCGGCGATTGCCCAACTGCTGGATGGCATCGAGTCGGGGCTGGCCCACCAGACCCTGCTCGGGGTGACCGGTTCGGGCAAGACCTTCACCATGGCCAATGTCATCGCCACCCTGAACCGCCCGACCATGATCCTGGCACCCAACAAGACCCTGGCCGCCCAGCTCTATGGCGAGATGAAGGAGTTCTTCCCCGACAACGCGGTGGAGTATTTCGTCTCCTACTACGACTACTACCAGCCAGAAGCCTATGTGCCGACCACTGACACCTTTATAGAGAAGGATGCCTCCATCAACGATCACATCGAGCAGATGCGATTGTCGGCCACCAAGGCGTTGCTGGAGCGACGCGATGTGGTGATCGTGGCCTCGGTGTCGGCCATCTATGGTCTGGGGGATCCCCAAGCCTACCTCAGCATGATGCTGCACCTGAAAGTGGGGGATGTGATCAACCAGCGGGATATTCTGCGCCGCCTCGCCGAGCTGCAGTACACCCGCAACGACATGGCCTTCCAGCGCGGCACCTTTCGGGTGCGTGGCGAAGTGATCGACATCTATCCTGCCGAGTCGGACAAGTTGGCGCTGCGGGTGGAGCTGTTTGACGAGGAGGTGGAGCGGCTCTCCCAGTTCGATCCCCTGACCGGCGCCATCGAGCAGACGGTGGTGCGCTACACCATCTACCCCAAGACCCACTACGCTACCCCGCGCGAGACCATTCTGGGGGCCATCGAGCATATCAAGGAGGAGCTGCGCAGCCGCCGCGAGCAGCTGTTGTCCTTCAACAAACTGGTGGAAGAGCAGCGCATCAGCCAGCGCACCCAGTTTGACATGGAGATGATGCAGGAGCTGGGCTACTGCTCCGGCATCGAGAACTACAGTCGCTATCTGTCCGGCCGGGCGCCGGGGGAGCCGCCGCCCACCCTGTTTGACTACCTGCCGGGGGATGGCCTGCTTATCATCGACGAATCTCACGTCACCGTGCCGCAGATCGGCGCCATGTTCAAAGGGGACCGCTCCCGCAAGGAGACCCTGGTGGAGTACGGCTTCCGGCTCCCCTCGGCGCTCGATAACCGGCCGCTCAAGTTCGACGAATTTGAAGCGCTGATGCCGCAGACGGTGTTTGTCTCGGCGACCCCGGGCCCGTACGAGCTGGAGAAGTCCGGCGGCGATGTGGTGCAGCAGGTGGTGCGCCCCACCGGTCTGCTCGACCCCGAAATCGAGGTGCGTCCGGTCACCACCCAGGTGGACGATCTGCTCTCCGAGATCCGCAAGCGGGTCGCCGTCGAGGAGAGAGTGCTGGTGACCACCCTGACCAAGCGGATGGCGGAAGACTTGACCGAGTATCTGGCGGAGCACGACGTCAAGGTGCGCTATCTCCACTCCGACATCGATACAGTCGAGCGGGTGGAGATCATCCGTGATCTGCGTCTTGGCAAGTTCGATGTGCTGGTGGGTATCAACCTGCTGCGGGAAGGTCTCGACATGCCGGAGGTGTCGTTGGTGGCGATTCTGGATGCGGATAAAGAGGGCTTCCTGCGCTCGACCCGCTCGCTGATCCAGACCATTGGCCGCGCGGCGCGCAACCTCAACGGCAAGGTCATTCTCTACGGCGATACCATCACCAACTCAATGAAGGTGGCGATCGAGGAGACCGAGCGGCGCCGTGCCCTGCAGCATGCCCATAACCTCAAGCACGGCATCACCCCCAAGGGGCTCAACAAGTCGGTGGGGGACGTGATGGACATGGGGGGCAGCCGCAGTGCAGGCAAAGCAGGCAAGGGGAGTCGCAAGGCCGCCGAGCCGCAAGGGGAGTACCACGCCCGCTCAGCCAGCGAGATTGCCAAAGAGATCAAACGGATGGAAGAGCAGATGTTCCAGCATGCCCGGGATCTGGAGTTTGAACAGGCGGCGGCACTGCGGGATCAGATCCAGCGGCTGCGCAGCGAGTTGATCGAGTCATGAGTGGCAAGCGCTGGCTGATCTGGCAACGACTGCGTCGTCTCTATCAGGGCTTTCGCCACCCTGCCACCCCCTGGTGGGCGAAGGGACTGGTGATCCTTATACTGCTCTATGGCATCAGTCCGGTGGATCTTGTTCCCGACGTGGTGCCCCTGCTGGGCTGGCTCGATGATGTGACCCTGCTGCTGGTGTTGTTGTGGGGCTGGGAGCGTTGCCTGCCCGTCGCTGTGCGCAGCGATCTGGAGCAAGCGCCTCATCGATAGGGTGGTCCGCTTCTTCGGGTTGCTCCTGATGCATCGCGTGGCAAGCTGCGGTAAAACGGTTTTATTTGACGTCTGCCACAGCGGGATGAAAAAGAGGCAGTCCCGAAGATTGTGACCCGGATCGCATTGGCGTAGACTCCACGCCGTTCACTTTATGGGTATGGAAAAAATGGATCTGATCCTCTTTGCTATCGACTTTATCCTGCACGTTGACGTGCATTTGAAAGAGCTGTTCGAGAACTATGGCGTCTGGGTTTACGCCATCCTGTTTCTGATCATCTTCTGTGAAACCGGGCTGGTAGTGACGCCGTTCCTGCCGGGTGACTCCCTGCTGTTTGCCGCCGGTGCCCTCACCGTGGGCAGCGTGCTGGATGTTCACACCCTGGCCGGGGTACTGATCATCGCGGCCGTGCTCGGCAATGTGGTCAACTACACCATCGGTCACTTCTTCGGTGAGCAACTGTTCCGCAATCCTGACTCCAAGATCTTCCGTCGCGACTATCTGGACAAAACCCATGCCTTCTACGCCAAGCATGGCGGCAAGACCATCATCATCACCCGCTTCCTGCCCATCGTGCGGACCTTTGCACCGTTCGTGGCTGGGATGGGGGCCATGACCTATCCGCGCTTCCTGGCGTTCAATCTGGTCGGCGGTCTACTGTGGGTACTCTCCTTCGTTTATGCCGGCCACTTCTTCGGCAATTTGCCGGTGGTGCGTCAGAACTTTACCCTGCTGATCTTCGGCATCATCGGCATCTCGCTGTTGCCCATGGTGATTGGCGCGGTCAAGGCCAAGATGGGCGCTGCCAAGGCGTAATCGACGGTCAGACAAAATACGGTCAGCCAGAACGAGAAGGGGGAGCCACGATGGCTCCCCCTTTTTAGTTCCACGCAGAGATGCAGATCAGTTGCAGCAGCGTCCTTTCACCAGATTGCCGATGGTCACCACGGTGAAGACCAGCAGATAGGCGGCGAAGATGACGACCAGCCACTGGGGCATGGAGTAACCGAAGAACTGCCAGGTGATCTGGGCACAATCCCCTTCTGGCATAAAGAGCCAGGGGAGCCACTGATCGAGCGGGGCCCAACTCGGGAAGTCGGCAAACGGGCTGCAGACGTTGAACGGGGAGGGGTTAACCTGATAGTCCACATGCTGGAGGGCCAGCTGGAAGCCGCGGAAAGCACTGTAGCCCCACAGCAGCATGGCGCTCCAGCGAACATACCACTTATCCGGCGCCACCATGCCGAGCAGACCGGCGGCCAGCACACCCAGGGTCGCCAACCGTTCGTAAACGCACATTACGCACGGGGAGAGGCCCAACACATGTTGGAAGAAGAGGGCGCACAACTCGAGGAACAGGGCTGATGCTGCCAGCAGACCCCAAGCCAGCCGATGGGCTGCGATACGGCGGAGAAACTCGATCATCTCATTGATCTCTCAGAAAAAACAGTGGCTGAATTAGAGCAGAGCGGGGCAGAAAAGAAAAGGGCCCTGAAGGGCCCCCGGGATCCGTAGTCACGGATTAATGAAGCGCTGGCTGCACTGCCGGCAGCGCACTCTCCATCACCAGCCATCCGTGCTGATAGAACCACTCGGTGGTCGGGGCGAGCAGCAACTCCACGGCGAAGAAGCCGACCAGTCCCAGCACTATGGTATAGGGCAGCGCCATCCAGACCATGCGGCCATAAGAGAGACGCAGCAGCGGCGCCAATGCAGAGGTGAGCATAAACAGGAAGGCGGCCTGACCATTGGGGGTGGCGACCGATGGCAGGTTGGTACCGGTGTTGATGGCCACCGCCAGCAGATCGAACTGGGCGCGGTCGATGGCACCATTGATCAGCGCAGTCTTCACCTCGTTGATGTAGACGGTGCCGACGAAGACGTTGTCACTGACCATGGAGAGCACCCCGTTGGCCAGATAGAAGAGGGCCAGCTGATTCTCCGGTTTGGCTGCCAGTACCAGCTGGATCACCGGTTTGAACAGCTGCTGATCGATGATGACGGCGACCACGCTGAAGAAGACGGCCAGCAGGGCGGTGAAGGGCAGTGCCTCCTGGAAGGCTTTACCCAGCGAGTGCTCCTCGGTGATCCCGGTCAGGGAGGTCGCCAGCACGATGACCGAGAGGCCAATCAGGCCAACGGCTGCCAGGTGCATGGCCAGACCGACGATCAGCCAGACCGCAATCAATGCCTGAACGATCAGCTTGGCCTTGTCTTGCTGGCTGCGTTTTGCCTCTTCGTAGCGGTTGTACTCCTCCATGATGGCGCGAACCGTGTCCGGCAGGCGGGCGCCATAGCCAAACCAGCGGAACTGTTCCACCAACACGCAGGTCAGCAGACCGCAGATAAATACCGGGATGGTCACGGGGGACATGCGAATGGCAAATTCGCCGAAGTTCCAGCCAGCTTGCTCGCCGATGATGAGGTTTTGCGGCTCGCCCACCAGGGTGCAGACACCGCCCAAGGCGGTACCGATGGCGGCATGCATCATCAGGCTGCGCAGGAAGGCGCGAAAATCGTCGAGATCCTGGCGATTGCGCTCGGCGACTTCCTCGTCATGGCTATGGTCGTGGGGATGGCCGAACTCCTTGCCGGAAGAGACCTTGTGATAAATGGCGTAAAAGCCTGTGGCGACGCTGATCACCACCGCAATCACGGTCAGGGCGTCGAGAAAGGCCGACAGGAAGGCGGACACCAGACAGAAGGAGAGGGAGAGCAGGATCTTGGATCGCACCCCGATCAGCAGCTTGGTGAAGACATAGAGCAGCAGCTGCTTCATGAAATAGATGCCTGCCACCATGAACACCAGCAGCAGCAGCACTTCGATATTGGCGACCAGCTCGTGCTTGACCTGATCGGCGGAGGTCATGCCGATCAACACGGCTTCGATAGCGAGCAGACCGCCCGGTTGCAGGGGGTAGCACTTGAGGGCCATGGCCAGGGTGAAGATAAACTCAACGACCAGTAACCAGCCCGCAATGAAAGGATCGAGGTGGAAGGCGATCGGGTTGATCACCAGAAATAGCAAGATGGCGCTTTTGTACCATTGTGGTGCATTGCCCAAGAAGTTCTTGGCGAATGCCTGCCCTAGGCTTATTGGCATGATAATGGGTCTCAACTTTGTTGTTAGGATCTGCTTCTATGCAGTCAAGGATGATTCGACCTGTGCCTCCGGATGTTGGCCTTTATCTGTCTGATTCCTCGTGATTTTAATCAAAAAGCGTGACGATTATAAATGATAGCCGATGGATCTCTGCCCATGTGCCTGTTTTATAACCACCTTGTCGGGGCTGGCTGGCTCCCCTGTGGTGATTAAATACATATTACTAACACTATATTTGCCATATGTGAGCAGAGGACTGACCTTATGCTTGCCAGCCATCTGCGCTTTGATATCATTCGTCAGCCTTTTTACGCATTACAACAGAGTCAATTCATGGTTATAAAAGCGCAGAGCCCAGCAGGGTTTGCCGAGGAATACATCATCGAGTCCATCTGGAACAATCGCTTTCCTCCCGGATCTATTCTGCCCGCCGAGCGTGAATTATCCGAGTTGATCGGGGTGACGCGGACTACCTTGCGCGAAGTGCTGCAGCGACTGGCCCGTGATGGCTGGTTGACCATCCAGCATGGCAAGCCGACCAAGGTGAACAATTTCTGGGAAACCTCCGGCCTCAATATTCTGGAGACGCTGGCTCGTCTGGATCAGGACAAGGTGCCGGATCTGGTAGCCCAGCTGCTCTCCGCCCGGACCCACATCTGCACCATCTTTATTCGCGGGGCGATCCGTCACAATCCGGAGCAGGCCGCCGAGATCCTGCGTGGCGCCGATGGGGTCGAGAACAACGCACAGGCTTATGCCGAGTTCGATTATCGCCTGCACCACCAGCTGGCGTTTGCTTCCGGCAATCCGATCTACGCCCTGATCCTGAACGGTTTCAAAGGGTTGTATAGCCGGGTCGGCAGCTATTACTTCTCCGACAAGCAGGCTCGCGAGACCGCAGATGCCTACTACAAGACCCTGCTCAATCTGGCCGAGACCAAGAACCACGAAGCCGTGTTCATGACGGTGCGTCAGTACGGTATCGAGTCCGGCAAGTTGTGGACCCGCCTGCGTCAGGACATGCCAAGCGATCTGTGCGACAACTGATCCCTTGCCTGTGCTGTCCAAGAAACGCGCCATCCGGCGCGTTTTTTTATCCTGCCGGTTTGTGTCTATGCTTGATTGGCGGTGGTAATTGCTTGAACTGCATGGATATTTGGCCAAAAAGTTTGATCCAGCGCAAATGAACCCTGCATTTATCACTTTGGTGGCATAGGACCCAACCGCTGATTGAGGTCAAATGGAGGCATCAAGAGCGGAGCCAATATCCGCCAGAAGGAACACACCTTTCACCGGATGAAGGACACAACAATGAGTCTTCTTGAACACACCATCTGGACAGTACTGGGATACGGGGCCATGCCCTTTATCTTTCTGAGCGGATTCGTGGCGGTGGCAGTGACCTGTTGCATGCTGCTGAACGCGTTTGGAGTACAGTCCGCCGAGAAGTGAGTCGCTTCTCATGCCGCCAAATGCCAGTCTTCGGACTGGCATTTGTTTTTTGTGTCTTTTAAAGCACTTATCCCGACAGGGAAGGGGAAATGTTTGGTCAGGATGGTCGAACCCGTCGCCGATTTTGATTACACTGGCGCCCGTATTTTTCAATCATCTTTCTCTTATCCAGGTGTTCAAGGTTTTCTATGGCTCTCAAGGCAACCGTATTCAAGGCCCAGATCAGTTTGTCTGATATGGATCGCAATCTGTATCAGGACTTCTCCCTCACGCTGGCCCGCCACCCCTCCGAAACCGATGAGCGGATGATGATCCGGCTGGCGGCCTTTGCCTGGCACGCTGCCGAGCGACTGGAATTCACCAAGGGATTGAGCGCCGATGATGAACCCGAGCTCTGGTGCAAGAACTACTCGGACGAAATAGAGCTCTGGATCGAGCTGGGCCAACCCGATGAAAAACGGCTGAAAAAGGCCTGTAACCGCGCCCGTCAGGTGGTGCTCTATCTCTACGGTGGTCGTGGCACCAGCGTTTGGTGGAAGCAGAACCAGGGCAAGCTGAGCCAGCATGACAACCTCAGCATCATCGAACTCTCCGACAGCCAGACTCTGCCGCTCACCGCCATGGTCGAGCGCACCATGCAACTCACTTGCACCATTTCCGATGGTCAGCTCTGGGTCAGTAACGGCGCACTGGAAGTGACGCTGGATCCGGTGGTGCTGATGGGCAAACCGGCCCGCGAACTGTAACGGACGCCGCCCATGTTCAGCGCCTTGCTCAATATCGTCATTCCGGTGTTCGGTGTGGTCGGGCTCGGCGCCCTCTATGGGCGATTGCGACCGGGGGCCGCGCTCGGTTACGTCAATCGGGCCAATATCGAGCTGTTTACCCCGGCGCTGGTCTTCTCCGCGCTGGTCAAGTATCCGCTGGCGCTGGCGGAGCATATGCCGCTGATTGCGGCGGGGGCGCTGGTTATTCTGTTACCCGGTCTGCTGCTCGCGCTGCTCAAACTCAAAGGGATTGAGCGGGCAGCCCTGATCTTGCCCGCCATGTTCCGAAATACCGGCAATCTTGGTATCCCCTTGATGGTGCTGGCATTTGGCGAGCAGCAACTGGGGGCCATCGTGATCCTCTTTGTGCTCTCCAATCTGCTGCACTTCTCGGTCGGCATGTTTATCCTATCGGCCAATACCTCCCGCTGGCTGTGGCTGCGCAGCCCGGTACTGTGGGCCGCGCTGGCCGGTTTGCTGGTGGCCAACCTGCACATTACGCTGCCGGAATATGTGGTGACCACGGCCTCGCTGCTCGGCCAGATCTCGGTGCCCCTGATGCTCTTTGCGCTGGGTATTCGCCTGATGGAGGGAGAACTTGATCACCTGGGCCTCGCGCTCAAGTGCAACCTGCTCTATCTGCTGGCGGGGGGATTGTCGCTGCTGCTGGCGATCTGGCTGTTGCCGCTCAAGACGGAGTGGATCCCGCTGTTGATGTTGTCGGTTTCCTTGCCCCCTGCGGTCTTGAATTACATGCTCTGCGAGCAGTATCACTGTCAGCCGGAAAAGGTGGCCAGTATCGTGCTCGGCGGTAATGCCCTCTCTGTACTGGTGATCCCGCTGGCGGTCTGGTTGGCACTTCATCTGCCTGGCTAAGCCAGATTGCATTGGTGCGACTCACTGGCCAATTGCTTGATCGAACCGAGTCACAGTCGCTCGCATCTCATCCTTGCAGGGGAAAGTTAGCCTATCAGGATCAGCAAGCTCTTCCATGCCATCTCTGCCCATCATTGCCTCCGTGATACATCTGTCGTCCCCGTATCCGACCCTGAGCCCCATGGCTAACGGCGACAGCTATAGTATAAAAAGAGCTGACTGACACTGTTTAACCAATGCCAGTGAGGGAAACCGGATGAGCACAAGTGAGCAATCTGATCCTGTGGGGCAGGCAAAATCGCGCTATGACCCGGCATTACCTACCGGTTATGACTGGCGCAGACACCGCCGTTTTATCCTCAGTGGGGGTGGTTACAAGGCAGAATGTCGCCGTCGCAACTGGTTTTTGGAGTTGCTCAACCCGGTGCCCTATGTGGTGGTGCGCGACATAGCCATCGGCGGCATCGGTATTCTGGGGGCCATACGGTTGAAAGAGGGTGATGAGCTGGTGATTGCCATTCCCTCTGGCGAGAAGCTGCGCGGTCTGGTCGTGAGATCCCAGCCAGACCCACTTTTTCCCAAACTCTATCGCACCGGTATTCGTCTGCATCGTTATCCGACGGCCGAGCTGTTTGCCCGCTGGCAAAGTTACATTCAGCCGCAAGATAAAGCGGATTTCGACCATGAGTGCCAAGTCTTGAAACAGGTACGCGGCGCGTGAGCCAAATGTAATATCAGAGGTTGTTTTCCCCACAGTCAGCATGATCCGTCGATGGAGTCCGCAGATCAGCAGGCTTGGCTGACCCGAGTGGTTTATCTCACTGCATGTGTTTTCATCTTTATGTTTTTATTGAATTTTATCTGTGCCTCTGAAGTCGCGGAGGATGCGGGACATTTTCCCTTTTCGTGATCCCCCCCGAAGTAGTTCCCCCTGATATCCCTTAGTATCTGGCCAGCATGGCTCCCTTTAGGGGGAGGATAACAAGAACAAAAAGGAATGATGGATGAGATCCGTGAGCAACCAGTGTCTGTTGATGCAGATCCAGCCGACCATCTTGCGCTTTGCCAAGATGCTGGCGAGTGTGCTGCAGCTTGAGGTCGAGATTGTGGATGCCGATATGGTTCGGGTGGCTGGCACCGGGCCCTATGGCAAGTTCTTCGGACGTCAGCTGGAGGGGGATTCCCGCCTGCTGCGCTATGTGATTGATAACCAGCGGGAGAAGATAGTTACCCACACCAGCGATGATCCGGTGTGTGACGGCTGTACCTGCAAGGAGAGCTGCCGTGAGCGCGCCTTCCTCGGGGTGCCCATCATGGTGGACGAGCGCTGTATCGGGGTGATCAGTCTGGTGGCCTTCAGCGACGAGCAGCAGGCGCGCCTCAACAACAATCTGCAGGATGTGTGTGACTATGTGCGCCACATCTCCACCATCTTTGTGGCCAAATTGCTCGATTCGCGCGGGCTGTCGGACGGGGTCAACAAGGTGTTCCTCAATCTGATGACCAACATGGATCAGGGTTGCCTGCTGCTCGATGACAAGAGTCAACTGCTCTATGCCAACGAGGCGGCGCTCCATCATCTGGGTTGCCAGCAGGAACAACTGCAGGGGCGCGAAGTGGGGATCCGCCCGCTTACCTTCTCCCGCCAGGGACTGAGTGGCCATATCCAGCACATCATCACCTTCGAAGGACGTCAGGAGCTGATCATCGGCCAGCTGCACCATGTGCAGGGCCAGCAGCTCTTTCTGATGGCCTTTCACCAATCCCACTCCGGTCTGGTTCAGGAGCCAGATCCGGATGTGCGGATCGATCAGTTGATCGGCGAGAGCAAGCCGATGCGCACCCTCAAGCGGCTGTTGCACCGCATCGCCCAGAGTCCCTCCAGCGTGCTGATCTGCGGCGAGAGCGGCACCGGTAAAGAGGTGGTGGCCCGCGCCGTCCATCGCTTGAGTCCCCGTCAGGATAAACCTTTCATCGCCATTAACTGCGCCGCCATTCCCGAACAACTGCTCGAGAGCGAGCTGTTTGGCTATGTGAAGGGATCCTTTACCGGCGCCTCCAGCGGCGGCAAGCAGGGCCTGATTCAGGCGGCCCATCAGGGTACCCTGTTCCTCGACGAGATTGGCGACATGCCGCTCACCATGCAGGCCAAGCTGCTGCGGGTGCTGGAGCTGCGGGAGGTGACCCCTATCGGGGCCAGCCGGCCGGTGCCGGTGGATATCCGCATCATCGCCGCCACCCACCAGCATCTCGATCAATACATCGCCGAAGGGAAGTTTCGTGAGGATCTCTACTACCGCATCAACGTCATCCCCCTCAACCTGCCGCCGCTGCGGGAGCGGGAAGGGGACGTGGAGCTGCTGACCCACTACTTCCTCAACCTGCACACCAGCCGCATTGGCATCGTCTATCCCGGTCTGGCGCCCGAGGTGATGGCACTGCTCAAGGGGTATCGCTGGCCGGGCAACGTGCGTGAGCTCAGCAACCTCATCGAATATCTGGTCAACGTCAGCCAGGCGGGCGAGGTGATCGACGCCAGCCTGCTGCCCCCCAATATCATCCGCAATCAGGAGCCCCATCGCGTCACCGCTCAGTCGATCCCGGTGACCAACCTGGATGCGGCGTTCAATGTCCCTGCCGCCGCACCGCTCGCGGCTATGTCGGAGAAGCTGCCTGACTCCGTCCCGGGTGAGAGCGGCCTTGAGAGCATGGAAAAACAGATGATTGAAGAGACCCTGCAGCGGCTTGGCAACAAGAAACTGGCCGCACAGGCGCTGGGGATAGGGATTGCCACCCTCTATCGCAAGATAAAGAAGTACGAGATTGCCGTGCAGAGCTGAGGATCTGGCGGCGTCTACCCGGCCCGTGTCGTTTATCGGATGACACGGGCTTTTTATTGGAACAAGGCTCTGCGCCATTGCCCGGTCGGTATTGAACGGATTGGCGGGGTAGGGGAGTGACTGGACAGAATGCAAAAAGCCCGCTCGATGAGCGGGCTTTTTTAATTTGGTGCGTCCTAGTGGATTCGAACCACCGACCCCCACCATGTCAAGGTGATGCTCTAACCAGCTGAGCTAAGGACGCAGGGCGCGCAATGCGACTTTTTAATGCTTGTTGCAGGAAAGTGGTGGGTTTAATTGGATTCGAACCAACGACCCCTACCATGTCAAGGTAGTGCTCTAACCAACTGAGCTATAAACCCACATCTGCGCTCAAATTGATTCGAACCAACGACACCGCATATGCCATGTCAAAGTAGTGTTCTGACCAACTGAGCTATAAACCCACATCTGCATTTCTTTCAAACTGAATGGTGCGTCCTAGTGGATTCGAACCACCGACCCCCACCATGTCAAGGTGATGCTCTAACCAGCTGAGCTAAGGACGCATAATCAGTGTTCTGTAATGGTGCGTCCTAGTGGATTCGAACCACCGACCCCCACCATGTCAAGGTGGTGCTCTAACCAGCTGAGCTAAGGACGCATCACAGCAAAGTGGTGGGTTTAATTGGATTCGAACCAACGACCCCTACCATGTCAAGGTAGTGCTCTAACCAACTGAGCTATAAACCCACTTTCTCTTACTTCACTACGCCAGCGCTGCTGACGTGGTCGGCATACTACCCATGCCCCCCAAGGCTGTCAACAGGCCATATGCACAAAGGAGACTGTTTGCCCAGTTCTTGCGCAGCCTGTTGATTTTGCAGGCGAGTTGTCGCTTCCCGTGCCCTGTTACTGGGCCCGTGACAGGGAGGTGCAGGCCTCCGGGGTAGCAAAACGGCCGTAGATGTAGCGCAATCTCGCCCCCAGCATCAGGGCGGCACTGGTGAGGCCGACGATAAAGCCAATCCAGAAGCCCTGCGGCCCCATCCGCGGTACCAGCCAGTCGGTCAGACCCAGGATCATGCCGGTGGGCAGCCCCAGTCCCCAGTAGGCGACGATGGTGACGTAGAAGATCGCCTGGGTATCCTTGTAACCGCGCAGCGCAGCGGCCGCGACCACCTGCACCGAATCGGAGAGCTGGTAGATGGCTGCGAAGAACAGCAAGGTGGCCGCCAGGGCGATCACCTGCAGGTCATCGGTATAGATGCTGGCGATGTGCTCCCGTAGCAGCACGGTCACCGTAGCGGTGAGTGCAGCGACACTCACGCCCAGCATAAGACCGGTGCGGGCGGCCACCCGGGCGTGATGGGGCTGGCCTTCACCGATGCTGTGGCCCACCCGGATGGTGACACCCACCCCGATGGAGAGTGGCAGCATAAAGACCAGACTGGAGAAGTTGAGCGCAATCTGGTGGCTCGCCACCGTTTCGGCGCCAAAGGGGGCCAGCATCAGCGCCACCACGGCAAACAGGGTCACCTCGCAGAAGATCGCCATGGCGATGGGGAAGCCCAAGCGAAACAGGCGCCAGATTTGGCTGCCGTTGGGGCGAGCCAGCTGGGAGAAGAGACGGATCTCGGTGAAGTGACGGGAGAGCTTCACATAGAGGATCATCGCCAGCAGCATGGCCCACAGTACGATGGCGGTGGCCACACCACAACCCACCCCGCCCAGTTTCGGCATGCCGAAGTGGCCGTGAATGAAGATGTAGTTGGCGGGAATATTGACCGCCAGCCCGACAAAGCCGATCACCATGGTGGGCATGGTGTGGGAGAGCCCTTCGCTGAAGTTGCGCAGCACCTGGAACATCGCAAAGGCGGGCAGGCCCCACAGAATGGCATGCAGATAGCCGCTGGTCTTGGCGGCCATCACCGGCTCCACATCCATAAATTGCAACGCCAGCGGGCTGTAATAGAGCGCGATCATTGCCAGCGGTGTGACGATCAGTGTCAGCCAGAAGCCCTGATGAACGGCCGGGCGCAACTCTTCCCGTTTGCGAGCACCGTTAAGCTGGGAGACGATGGGGGTCAGCGCCATGATGATGCCCTGCACCAGCAGGATCACCGGTAGCCAGAAGCTGGACGCCACCGACACGGCCGCCAGATCGACCGCGCTCACCTGTCCCGCCATCACGGTATCGACGAAGTTCATGGCGACCTGGGCCACCTGGGCGACCAGAATGGGGCTGGCTAGACGGACGAGCTGCTTCGCCTCGGACCAATAACGTTGCACTGACACCTCCGAGTGGATCAGATAAGAGTAAAAAAGAGCGGAAATCGGGAAGAGCCTTTGCACTTTCGGACGAAAGTGCAAAGGGTGGGGGAGGCATTCTAGCCTGAAATTCATCCAGGACGAAATAGTTGCCGCCCCGGGGGGCAGGATCAGGCGTCTTCGTGATCGCTGATCAGCAGGTTGGCCGCGGCATAGGCAGCCTGCTCACGCAGTTCGGCGGGTACCCGCTCATCGGCGGCTACCGCGTTGAGAGCGCGGATGGTGGCGGCAATGGCGTTTGGCACATAGCCCTGCTCGCCGGAGCCGATCTGGTTATAGGCGATGCGAATAGCTTCACAACATTGATATACCTGCATTTCTTTTTTCCTTGTTTACCCGGATGTGAACGGCGTCACTATAGCGATCGGGCGCAAGCTTGTCAGCCGGTACCCTTGTCTCACTCTCTGCCCGAGGTTAACCTGCCCTTTTTGCCGTCGCAGGAGACGAGAGATGTTCACTGGCATAGTGCAGGGGACCGCCGAACTGGTGGCCATCGAGCAGCAACCCAACTTCCGTACCCATGTGATCCGCATGCCGAGCCCGGCGTGGGGGGAAGGGCTGGCCCTCGGTGCCTCGGTTGCCCACAACGGCTGCTGCTTGACCGTCACCCGGGTCGAGGGGGCGCTGGTCAGCTTCGATCTGATGCAGGAGACCCTGCGCCTCACCAACCTCGGCCTGTTGCAGGTGGGGGACAAGGTCAATGTGGAGCGGGCCGCCCGCTTTGGTGATGAGATCGGCGGTCATGCCATGTCCGGTCATATCATCGGCATGGCAGAGGTCACCTCGGTGATCGACACCCCCAACAACCGTCAGGTGTGGTATCGCCTCGCCCCCGAGTTGATGAAATATGTGCTGACCAAGGGCTACATCGGCATTGATGGCATCAGTCTGACCATCGGTGAGGTGCGCGAGCGGGAGTTTTGCGTTCATCTGATCCCCGAGACCCTGGCCCGCACCAACCTCGGTTGGGTCAAGGCGGGTTGGCAGACCAATATCGAGATCGATCCCCAGACCCAGGCCATCGTCGATACCGTGGAGCGGGTGCTGGCGGCGCGCCAATAGTGGTATCACCGCCCTGGCACTGTGCCGTGTCAGGGCGGTGAGCGCGCATCTCATTTGTATCTGCCTGCTCGAAGAGGCATCGATAACCTTCAGCACCAGGACGGGGTTTATCTCATTCCAACGTTTTGCTGATCCCTGTTTCAACCAGGCTGGATCCTGGACCAGATGGAATACATGGCGGGCAGGAACACGAGCGTCAGGATCGTGCCCGCAAAGGTGCCGCCGATCAGCGTGTAAGCCAGCGTTCCCCAAAACACCGAATGGGTTAGCGGAATAAAGGCGAGGATCGCCGCCAACGCAGTCAGAATGACCGGACGAGCACGCTGCACGGTCGCTTCAACGAGCGCATGGAAAGGGTCTAGCCCGGCCTGCTCGTTTTCACGGATCTGCCCGATCAATATCAGCGTGTTGCGCATCAGGATGCCCGACAGTGCAATCAGGCCAACCAGCGCATTGATGCCGAAGGGCTGCTGGAACAGCAACAGTGTCGGCACCACGCCGATCAGACCCAGCGGACTGGTCAGAAAGACCATGACCATGCCCGCCATCGAGCGCACCTGCAGGATGATGATGAGCAAGGTGATGGCCAGCATGATGGGGAAGACTGGCAACATGGCCGCCATTGCCTTGCCTGACTCTTCGATGGATCCGGCCTCTACGATGCTGTAACCAGCTGGCAGCGCAGCGATGAGGGGTTGCAATTGCCGGGTGATCGCCGTCGATACGTCTGGCGGCTGCAAGTTTTCGGCGATATCACCCCGTACCGTGATGGTCGGTACCCGATCGCGTCGGCGCATGACCGGCTCTTCCATGCGGACATCGACCTTGCCCACTTGCGACAACGGGATCCGCTGTCCATTGGCTCCAACCAGTGTGAAATCGCCAATTCTGGCCGGATCGAGCCGGTTGTTGCCCGCCGATCGCGCAACGACCTGTACCGTGCGAATGTCTTCCCGCACCGCAGTGACCGGTATGCCGCTGAGCAGGAATTGCAGTTGCTGTGCCACCGAGCTTGAGTTCAGCCCCAGCGCTTGCAGTCGATCCTGTTGCAAAGTGAAGTGCAGCGTCGGCACGCGGGCTCCCCAGTCAGTGTTGACCGTGCGCATCAGTGGACTGGCGTGCATGATCTGTTGCACGTCAGCCGCAATGTTGCGCAGCACAGCCGGATCCGGTCCTGCCACCCGGTAGGCCACAGGGAAGGGCGAGTAGGGGCCGAACACCAGTTGGGTGACGCGAACACGTGCCTCGGGGGCCAGTCCCTCGGCAATGGCTTGGCGTAGTCTTAGTTTTAACGCTTCGCGTTCGTTCTGGTTGTCCGTCCGTACCACTATCTTGGCAAACGACGGATCGGGCAGCTCAGGTCCCATCGAGAAAAAGAAACGGGGAGCACCCTGGCCGATGTAGGCGGTGACGATCCTGGCCTCCTCCTGCCTGGCCAGCCAGGCTTCCACCTTGTCTGCCGCCAAGCTGGTCTGGGTAATCGAGGTGCCATAGGGCATCTGTACTTCGATCAGGACTTCAGGGCGGTCCGAGATCGGGAAGAACTGCTTCTTCACCATGCTCATACCCAGCACCGATGCGACGAACAGCGCGCTCACCGAGCCTGCCACGAGCCACTTGCGGGCGATGACGTTGCCCAGCAGTTTGCGAAAGCGGTGATAGTACGGCGTGTTGTAGAGAGCATGGTGGCTGCCTGCGACTTTCTTGACATCGGGTAACAGCTTGACCCCGAGGTATGGCGTGAACACCACGGCCACTACCCAGGAGGCAATCAGCGCGATGCCGACGATCCAGAACATGTTGCTGGTGTACTCACCCGCCGAGGAGCGCGCAAAGCCATTGGGCATGAATCCGACGGCCGTGACCAAGGTGCCAGAGAGCATGGGCGCTGCGGTGTGACTCCAGGCGTAAGCCGACGCCGCGATACGGTCATAGCCCTCTTCCATTTTCACCACCATCATTTCGATGGCGATGATGGCGTCATCCACCAGCAACCCCAGGGCCAGGATCAGTGACCCCAGGGTGATGCGGTCGAAGTTCTTGCCGGTCGCGAGCATCACGGCAAAGACCACAGCCAGCGTCAATGGCACGGCCGCGGCGACCACGACACCAACACGCCAGCCCATGCTGACAAAACTCACCAGCATGACCACGAGTACCGCCGCGAAAAACTTGATCATGAACTCATCGACCGCCGAACTGATGTTGATGGCCTGGTCGGTCACCTTGCTCAAGCTCATGCCCAGCGGTTGCTCGGCATTGATAGCGGTGATTTCGTTATCCAGGGCTTCGCCCAGATTGAGCCCGTTCCAGCCGTCGCGCATCACGACCCCCAGCAGCAGCGCAGGTTCACCGCCGTTGCGGATGAGCAAGGTCGCCGGATCTTCATAACCCCGTTTCACCGTTGCGATATCAGATAGCGTCAGCGTGCGTCCCTGCGCCACGACGGGGGTGTCGCGTATTTTTTGCAGCTCGTCAAAGGCGCCGTCCAGGCGAATGAACACCTCTGGTCCCCTGGTTTCGATGGCGCCGGCTGGCGTCAAGGCATTCTGGCCGTTCAGGGCTGCGAACACGTCTTGCGGGCTGATGCCTAACGTGGCCAGGCGCTCATGGGAAAACTCGACATAGATCCGCTCGGACTGCTCGCCAACGATGTTGACCTTCTTCACCCCGGGCACATGCAGCAAGCGCTGGCGTAGCATTTCCGCATCCCGGACCAGCTCACGCTGCGGTACGCCCCTTGCCTTGAGTGCGAACAGGGCAAAGGTCACATCGGCATATTCATCGTTGAGAAATGGCCCCATCACGCCGGGTGGCAGATTGCGCACTTCGTCGCCGACCTTTTTACGGGCTTGATAGAACTCATCCTGTACTTGCGACGGCGGGGTGCTATCCAGCAAGGTCAGCGTGGTGAAGGCCAGCCCCGGACGGGTGTAGGTTTCGCTGCGGTCATACCAGCGCAGCTCCTGCAGTCGCTTTTCGATCTTCTCGGCGACCTGATCTTGCATCTCCTGCGCAGTGGCGCCGGGCCAGGCGGTGATGATGGTCATGACCTTGATGGTGAATGAGGGATCCTCGGCCCGCCCCAGTTTGAAGAAGGCCGTGACCCCGCCCAGCGAGATCAGCAGGATCAGAAACAGCGTGATGGCGCGTTCGCGTACCGCAAGCGCCGACAGATTGAAGCGGCGTTCGCTCATGGGCGTGCATCCTCTGTTGTCACATCGGCAGAGGGGGCGAGCGTGCGTACCAACTCCCCTTCATGGAGCAAGTGCGCACCCATGGCGACCACCAGATCGCCTTGCTTGATATGGCCTGCAACGCGGGCAGCGTCACTGCCAAGGTTCAACACCGTAATAGGGCTCCATGAGACCCTTGTCGGTTGGCCGTGGACACGCCACACGCCAGGGCCTTTACCGGTATCGAACAAGGCGCTGACCGGGATCTGAATGCCCGCAGTTGCCGCAACCGGATCCTCGGTCAGATGGAGGGTAACCGTGGAGCCCAAAGGTGCATTTTGCAGTGAACCCGTCAGCACATATCGTGCTTCAAAGGTGCGAGTGCTCGGGTCTGCTGCGTCCGACAGCTGCCTTAACGTTGCCGCCGATGTGCCATCGCGCCTTCCGAAGAGTGTTGCCTGACCCAGGGATCCCAATGGCGGGCGCAATATTTCTGGCAATTGAATGACGGCTTCACGCGCCCCCGCGTGGGCAATGCGCACAACGGCTTGTCCGGCATTAACGACTTGCCCAGGCTCCACCAGCGTTGCGATTACGGTGCCATCAACATCGGCGATCAGATCTGTATAACCGGTGGAATTACGGGCCACAGCCGCTTGTGCTTCAGCGGCTCGCAGTTCGGCTTGGGCTGTCTCCATCATCGCCTTGGCCTGATCGTAAGTGGCAACAGAGATCGCACCTGTGCCGCGTAAATTTCGGTAACGGATTTCATCTTCCGCGGTTTGTTTCGCTCTTGCTCTGGCCGCCGCAACGAACGCCTGTTGTGCGTGTGCGGCGAGTTTCAAATCAACAGGGTCAATACGCATCAGCAGTTGACCCTGTTTAACGGTTTGCCCTGTGTCTACGAGGCGTTGCTGTACCTTGCCAGAGACACGAAATCCCAAGTCACTCTCAACGCGAGCTGCGACGACCCCGGTAAAAGAGCGTGATCCAACCTCAGCATCATGGACCGTGACGGTGCGCACCAGCGGTACTTGCGTACGTGGATCAGATGGTTGTTGCTCACCACAAGCCGTCAGGGCCAGCGGTAGCGAAGTGATAATTGCAAGTATGCGGTGACGAGACATACACAAGCCTCCATGAAGAACGGTTCAGGAGGCAATGTAATTCAAGTGACCAAATTGATCAATGGTCACTATTATGGTGCGAGGCTGCGCAGCACCAGGTTAGACAACTGGGTCGGTGCCTTGTCAATGCAGTCGAAGTTGTGTTGCAGCATGAGGGGGTTTAAATAGGGCCTCATAACAAGATAAATTGCCGCAGTTATTTCATCCAACGGGGTTTTTCGCTCAAAGTCACCGGTTTTACGCCCCTCCAGCAGGATATCTTGCAGTAATGTCTGGATGTTCTGCTCATAGACGAGGGTGGCTTGCCAGCGTTCTGCTGCGGCTGAAGCCGCTATTTCATAGAGATTTCGATCAGCGGAGAACAACCGACAACTTGCCTTGATGATCTCTTGAAACATCCGGCGCAGCTTCTCGGGCGGCTGATCAACCTGTTCAATCGCTCTTCGAACATCCTCCTGGATTTCATCGAGGCAGTTTGCACAAATACTCTCGCCAATCGCCTGCTTGGATGCGAAGAATTTGTAAATGTATGCCTTTGAAAATCCGATTGATTTTGCCAAATCAGACACTGTGGTCTTGCCATAGCCGTAGCGGCGGAAATGCTCGGTGGCTGCAACCATAATCTGATCCCGTACATCGTGATCAACAGGGCCTCGATTCAGCGCAGGAGTGCTGTTTTCTTCACTCATCATCTTTCTCTCTGACTGCCATACAGGGGATTTGGAATGTTAACGCGCCATAGTCAGATTGACAACGAGTGACCAATTTGAGATTTGGTTTTGGTTGTTATCTGCAAGTGGTTATCTGCAAGTGGTTATCTGCAAGTTGTTATCTGCAATAAGAATATGTTTCCAAAATACTCTTCATCACGTTTGCAATGGTCAGCTTGCTGACAGGCAGTGTTGATGGGCCTGACGATACCCTTCGGCACTCTCCGCTTTTGGGCAAGTTATAGGGGCAGTTCTCCCGAGCAACCAGTGAGGAGGATGAGAAACGCAGCTGGCAACCGACAGGGGCTTGACCTGCGCAGCAAGAAGGCGAGAGGAATACGGCAAGAGCGGTGGGAGGCGCTTCGGACCAACCTGCAGCACTGGCAGCAAAGCGATTCAAAAGCTAATAAAAACAATGCCAGCCAGACTTGACTGACTGGCATTTTACCCGTTGGGTTGCCTGTGTTCCGGACATCGACTGTTCAGGACCATTGTTCAGGACATAGATTCAAAACATCTGCTCGTCGTCCGCATCCACAAACAACTGCAAACAGTCGCGGGCTTCGTCGCGATGGAGCCGCAGATGGATCGGATTGCAACAGGCCATGCAATCTTCGTAGAACTCCTGATCACCCTGGCTGGCATCCAGCTCGACCATGGTGTGGTGGCCACAGTGGGGGCAGACGATGCGCTTGCTGGTGTACTCGATCATGATAACCTCCTCGGGCCCTGGGGCCGCCTATCTACCCTGATTCTAGTCGGGCTGAAGGGGGTTAACCGCGAGCAAACGCACGTTTATGACAGAGATCAAGCCAGAGAGATGACCGATTGCGACTGATTGGGCGGGTCGTGTGTGAGAGGGGGAATCTGGTTGCGAATGACCGGTGAAAAGAGGGGATTGCCAATGGTTGTTTGGCAATCACAGGGGGCTGGATGCCCCCTGTGAGCATGAGAATGTGTGTGCTAAGAGGCGCCGGGAGGCGTTACTTGACCCAGCTGGCCAGAATCTCGCTATTGAGCTCGGCCAGTGAGCGGAGCTGGTAGTTGGCGATGGCCAGACGCGGATCTCCGACCAACGCCGGGTACATGGAACGATCAGCGCCTCTCGCTGGCTTATTTGACCCAGCTGTCCAGCATCTCGCTATTGAGTTCGGCCAGTGAGCCGAGCTGGTAGTTGGCGATGGCAAGGCGTGGGTCGCCGACTAAAGCAGGATCCGGCACGATCAGCGCGGTCATGGAGGCCGCCTTGGCTGCCAGCAGGCCGGTGAAGCTGTCCTCGATGGCCAGACAATGAACCGGTTCCACCCCCAGCTTTTCGGCGGCGTGGATATAGACATCCGGGTGCGGTTTGCCGAAACGCTCGATTTCCGCGGAGTGAACCGCCATAAAGCGATCGCGAATGCCGAGTTTGCCGAGCACCGCCTCTGCCATGGCAAAGGGGGATGAGGTGGCCAGACCCACTTTCAGCCCGCGCGCTTCGATAAGGTCGAGCGCGTCCAGCACACCGGCTTTGGCCTGACCTTCGCTCAGAATGAGGGCGTTGACCCGATCCAGAATGCGCTGTACCACCTCTTCCTGGGTCGGGCCGCTCCACGGGCGCAGGCGATACCAGTGGGCGACCAGCTGATCGATGCGCACGCCGATGGTCGATTCACAATCCTCGACGGTGTGGGGGTGACCCAGTTCGGAGAAAACGGCGATCTGGGCACGTTGCCAAAATGGTTCCGAGTCGATCAGAACACCATCCATATCGAAGATCACGGCAGCTAACATCTTGTACTCCTGACAAATTTGAAGAGGGGATTATAAGCCTGACGGGGAAATGCAAAAGGGGCATTGCCATGCCCCTTGCGCCCGATCACATCGGCAAACGTTTGTTTTGCTGTGGCAAAAAAAGCCCTTAGAACATCACCTCGACCCTGGCGGCCACGGCTTTGGCGTTTTCCACCGCATCCTGGCAATCCTCTGCGCGGGCCAGCGCCACGCCAAGACGGCGGCGACCGGCGATCTCCGGTTTGCCAAACAGCCGCAGCTGGGCGCCCGGCACCAGCGCCAACGCCTCGCAAATCCCCTGATAGCGGATATTCTGGCTGTGCCCTTCGCGCAGCACCACGGCAGATGCGCTCGGCCCGTACTGGGTGATGGTGCCAACCGGCAGCCCCAGAATGGCGCGCACATGCAGGGCGAATTCGGAGAGATCCTGCGAGATCAGGGTCACCATGCCGGTGTCGTGGGGGCGGGGTGAGACTTCGCTGAACCACACCTCGTCGCCTTTGATAAAGAGTTCGACCCCGAACAGGCCGTAACCACCGAGGGCTTCAACCACCTTGGCGGCCACCTCTTTGGAGCGGGCCAGCGCCAGCTCGCTCATCGCCTGCGGCTGCCAGGATTCGCGGTAGTCGCCATCTTCCTGCCGGTGGCCGATCGGCTCGCAGAAGTGAATGCCATCGATGGCGCGTACCGTGAGCAGGGTGATTTCGTATTCGAAGGGGACGAAGCCTTCGACGATCACCTTGCCACGACCGGCGCGACCACCCTCCTGGGCGTAAGTCCAGCTGTCATCGATCTTGACGAGATCGCGCAAAACGCTCTGCCCTTTGCCGGATGAACTCATCACCGGTTTCACCACGCAGGGCAGGCCGATGGCCTCGACGGCGGCGACAAACTCCTCCTTGCTCTGGGCAAAGCGGTAGGGGGAGGTGGGCAGACCCAGGGTCTCGGCGGCGAGGCGGCGGATCCCTTCCCGATTCATGGTGAGCTGGGTGGCGCAGGCGTTGGGCACTACCTTGACCCCCTCTTGCTCGAGAGCGGCCAGGGTATCGGTGGCGATCGCTTCAATCTCGGGGATGATGAGGTCGGGGTTAACCTCGGCAACCAGGGCACGCAGTGCGTTGCCATCGAGCATGTCCAGCACATGGGCTGCGTGGGCCACCTGCATGGCGGGGGCATTGGGGTAGCGGTCGGCGGCGATCACTTCGATCCCGAACCGTTGCAACTCGATGGCGACCTCCTTGCCAAGTTCGCCGGAGCCCAGCAGCAGGGCACGGGTGGCACCGGGGCGGGTTGCGGTTCCAAACATACGATCTCTCCTGATGTCGTTGGTCACTGTTGATGGCCGCTATTGCACACGTGATTGCGGGAATAGCGGGCAAAAAAAGAGGCACGCATGGCGTACCTCAGGAAACGGGTTTGTGAGCGCGCTGCTCCAGATGGGTCAGCAAGGTAATGGCGCCAATGATGATGGCGGCGCCAAGCCACAGACGGCCGGGGGGCGCCCAGCCAAATACCAGCCAGCCAGCCAGCACGTTCATCGGCAGCTTGGCAAAATCGAAAGGCTGTACGAAGGAGGCCTCCGCCACGCTGTAAGCGCGGGCGATGGACATCTGGGCCAGCGCCGTCAGCACGCCGGAGGCGGCTACCAGCAGCCATTGGCTCTCACTCGGCCACTGCCACTCCGGCAGCGCCAGCATGACGTTGAACGGGGTGCTGAAGATCAGCAGGTAGACCACTATGGTGTGGGATGATTCGTTGGCTGCCTGATAGCGCACCATCAGGGAGTAACCGGCCCAGAACAGCGCCGCCGCCACCGGCAGCAGGGAGGCCCAGTTGAATTCGTCAGTCCAGGGGGCGAGGATCACCATGGCACCGGCAAAGCCCGCCAGGGTGGCCAGTATGCGGGCGCGGCTCACCTGCTCCTTGAGCAGCAGGGCAGAACCCAGGGTGGCAAACAGCGGTGAGGTCATCAGCAGGGCGATCCCCTGCCAGATGGGGACGGGGAACGCCAGTGCCCAGAGCCAGAGCTGGATGCCGACTACCGCCAGCAATACCCGCAACAGGTGCAGCCGGAACTGATTGGTCATCAGGGATTGGCGCAAGCCGTGACGAACCAGCCAGGGCAGCAGGCAGACCAGGGCGATCAGGTATTGATGGAAGGCGACCTGGGTAGAGGCAAGGCCGAGTTTGAAGCTGACATACTGGCTCAGGCTGTTGACGGCGGCGAAGCAGAGTCCTGCCACCATCATCCAGACTGCACCGGCCAAAGGAGAGTGCCTGCGCGAGGGTATCATGGGATCCGGGTCGCTGGAAAAAAGTGCGGCGGATCATAACGGCAATCGTTTGTTCTGCCAAGGGTTGAAGCGCGGCCGCGAGGCTGGCTGGCGAGGAAATGGCCTTGCATCAAAAATTTTGAACAAGTTGAGCATCTATTTTCGCTATCAGCAAATAAGCACAATGTTTAGAGTGACCTCCATCGACAGCAACGCTGTTCAACCGACAACCAAATGGAGTTTCACCATGGCCAATATCCTCGTACTCAAATCCAGCATCCTGGGTCAATATTCCCAATCCAACGCCCTGATCGACGGTTTCCTGGCTGACCATCAAGATGATGCCGTCACCGTGCGGGATCTGGCCGCCCTCAACCTGCCGGTACTGGATGGCGAGCTGGCCTCCGGCCTGCGCGGTGGTGATAACCTGAGCGAACGTCAGCTGGCGGTGATCGCCCAGTCCGACGAGCTGATCGCCGAACTCAAAGCGAGCGATCTGGTGGTGATTGCTGCCCCTATGTACAACTTCAACATCCCGACCCAGCTGAAAAACTGGATCGATCTGGTGGCTCGCGCCGGTGTTACTTTCCGCTACACCGAGACCGGCCCGGTCGGCATGGTTGAGAATACCCGTGCGCTGGTGATCAGCCCCCGCGGCGGCATGCACGTCGGCAGCACCACCGATCTGGTGACCCCCTACATGCGTACCGTGCTCGGTTTCATCGGTATCAAAGAGGTGGATTTCATCTACGCCGAAGGGATGGGGATGGGGCCGGATGCCCAGAGCAAGGGGATGGAAGCAGCCAAGGCGCAGCTGGAAACCCTGGCTATCTAAGGGCTCTATAACAAGGAAAGGGCTTTCTCTTTAAGAGGTAGCCCCGCCAGATACCACAACGCAGCCATCAGGCTGCGTTTGTTTTTTGGTTCGATGTATTGCTACAAAGAGTATCGCGGCAAGCGACCCATCTAAAAGCTCTGGCGGAGTCACTACTCCATCATAAAACGGCGACAACCACGCACCAGCAGCATTGCCACCGCGACCAGCAGGCCAAGCAACAGGGTGGTCAGCCACTGTTCGGTGCTTTGCGGCAATTGGGGCGTGAAGAGGCTGATCATCAACAGAGTACATAGCGTGATCAACAGGCTCTGTCGGGTCATCAATATCATGGGGTCATCCTTGGTTTGCTCACCTGAAACGATGTTAATGCCCTCTTGTGACAGGGTGATGTATCCGTGCATCACCCTGTTGGGGCTCTTCAGACCATATCAGGTTTTTACCGCAGAGCCAGCGCCATCACTGGCGCTGTGATCCCGATCCCGCTACCTATCCTTATCTGAACTGTTTCTGCGCTGGTTGGTAGTGAAAATCGCCGCTGGCGAGTCGCGCTTTCAGTGCTTCCTGATCGATCTCCTGCGCCTTGCAGAGATCATCCAGATCGTCATAGCGATCACGCAGCTGCATATTGACGACGCTCAGCAGCATGTTGATATCCATGGTGGCGAACTTTTTCAAATCCATGATCACTTCTCCCGATCCAGCGATTGCAGTTGCTCGATGGCGGCGCTGACGCTGTGCAGATGCTGGCGGATCGCCTCGCGGGATTCGCTCGGCAGATAGTCGGTCAGGGTATGTTGCCAGCTGCCAGCTTCACTCTTGAGCTGCAGGAAAAGAGCGAGACCGGCATTGGTGAGGGAGACCAGGCTGATGCGTTTGTCTTGCTCGCTGCTCTCGGTGAAGATGATCCCTTTTTCGACCAGGCGGCGGATCTCGCGGGAGATGCGCACCTTGTCCATGCCGCTCGCCTCGACCAGCTCTTTCTGGCTGATGGGGTAGTTGGGGCCGAGCACCATCATCAGGCGCCATTGCGGCACGGTCAGCTGGTAACGTTGTTCATAAAACTGTTCGAAGGTATCCCGTAGCATCTCGGCGGCATGTACCAACTGATAGGGCGGGTAGTGAGCGAGTAACGCTATGATTTTTGACATATTACACCCTGCTGTGACGGCTGCATCAGATGCAGTTTCTTTTGATACTTTGACATTGATGATACGAAACTCAAGCTGATTTGTCTGACCCGGTTGCGATGAAATGTGCGGTGGCGCACGCCCTCAAGGAAAAACCGGGTCTGACCGACGGGATTTTAAGCCATCGTTGTTCAGCCTTTACGCAACCAGATGAGGGCATTCTGCTTGAGCCAGGCCTCGCGGGTGTGCAGGGCGTAGAGCGCGGCCTCATCACGGCTGCCCGCTTGCCAGCTCTGCGGCTCCTGTTTGGGCAGCTTGCGCTGACCCAGCAGGCAGGCCGGAATGTGCGGGTTGGCCTCGATGGCGACCATCAAGTGGGGCTTGGCCGCCTCGGCACCCTCGGTGGCAAAGACCATCAGCGCCTTGTTATAGAGCAACCAGCTGGAAGCTTCATCGAAGCGCACCAGCAGGGCGGCCAGCGCCTGCCAATCCCCTTGCAGTGCATAGAGGGTGGAGAGGTTGTAGCGGCAACCCGGTTCGTCGGCTACGCAGATTGTCAGCAGCGCCAGATACTCCGCTTTGGCTTCACCCAGTTTGCCAAGGCGCAACAGGCAGTCGGCGCGGCCGGCTCTGGCGGCCAGCAGAGGGCGCAGTTCGGGGGCACTCCAGCCGTGGCCGGCGATTTGTTGCCAGAAGGCTTCATCAAAGAGCGGAGTGGCATCGGCGATGATCTTCTCGAACCAGCCGAGGCGGGCCTGATGATCGCGGCAGCTGTCGGCCAGCTCGAACCAGCTCTGCCACTGCTGGGCCTGCTCGCCATTAAGGGCGACATTAGCGCTGGGGGCGGCCTGATACTGGTCGAGGTTGAGCAACTGGTTGAGGGCGGTTTTCATGTTCTGGCGCTGGCGTTTGCAGAACTCGACAAAGGGGAGTTCGCTGGCGGCGGCGCTATAGAGCATCTGGGCCATCTGTTTGTCGCGAAACAGGCTCAGCTCGGCGGCCAGACTGAAGCGGTACTGGGTAGTCGGGTCGTTCAAATCCTTCGGCTTGGGCCAGGTGGCAAAGCCCTGGCTGAAACCGTAGCACCACTGACCGAGGGGATGGCTCTGCTCGAACACCTGCTCCGGGTTATCGCTGGGCAGGCGGCATTGGCTAGGCAGAGCCAGCTGGGCGTCGTCGGCCTGGGCTTCCAGCTCGGCGATCAGGTGGTTGAGGGCCTCTGCACTCTTCTCATCCAGCTCGGCATCCTGTTCCAGCAAACCAGCCAGCGGGCGTTGCCAGTCAGGGCTTGTCGGCCCCAGCAGACGGGCACAGAGAAAACCGTGCAGGGCCGGGTAGGTCATGTCTTGCTGGCTGTGGCTCTGGATCCATTGATTGAGCAGGCGGGTACGAGTGGATGGGTTCATCGACAGTTCCTCTGGATTTGAACAGCCGCGAAGTCTACCTAAAAGTGGGGTTATTTGCAGTAAATGGCCGCCTGTTTGGCGATTTAATCACCATTGGCGGGTAAGATAGCGGCGAAATGGCGGCCCTTGGTGGCTTGGGGACTAGGCCAGATCACCGCTCTTGAGGTAACATGCGCGCCCATAGGGGCCATGGATCAGTTGGCCCATCCGGGTAATGAAAAAAGAGAGCACCATGATACAGATTGGCAAGATGAACACCCTCACCGTCGTTGAACTCGAAGACCGTGGCGCCTGGCTTGCGGCCGATGAATACGGTGAACTGCTGCTGCCCAAGCGTCAACTGCCGGAAGGGGTGAAAGAGGGGGATAGCGTGCAGGTCTTCCTCTATCTGGATGCCGATTGCGAGCCGGTGATCACCACCGACAAGCCATTTGCCATGGTGGACGAATTTGCCGGTCTGAAAGTGGTCAATGCCAACAAGATTGGTGCCTTCCTCGACTGGGGCATGAAAAAGGATCTGTTCGTGCCCAGCCGCGAGCAGAACAAGCCGATGCAGGTGGGCCACGTCTATCTGGTGCGTCTGCAACTGGATAACGAAGGGCGCATGGTTGGCACCAGCCGCATCGAGCGTTTCCTGACCCCGGCCGGCAGCAATTTCAAAGTCGGTGACGAAGTGACCGCGCTGCCGGGTGAACACTCGCCCCTTGGCATCAAGGTGATCGTCAACGGCCAGTATCCCGGCATGCTGTTCAAGAACGAAGTGTTTGGCCGGGTGATGACCGGTCGGCCGCAAACTGCCTGGGTCAAGCAGGTGCGCGAAGATGGCAAGCTGGATCTGACCCTGCAAAAACCGGGTCTGGCGCGGGTCGATGACGCCGGTGAGCGCATTCTGAGCCGGATGAGAAAGCAGGGCGGCAGCCTGGCGGTGGGTGACAAGAGCGAACCCGAGCTCATCTACAAGCTGTTCAGCATGAGCAAGGGCACCTTCAAGAAGGCGATCGGCGGCCTCTACAAGCAGGGCAAGATTGTCATCGAAGATAACGCCATCACCCTGACCGATGCCGGTGCCGCGCAGGCGCAAGCAGGCGAACAGGCGCAGGATAGCGAATAAGATGCCGAGCCCCTGTGTTGGCCTCTGCAAGGCGAAAGATGGGCTTTGCCTTGGTTGTGGCCGCACCCTGACCGAGATTGGTCACTGGTCGGCGATGGAGAGCAAGGCCCAGCTGGCGGTGATTGCCGAGCTGAATGGCTCGAGAAGCACCCACCGCTGTCCGGGTTGTGGCGAACCGGCCTATTGCGCCGTCTCTGCCGGTCAGACCATAGCCCAGTGCTGGTGCAGTCAGTTGCCGGTATTGCCGATGCAGGAGGCCAGCGCCTGCTGGTGCCGCCGCTGTCTGGCCAAGGCCATCGCGGCGCAGGATTAGCAGAAACACGAGAGCACAAAAACAACAAAGGCGCCGATGGCGCCTTTTTTATGCCTGCTGCTGGCGATGCCAGCGCACATGCACTTGATCTTCAGTCAGCAGACGGGGCAGCAGGAAGGTGGCGAAGATCACCTCAAACTCATCCTGATGATCCAGCAAACCGACCCACACTTCGACCCAGCGCTCCATATCGACCGGCTCACCCAGCTCGGTCGACCAGTCGGCATTGGGCAGGGTTGCCTCCACGGCGCCACGCTGCTCAAACTCCAGGGTGATGTCGACTATTTGTTCGGGGGCCAGCATATCGGCGGCCTGCTCAAGAAACTGATCATAGGCCCATTCGACCAGCTGATCCGGGGTACGCTGTTCCATGAAATCACTCCAGATACATCGAGGTTCGCTACTGTAACAATTATTGGCAGTGGCGGCCAGACCAGTGCGCCTAGCGTGCCTGGCCTGTCCAAGTTGCCATTGGGGGAGTATGGTTAAGGCGCGGATCATCTGGCAGGGAGTGAGGGGATGAAACAGCGGGGACGGCGGCAACAGATCAAGCGACGGCGCGAGGCCTGGTGGTGGCACTATCTGCCGCTCCACCGCGAGACGGTGGGCGGTCATCTGGGCCCACCGGAGAAACCCGATGAGCCCTGAGGATCAGTCGGCCTGATGCACCCGATTGAGGGTGATCTGGCCCAGTTGCCCCATCTGGCGGCGGATCCAGACCGAGCGCTTCTGCACATAGGGCGAAGGGGGCTTGACCCGATAGCGCCACGGATTGGGCAGGGCGGCGGCCAGCAGGGATGACTCGTAGCGAGTCAAGCGGCTGGCCGGTTTGCCAAAATAGGTGCGGGCGGCGGCTTCGGCGCCATAGATGCCGGGGCCGAACTCCACGATATTGAGATAGACCTCGAGAATACGGGCCTTGTCCCACCCCAGCTCCATCAGCAGGGTAAACCAGGCCTCCAGCCCCTTGCGCAGGAAGCTGCGATCACTCCACATAAAGAGGTTCTTGGCGGTCTGCTGGCTGAGGGTGCTGGCGCCGCGCACCCGCTCGCTGTGCTGGTTGTGCTTGAGCGCGGCGTTGATGGCATCCATGTCAAAGCCGTTGTGCTCGGCAAAGCGCTGATCCTCGGCGGCGATCACCGCCAGTTGCAGCTCTTTGGAGATGGACTCCAGATCCACCCACTCATGGCGCACCTCGGTGATCTTGGCAGGCGGAAACAGGGCCCGCTCGATACGCCAGCTCCACATCGGCGGATCGATAAAACGCAGTAAGGCGACCGAGCCGACCGAGCAGAGCAGCCCGGCCAGCGCGATCTTGCCTGCCCACCTCAGCACCCGGCGGCCGAGCGATGCAGATGGGCGCTCGGGGGCCACGGCGTCAGGGTCTGACGCCCACTGATAGTGGCTGGGATCATCGGGATCCGGAATTATTGGGGCAGCCATTCGATGTGGCAGAACTTCTCGTCAACACGGCGGGAGAGCAGCATGCGGGCAAACAGGTGCTCATACTCTTGTTCTTCGTTACCAAGGCCAACCCAGATCTCGGCATAGTCGGTGTCGCTCACCGCAAAACCCACGTCCGCTTCCCAGTCATCGGCCGGGTCGGTTTCGGCCAGCAGGCCGCGGTCGTTGAACTCCTGATTGAAGCGGGCGATCTCCTGCTCCGGCAGGTTGTCAGAGGCCAGCTCCATAAAGAGTCCGAGGGCGGTATCGAGCAGTTCCTCGACGCTGTGCATTTCGTCATTCATAGACATAAGCGGTCTGTTCCAGAAAAGAGAAAAAGGTGCCGACGCAGGTCACTGACTGCGGGGCGGCGCTATTCTAGCGGTCGGCAGGCCCCTTGGCGAGATGAGGCGAGCCGCTGTGGCCTGTTTTTGTGCCAATAAAAAACCGGATCCAGTGACAGGATCCGGTCTTCATTGGGGGAAGGGGTCACGCATAGGGCGTCAGCTCATCCCTTCTTGTCATCGGCGAAGGTGATGTTGAGCTCCAGTACCGACAGCTCATCACTCTTCTGATCCAGTTGGACGGTTATCTTCTCCGGATCAATGTTGACGTATTTGCGGATCACATCGAGGATATCCTGCTTGAGCTGGGGCAGGTAATCCGGCCCCCCTCTGGATGAACGCTCGTGAGCAACAATGATCTGCAACCGCTCTTTGGCCAGTTGTGCGGTGTTCTGTTTCTTGTTGGAACGAAAATAATCCAATAATGACATGTTTAACTCCCGAACAGTCGGCTAAAGAAGCCCTTCTTCTCTTCTTCCAGAAAACGAAATTCCTTGGCATCACCGAGCAGGCGGGACACCGCATCTTCGTAGGCCTGACCGGCATCGGACTCCTTGTCCAGAATGACCGGTTCGCCGGAGTTGGAGGCGCGCAGCACCGCCTGGGACTCCGGGATCACCCCGAGCAACGGGATGGCTAGGATCTCCTGCACATCCTGTACGCTCAGCATGTCGCCGCGGTTGACGCGGGTCGGGCAGTAGCGGGTCAGCAGCAGGTGTTCCTTGATGGGGTCTTCGCCACGTTCGGCGCGACGGGACTTGGAGGCCAGGATGCCAAGGATGCGGTCGGAGTCACGCACGGAAGAGACTTCCGGGTTGGTGGTGACGATAGCCTCGTCGGCAAAATAGAGCGCCATCAGCGCGCCCGCCTCGATCCCCGCCGGGGAGTCGCAGACGATGTAATCGAACTTCATCTCCGCCAGCTGATCCAGGATCTTCTCGACCCCCTCACGGGTGAGGGCATCTTTGTCCCGGGTCTGGGAGGCGGGCAGGATAAACAGATTTTCCGAGCGTTTGTCCTTGATCAGCGCCTGATTGAGGTTTGCTTCCCCGTTGATGACGTTGACGAAGTCATACACCACGCGCCGCTCGCAGCCCATGATGAGATCCAGATTTCTCAGACCGATGTCAAAGTCAATGACCACTGTCTTGTGACCACGCTGGGCTAAGCCGGTGCTCAGGGCCGCACTGGTTGTGGTCTTGCCAACGCCACCTTTACCCGATGTAACGACTATGATTCGCGCCATTCTCGCTTCCTTGTAACTCTATTTGATACGGTCTATTCGGAGTTGTTCGTTGTCCAGCCGGACGTGTACCGGTTGCTGGATCAGGCCTGCCGGCAATGCATCGCTCAGCTGGAATGTGCCCGCGATGGAGAGCAGCTCGGCCTGTAATTGCTGGCAATAGATCCGGGCCTGGGTGTTGCCCCGGGCACCGGCAATGGCTCTGCCACGCAGGGTGCCATAAATATGAATGCTGTCGTCGGCGAGCACTTCGGCTCCCGGACTGACGGACCCCAGCACCACCAGTGAGGTGCCGGCGGCGTAAATCTGCTGGCCGGAACGAACCGGTCCCACATGTACCTTGCTCGGGATCAAGGGGGCGGGTTCGGGCTCGGGAACCACCTCAGGGGCGACTGGCGCGGGGGCCGGCTCGCTCTTGCGACTCTTGCCCGAGGCCATCACGGCCAGTCCCACCGCCTTGGCGGCCGTCTTCATCTCTTCGCTGCGCGCACCCGTGATGCCGACCAGCACAAATTCTTCGGACTCCACCAGCTCCTTGAGCTGTTCGAAATCGGGAATATGTTCCAGTCGGGAAACATTGATCACCAGCGGCGCACAATTAAAAAAGTAGGGTGCCTGGGCCACTTTTTCGGCCAACAACTGACGTATCCGCTCAGGCTCGCCATCGCTGATATGCAACACAGAAATAGTGAAGGTGGTCCCTTTCAATTCGTTATCGCGCTCAACCATGAATCTTCCCCGAGGCAGAGATGCTAATCCGTTATTGTTATTCAATTCCTGATGTTATAGTTTGCCCCCATCAGAGGCAATAAACTCGTCGGATTATATCAATTTCCATGTTGTGTGCAGTCTATAAAAGTCGCAAAAAAGCCGAGACCTACCTTTTTGTTGAAAAAAGAGAGGATTTCTCCCGTGTTCCCGAGCCATTGCTGAGCGCATTCGGGCGTCCCGAGCTGGTGCTGATGACCAAGCTGGACCCGGCCAAGCCCTTGGGGCTGGCTGATGTCGGCAAGGTGATGGCTGCCCTGGCCAGCCAGGGTTTCTACCTGCAGGTGCCGCCCCCTCCCGAGAATTTGCTGGAACAGCACAAGGCCAGCCTGAAAAAACCATCCTGAATATCCAGCCCCGTGGTGTGTTCTGCCGAGCGGGGCTAATTCTTTGTGACTCTGCATGACGCATTCCTGGCTCGGCGAGGTGGTTGGCGATAATCCCGTGACCGGATCTGGCGAAATTAAACCCTCCCTTTGGTGATATTCACTTTTCGCTGTTTAAATAGAAAGTCAATCTACCCTCAACACCATATCGTCAACCTTTGCTGGCGCTCACAAAAATAGCGAGCAGCGCGTACTCATATCCTCCATTTCAACGGCTACTGGCTCATTCATCGATTATTTTCAGCCCCTTCCTTGGGATCTCTTTTTGGCCTCCGCTGCGCGATGAGTTGTCCATAAAATGGGGCGCCAAAAGGGGCGATGATAACTGCGCTAAACCAGGTTTGTGCGATGATTTGTGGCCGAAACGATAAGCTAACCCCCTGTTTGTGCTCTGGATTGTTTGCCCTTATTAAGAAGAGCAATCTGCATCCGCCACATAACAGGCAATCAGCGCCGTGGGCGCCGGAGGATAATCCGCGAGTGTGAGCGGTAACCACGTGTTGCCAAATAAGGGGATGCCAAAGGAGCGGATATGGGGTTGCGGGGTCATCCCGATATGGGTCAGTTGGCAAACGGTGGCTGGGGGAAAAGTGCGGGTAACGATTTTTTGAAGGGGGCAGAACGCCGCTTTCAATGCAGTGGAATGATGTAATCAAGGCATGCCATCAGAGAGGCATTTAGACAAGGCAACCAGCATTGCGGTGGCGTAGCAGGTTCGTGTGAGCGATGCTGTGCCGTGAAATGATCGGTATAAGGTGCCTTGGCATCCCTTTCGGGAAATAAAAAAGGCGGGATATCCCGCCTTTTTTCAGATGAGGGTCGCAACCCTTTATTCGCAAGCAACCTGCATCACCTTGATGGCCAGGCCACCACGGGAGGTTTCACGGTACTTGGAGTCCATGTCCTTGCCGGTGATGTACATGGTCTCGATCACCTTGTCCAGGGAGACGCGCGGCTGGGAGGTACGACGCAGGGCCATACGGGAGGCGTTGACCGCCTTCATGGCTGCGATAGCGTTACGCTCGATGCAAGGCACCTGTACCTGACCGGCAACCGGATCACAGGTCAGACCCAGGTTGTGTTCCATGCCGATTTCGGCGGCTTCACAGACGTGCTCCGGGCTACCGCCCATCAGCTCGGTCAGGCCGGCAGCGGCCATGGAGCAGGAGACACCCACTTCACCCTGACAGCCCACTTCGGCGCCGGAGATGGAGGCGTTCATCTTGTAGAGGATGCCGACGGCACCGGCAGCCAGATAGAAACGGGTGTACTCGTCGCGGCCAACCGGCTGGATGAACTTGTCGTAGTACGCCAGTACGGCCGGGATGATACCGGCGGCGCCGTTGGTCGGGGCAGTGACCACGCGGCCACCGGCCGCATTCTCTTCACTGACTGCCAGCGCGAACATGTTGACCCAGTCAACGATGTTCATCGGGTCGTTGGAGAGGTTCTCGTTGGTGTTGAGCTGGCGGTAGAGCGGAGCGGCACGACGGGGTACGCGCAGCGGGCCGGCCAAGACACCTTCGGTGCGGCAGCCGCGCTCGATACCTTCGCGCATGGTGTTCCAGATCTTGCCGAACTTCTTGTAGATCTCTTCCGGGGTGTTGAAGCACTTCTCGTTCTCCAGCATCAGGGCGGAGATGGAGAGACCGGTCTGGCTGCAGTGGGCAACTAGTTCAGCTGCGCTCTTGAACGGATAGCGCACGGACATGTCGCCGCTGTCAGCCTTGCCGAAGTTCTCTTCGTCAACGATGAAGCCACCACCGATGGAGTAGTAGGTCTTGCTGTAAACCACTTCATCTTCGATCAGGGCGCTCAGCTTCATGCCGTTTTCGTGCAGCGGCAGGGCTTCGTCATGGAATACCATGGCATCGCGCGGGAAGCTGACGGTGTGGCAGTGCAGGCCGATCGGCAGGCGCTCGGTCTGTTCAACACGGGAGATAAATTCGGGGATCGCATCGATATCGACATTTTCCGGCAGGTTGCCGGCCAGGCCCATGATGATGGCGGTGTCGGTATGGTGGCCTTTGCCAGTCCAGGAGAGGGAGCCGTAGACATCGACATTGATCCGGGTTACATCGCGGATCTTGCCGCCCGCGCGCAGCTCGTCAACAAACTGTTTGGCCGCTTTCATCGGGCCAACAGTGTGGGAAGAAGAGGGGCCTACACCGATTTTGAAGATATCAAAAACGCTGATCATGTCACTATTACCTCAGGGTAGAAGGGGGCGGCATGCCCACTCACAGAAATTTGGGAGATCCATGGGACGCGCTTGTCAGCGCAGGTCACAGAACCAGATAACCGTAGTGTAACGGCTCCAGACCTAAAAAAAGTTGAAATAGATCTATTTTTGTTGAATCTGAGGCGCGAGTATAAAATTTATTTTTGTGCTTATCCATTTTGTTAAGCGTTTGCCCATAAAAATACCCGGCGATGCCGGGCATTTCGGAACCAAATGGAGTCAATTACCGTTTTTTAACATTCGGTAATGTTAACGGCGAGGCCGCCACGGGCCGTCTCCTTGTATTTGGTCTTCATGTCGTTGCCGGTCTCCCACATGGTCTTGATCACCTTGTCCAGCGACACCTTGTGCTCGCCGGTGCCCCGCAGGGCGAGGCGGGCGGCATTGATCGCCTTGACCGCTCCCATGGCGTTGCGCTCGATGCAGGGCACCTGCACCAGTCCGCCGATGGGATCGCAGGTGAGCCCGAGATTGTGCTCCATGCCGATCTCGGCGGCGTTCTCCACCATGGCCGGGCTACCGCCCAGCAGTTCGGTCAGCGCCCCGGCGGCCATGGAGCAGGCGACACCCACTTCCCCCTGACAGCCCACTTCGGCCCCGGAGAGGGAGGCGTTCTTCTTATATAAGATGCCGATGGCGGCGGCGGTGAGGAAGTAGCGCACCAGGGTCTCGTCATCCACCTTGTGGACGAAGCGATCGTAGTAGTGCAGCACGGCGGGGATGATGCCCGCGGCGCCATTGGTGGGGGCGGTCACCACCCGGCCACCGGCGGCGTTCTCTTCGTTGACGGCCAGCGCAAACAAGTCGACCCACTCCATCACCATCAGCGGATCCTTGTTGAAGTTGGTCTCGCAGCTGAGTTGGCGAAACAACCCCGGGGCGCGGCGCCGCACCTTGAGGCCGCCCGGCAGCACCCCTTCGCTCTTACAGCCCCGCTCGACGCAGCCCTGCATCGCCAGCCAAATCTTGCGCAGTCCCGCTTTTATCTGCTCATCGCTGCGAAAGACCCGCTCGTTGGCAAGGATCAGCCCCGAGATGGAGAGGCCGCTCTCCTGACAGTGGGCCAGCAGTTGCGCGCCGCTGTCGAACGGGTAGGGGACCGGATGTTCGGCATCCGATTTGGCGGCTTCCTCCTTGGCTGTAGCGAAGTGGCTCTCTTCGATGATGAAGCCCCCGCCGATGGAGTAGTAAGTCTGGCTAAACAGCTGCTTGTTGTCGGCGGCAAAGGCGCGCAGGGTCATGCCGTTGGTGTGGGCTGGCAGGGTCTTGCGGCGGTTGAAGAGGATGGCACCGCTGCGGGGGAAGTGGCTTGGTTGCTCGCCCGCCAGCAGCAGGCTCTGCGCCTGATCTATCTGGGCCAGCAGATCCGGAATGGCATCGATATCGACCGATTCGGGTTCAAAGCCAGACAGTCCCAGCATGATCGCCTTGCCGGTGCCGTGCCCTTTGCCGGTCTGGCCGAGCGAACCGTAACACTCCACTTCGACCCGCATGACGTGCGGCAGATGGCCTTGTAGCTTGAGCTGCTGGACGAAGGCATAGGAGGCACGCATGGGGCCAACGGTATGGGAAGAGGAGGGGCCAATCCCGATGGAAAACAGGTCAAACACGCTGATCATGACATCAATCCGGTGATGGTTTATGTCTGTTTATTCTAGGATTTTTGCTGTGGATGGAAAGCGGGGATGTGCGGTGCTGTGACATGGGCACAGATAATGTGACAGGCGGTTGCCAAAGAAGGTTGAAGGGGCTGCCCCCCTTCAACCGGCCGGATCAGTCGAGAAATTCGCACAGATAGGCGGTGGGGGTTTTCACTGCCAGCTTGAAGGAGGAGTGACCCGCGACCAGGAAGGATTCACCCTGATTGTAGGTGTGCCACTCATCTTCATCGGCCAGCTGGATGGTGAGGGCGCCCTTGATCACCGTCACCCGCTCGGGGGCGGCGGTGTTAAACTGGTAGTCACCGCTGTTCATCACCCCAATGGTCGATTTCTCGCCTTTTTGTTCGAAACCGATGGATTTTACATTTCCGTCGAAATACTCGTTAACTTTCAGCATCTTTACATCCCTGTGTGTACGTTTGTGCAGCCAAGCTAGCACAATCTTTTGCCAGTTGTCATGGGGGATGAGGTAAAAATCGCCGAGACCGCTTTGAATCTTTACTTTTTAGCAAACTTATTAATAGTTAAGGTTAACGATTTGCTGATTTAAAACAGCTATTAAATGTGAGATAACACGCGCAAACAGGGGAATGGGCAGCTGCTCATTCCCCTGTTTGGTTAATTGCACTGGGAAAGTGTGAATTTTGCTACATAAAGGAACATATTGTGTTAACTAAAGGACTCATTAAAAACATCGGCTTCCAGGTTGTGGTGGCCATGGTACTGGGCGCAGTGGTCGGCGCGTTCATGGGTGAACAAGCCACCGTGTTTGCACCGCTCGGTACCCTGTTTATCCAGCTGATCAAGATGCTGGTGATCCCGCTGGTGGCGGTTGCCATCCTCTCCGGCGCCGCCAATCTGGGTGCCAGCCCGGCGGCGGGCAAGATCGGCGCAGCGACGCTGGCCTTCTTCCTTGGTACATCAGCCTTGGCCGTGTTGCTGGCGCTGGTGATGGGACAAATCTTCAAACCGGGTGTCGGGGTCGATTTCGCTTCCGTCGCCTCCATGTTTGGCGGTGACTACGCCGATAAAGGGGCGTTGCCGGATGCGGTTGCCACCCTGCTTGGCATGATCCCCACCAACGTCTTCAACTCCCTCAACGAAGCCAACATCCTGCAGATCCTGGTGTTCTGCATGTTCCTCGGCATTGCGCTGGCCAAACAGCCGCGCGAGCGGGCCAAGCCGCTGGTCGATGGGCTCAATACCCTGGTGGATGCCTTCGTCTGGATGATCAACAAGGTGATGATCATCGCGCCGCTCGGGGTGTTCGGTCTGATGGCAGAAGCCATCGGTACCTATGGCTTCGATGTGCTGACCCTGGTGCTCAAGCTGTTCGTGGTCTATGTGGCTGCCATCCTGATCTTCGGCTTTGTGGTCTATCCGCTGCTGGTCGTGATGTTCTCCAACACGCCGGTACGCAAGTACTTCTCGGCCATGAAGAAGCCGCAGATCGTGGCCTTCTCCACAGCCTCTTCCATGGCGACCCTGCCGGTCAATATGGAGACCTGCGAGCATGATCTGAAAGTGACCAACGCGACCGCCTCCTTCGTGCTGCCGCTGGGGGCCACCATCAACATGAGCGGCAACGCCATCTATTACGGTCTGGTCGCCATCTTCTTCGCGCAGGTTTACAACATCGATTTGAGCGTCGGTGCCTGGGCGGCCATCATTGTGACCTCCACTCTGGGCGCGATCGGTCAGGCCGGTGTGCCGGGCCCAAGCTTCCTGGTGGTTGCCGTGCTGCTGGCGGCCGGGATCCCCATTGAAGGGTTGCCGCTGCTGTTCGCGCTGGATCGTCTGTTCGACATGATCCGCACCTCCCTCAATATCACCGGCGATGCGGCCTGTGCTGTCATTGTTGATCGCTTCAGCCCGGAATATGACCCAGAGCGTTGGAACAAGGCATAACAGCTTTGAGCTGAGCTAAAACAGTCCTGAGCCGAGTTATAAAAGCTCTGCTCTGACACTGGGTGACGACGAGCCCCTGCCATGATGGCGGGGGCTTTTTATATCTGCTGGACTGGCATCAGTGGGGAACGCTTGAGTAAGGGGCTGCTAACGGTTGGTGCAGTGGAGGTCTGGCTGAAAAACAATGTCGCGGGCTTTGGGCTTTGTGGTGATGACAAGCCTGTTGTGGCTGCCGGGGCAGGGGGTTGTCAAATGGCGGGTAACAAAAAGGGGAGCTTGGCTCCCCCCGGATATGATCTACTGCTGGTTCTACTCCATCAGGCCAAACAGAGTGTGGTTAAACCATCCTGGTTACACCCTTGTGGCGAAAGAAACAGCGTCAACGTGATGAAATCATATCTATGTTGACCATCTCGACATTGTCACTGAAAAGCGCCAGTTGGTGGCGATTAAACAGACATGCCAGATAAGGTCAGTCCGGATTGATGCCTCTCTATCCGGCTTAGAACTGTGACAGTGAGGGCAGAGAGACAGCAACCAGGGTGAAAAACACCGTGAAAACGGCAGTAACGACAAACTCTTTCATTTTTCTCTCCCCAGGTTGTTGGTTGATGTTGTCAAGATACCATAACAGGGGGTTAAAACAAGCGTAAAATTGATAAAATGGCGTCTTTGCGTGTCAGTGAGGTCGAGGTAGTCATTTTTGACATGTTGCGCTGATTTTATCGCCCGTTGCGACGTTTGACCCATCGAAGATCCAGTTGCTTTCATTATTTTGTTTAAATTCAATACTTTATTGTTTTGCTCATTTATTTTTAGGTGGGTTTTATATGGGGCTTAAATGGAGTTTTATAAGTTATCCCCCTCATAACTGCGTCATGAAGGCCATCAAAAGTGCATCTGGTTATGATTTGAAGATATCTGACGTAGATAGCTCATCCAAAAAAAGTTGGTGGATGAAATCTGGTTGCCAACCCTTGTCGCACCATGACTTTATCAGGCCGATGTCTCCGTGTTTTTACAGCAACACTCCGTTTTACAGGGGGGCTAGCCATGGATTGGGGGGATACGGATTGGCAGTTGGCTGTTTTATCAGCGCCAATTGCACCGGCCGGTGGACGAATAGACAAGGTGGCAGCAAGGGTCAGGTGTGCACCAAGCCAGAGGTGTACTCTGTGGCTGGTCTGGCTGGTCTGGCTGGTCTGGCTGGTCTGGCTGGTCTGGCTGGTCTCGAACCGCGTTCTGTGTGGCCGATGGATCTGGCATAAGTAATGTGATTGCAACGCGAGAGCTGGGCCGGATCATGGTTGGGGAACTGGGGGCGATTCAGATATCTGAATACCGTCTACAAGATTGAGCAAGATTGAGATGCCACAGTGGTGTATGACGAGGAGGCTGAACAAGCTGGTTTCAGGGTCAGCAGAGAGGCAGGCCACTGCAAGCCGGTTCAACAGTGATAAAACATCCACGGCAATATCGGAACGGTATCTTTGGCTGATGCCGGTTGGTGCGAGGAGGGGAAGGTTAACGATCAGTCAGATGGCGCAAGGGTTGGGATGCAGGGCAACCTGCAGGGTGAGGGCTGCACACTGTGTCGAGACATCAGCTTGCGTGAGATATAAAAAAACCCTCCGATGGAGGGTTTTTATCATCAACAACCGGTAAAAAGCCGCGTGGCTTAGAACAGGGTGGTGGAGAGGTTGTAAAGCTCCTGATCGAACGGGCGCTTCATGTTCTCGATGCAGTCGATGATGTCGTGGTGTACCAGCTCGTTGCGCTGGATACCGACGCAGCGACCACCGTGGCCAGCCAGCAGCTGCTCAACGGCGTAAGCACCCATACGGCTGGACATGATGCGGTCACGAGCAGTCGGGGCACCGCCACGCTGGATGTGGCCCAGGATGGTGGCGCGGGTTTCACGGCCGGTCAGGGCTTCGATGTCTTTGGCCAGGGCGTTCACATCGGTGACGTGCTCGCAGATGGTGATGATGGCGTGCTTCTTGCCTTTTACTTCACCTTCTTTGATCTGTTGCAGCAGCTTGTCCTTGTCAAAAGCCACTTCCGGCACGATCACGTACTCGGCACCACCGGCAACGGCGGCAGACATGGCCAGATCGCCACAGTGGCGACCCATGATCTCGACCACGGAGATGCGGTGGTGGGAGCTGCAGGTGTCGCGCAGACGGTCGATGGCGTCAACGACCACGTTCAGGGCGGTATCAAAACCGATGGTGAAGTCGGTACCGGCGATGTCGTTGTCGATGGTACCCGGCAGGCCGATGCAGGGGAAACCCTCTTCGGTCAGCTTCTTGGCACCCATGTAGGAGCCGTCACCACCGATCACCACCAGGGCGTCGATGCTGTGCTTTTTCAGGTTTTCGATCGCTTCGGCACGCACGGCCGGATCTTTGAAGGCAGGGAAACGGGCAGAACCCAGGAAAGTACCACCACGGTTCACCACGTCGGAGACGCTGTGACGCTCCAGCTTGACGATGCGATCCTGATGCAGGCCGAGGTAGCCATCATAAATACCGTAAACTTCCAGGCCATGATGCAAACCGGCGCGAACCACGGCGCGAATGGCTGCGTTCATACCGGGTGCGTCGCCACCACTGGTCAAAACACCAATACGTTTGATTTGTTTGGTCATGAGTGCCTCTGGATCTGAGTTGTCAAATACGAATGTTTGGAAATAGACAAGCCACTTTTACTATATCGGCTTTCGTATGGGATGCGGGGGCCGCCATAGGAAAAGCGATACAAGAGAGGGGCTGTGCCCCTCTCTTTGCCAGTAATGCGAAATTACTTGGCAGCGCCAGCGATGATCTGGGAGAAGTCGTCCACTTTCAGGGACGCACCACCGACCAGGCCACCGTCGATGTCCGGCTGACCGAACAGATCGGCTGCAGTGGCGCCAGTGACGGAACCGCCGTACAGGATCTGTACTTTGGCAGCAACGGCGCCATCAAAACCGGCCAGGTACTGACGGATGTGAGCGTGAACGGATTGAGCGATCTCCGGAGTGGCAGTCTTGCCAGTACCGATGGCCCATACCGGCTCGTAAGCAACAACGGCGTTGTTGAAGGAGGCGATGCCGCAACGGTCGATAACGGCTTTCAGCTGGGTCTCAACCACGTTCTTGGTCACGCCAGCTTCGAACTGCTCCAGGGTCTCACCGATGCACAGAACCGGGATCAGGCCGCCTTTCTGGATCGCTTCGTACTTGGCCGCAACCACGTCGTCAGTCTCTGCGTGCAGGGTACGGCGCTCGCTGTGACCGACCAGGGAGTAGGTGCAACCGAAGGCTTTCAGCATGGAGGGGGCGTTTTCGCCGGTGAAGGCACCAGACTCGTGAACGTCAGCGTTCTGGGCACCGTAGGCAATCTTGCTGCCAGCGGTCAGTTGCTCAACCAGACCCAAAAAGATAACCGGCGGGCAGACGGCGACTTGTACAGAAGGATGAGCGGCAGCAGCCGGGGTCAGTCCTTTGATCAGAGCTTCAACAGAAGCTTTGGTGCCGTTCAGTTTCCAGTTACCCATTACCAGGTGCTGTCTCATCTTGTATATCTCCTAGGCATTTGATTGCGCGACATTATATGAATTGAACCGAGCCCAAGATAGCTGACCCGGCGGCAAATGACGTAATTTTTTTTCGCTTTCCTGATCCAAATCAGGAATGAATCGCTTGATTGCTCATTCGTTAACCTGCCCTCGCAAGCGAGCCCACCATACCCCAATCCATTCGTGGATGGCAGCTTCGGAATACATCAAATAACGCCCTTTGGGTAAATAACTGTAGAGCGGCTGAGGCACCTGGCTCTGCTTGGCGGTGTAGTCGGTGGGGGCCGGCACGGCATTGAGTCCCTGACCCTGATAGAGCGCCATGGCCCGGGGCAAATGGGTGGCAGAACTGACCAATGCCACCTCTTTTCCTTTCAGGTGGCGACTGATACTGACCGCTTCGTCATGAGTGTCTTTGTTGTTTTCAAACAACGTCATCCGCGCGCGGGGAATGCCGAGGCTCATCGCCATCCGGGCGTTGACCTCGGCATTCGACAGGGGATCCCCCGATACATAACCCGAAAAGATCAACTCGGCGTCGGGATAGGCCTGGGCAAGACGCACCCCTTCGAGGGTGCGGGCCAAGGCGATATTGTTCTGCCAGGCGCGCTCGGGCACCGCCGGATCGCTGACATGGCCGTTGCCGAGCACCACGATCGCCTCGATCTTGGGATGCTGGCTCACCTCGAACGGCGGGTAGGTCTGCTCCAGCCCGCGGGCCAGTTCATAGCTCACCGGCCGCATCCCCATCAGCGCCACAATCAGCAGCGAGAGGGTGGCCAGCAGTTTGCCGGTTTTCTGAAAACGGGTGAACCAGAGCAGCAGCAGGGCGACAAGCAGCAGGGAGAGAGAGAAGGGGAGCGGCATCAGCAGCTGACCCAGCCACTTTTTAATCACAAACACGGCAGACACTTCCTTGAGTTTTCAGCAAATTCGGGATGTGACAGAATACCCCTCTTTTTTTGGATGGCCAAAGTTGAGTTTCTCTTGAAGCAAGATCAGAGTTTTGACGGTCGCGCCGACAAGTTCGCCCGCAATATTTACGACTCCACCAAGGGGCGCATTCGCACCACCATCGTCTGGAGCGACATCGAAGCCTGCCTGGCTCGCCTTGGCAATCGGCCGCTGCGCATCCTCGATGCGGGGGGCGGTTTTGGCTACTTTGCCCAGAAGCTGGCGGCCATGGGTCATCAGGTCGAGTTGTGTGATCTCTCCGCCGAGATGCTGGATCTGGCTCGCAGCCAGATCGCCGAAAAGGGGCTGGAAGACAACATTCGTCTTATCCATTGCCCCATTCAGGATCTGAAACAACACGTGACCGGCACCTTTGATCTGGTGCTCTGCCACGCGGTGCTGGAGTGGCTCGCCGAGCCGCGCCAGACCTTGCTGGGTCTGTTCCCTTTCGTCAATGCCGGGGGCATACTGTCGCTGCTTTTTTACAACCGTCATGGCCTGCTGTTCCAGAGCCTGGTAGTGGGCAATTTTGACTATGTGCGGTTGGGCCTGCGCAAGAAGCGCCAGACTGCGCTCACGCCCACCAATCCCCAGTTGCCGGAGCAGGTCTATGACTGGATTGGACGAGGCGGGCTCAAGATCATCGGCAAGACCGGGGTGCGGGTGATCCACGACTATATGCGTCACAAGCAGGATCAGGTCGAGAAGTTCGACGATCTGCTGGCCATGGAGCAGCAATATTGCCGTCAGGAGCCTTTTGTCGCCCTTGGCCGCTATATCCATGTGATGGCGCAGAAACCCGCCAGTTGATGGGGCCTGATTTTTCGATGCTACCGGATGTAGCCGCGCGCGAGTTTGTGCGCTCAATTACAACAACGAGATGACAACGTCATGATGAGTACATCCCGTACCCTGCCCGAGCGTTCTTTGCCGGAGATAGTAGGGTGGGTCAGGCAGGAGGGGTTGGCGCTGAGCCTGCCTACCGACCGGCTGGCCTTTCTGATTGCAATCAAGACACTGTCCGAAGATGAGTCGGACTTGTCGGAAGCGGCGCTGCACGATGCCTTTGGTTACGTCAGCAACGCTTTTGGCCAGATGGACGAGACCCTCACCGGTCGCGCCAACAACGCCATCAACGATCTCATTCGCCAGCAGTTGCTGTCGCGCTTCAACACCGACATGGTGGCGGGGGAGAGCCTCTATCGCCTGTCGCGTCTTGGGATCGGCATCGTCGACTTCTTTCTCGATCAGCGTCAGGTCGACTCCATCAAGCTCTCCATCTTGCTCGAGCATTTGGCGGCCGAGCTCGACACCGCCCGCAAGGCGGCGCTCGAGACCAACACCCGCGAGCAGTGGGACGCCGAGGTGCTGCCACGGCTCACCTTCTCGCTGGAAGAGACGCTGGGGCGCATCGATTTGACCCAGCGCGCCATGGATGAGCAGCAGAATCAGGTCAAAAGTGAGATCGCGGCCCTGCTGACCCAGAACTGGGTCGATGCCATTCACAGCTGCGAAAAGCTGCTGCACGAGACCGGCCAGACCCTGCGCGAACTGCAGGATACCCTGGATGCCGCCGGCCACCGCCTGCAGGCGGGGCTGCTCAACATTCAGGAAGCGGCGCAGGGGCGTGACGATCTGTTCCACGTCGAGGAGCTGACTCACGCGTTGCAAGGTCGTCTTGACGTCATCACCAGCTGGGGCCAGCAGTGCATCGAGCTCTGGTCCCGCTACGACAGACACGTCCACAAGTTCATTCGCAACGCTATCGACATGGACAAGAACCGCGCCTTCAGCCAGCGGCTGCGCGACTCCATCCGCAATTTCGAGCAGCATAACTGGCTGCTGCGCATTGCCGAGGAGCCCCGTCTGCTGGAGCTGCGCGATGAAACCATCGCTATCCACGATGAGGAGGTGACCGGCGAGGTGCCCCTCGAGATGGAGTACATGGAGATGGTGGACATCAACCAGGAGCTGGCGGAGCGCATCGAGCGCTATCTGGCCCGCTATCCCGAGCAGGGCCAGCAGCTGGATTTGGCCGATGTATTGCGGGAATACCTGCTGGATTACCCGGCTCACGCCCATTTCGATGTGGCGCGTCTTCTGATCGACCAGGCCGTGCGCCTGGGCCATGCCAGCGGCGAGCGCGAGTTGCACCGCCAACCCGCATGGAAACCCATTAACCAAGCTGGATCCAAGGTTCAGGCCTATGTCATTGATCAATACTGAGTTTCCCTTGCCGCTGCGGCTCGCAGAGGCGATTGCCAACCCCTTGTTTCCGCGCATCGACACCGCCTTGCGCTCCGGCCGTCACATCAGTGCCGACGATTTCGAACAGCACTCGGCGCTGGTGGAGTACCACAACGAGCTGGAGATCTTCTACGGCCGTTATCAGGTGGAGCTGATCAAGGCGCCGGAAGGCTTCTTCTACCTGCGTCCGCGCCCCAGCGCCGACATCGGTACCACTGTGCTCTCCGAGCTCGATATGCTGGTGGGCAAGGTGCTTTGCTACCTCTACCTGAGCCCGGATCGCCTCGCCTCGGAAGGGGTGTTCGCCATGGGCGAGCTGCAAGAAGAGGTGCTGAGTCTGGCCGACGAGAAGCAGTTGCTGCGGATGGTCAACAGCCGCTCCGGCGGTACCGATCTCGACAAGAAGAAGCTCTTGGAGAAGATCCGCACCTCCATGCGTCGCCTGCGCCGCCTTGGCATGATCACCGCACTTGGCAACAGCGACAAATTCCGGGTCAACGAATCGGTATTCCGCTTTGCCGCCGACGTGCGCTCTGACGAAGATCCGCGTGCCGTGCAACTGCGGATGATCCAGGAAGGAGAAGCCATCTTCCACGACGACGAGATGCCGAGCAGCGATTCGCTATTTGACGATATCGAGGCGGACCTCGATGAAGAACAACTGGATCTGGAGGTATAAACAGTGCGAGGCAAGTTCAAATCCCTGACTATGGTCAACTGGAACGGCTTCTTCGCCCGAACCTTCGATCTCGACCAGCTGGTCACCACCCTTTCCGGCGGCAACGGTGCGGGCAAGTCCACCACCATGGCGGCCTTTATCGCAGCGCTCATCCCTGACCAGTCACTGCTTCATTTCCGTAACACCACGGAAGCGGGCTCTTCCAGTGCCTCCCGTGACAAGGGGCTCTACGGCAAGCTGCAGCGCGGTCCCTGCTATTCCCTGCTGGAAGTGATGAACAGCCGCGAGCAGCGGATCTGGGTCGGTGTCCATTTAGAGCAGATTCTAAATCGTGACAGCAAGGTCAATATCACGCCATTTGCGCTGGTGGATGTGCCAGAACATTTGGTGCCAACCGACTTGCTCATGGAAAAACTGGATGATGGTCGGGGTAAGGTTCGTGCGTTTGCCGATTTGAGTCGGGCTGCGGCGAATCTTGGTGCACTGAAAGTCGCCAAGTTTCATACGGTGACCGACTATCACAACTTCATGTTCGAGTTCGGTATCACCCCGAAGAAGCTGCGCGACCAGAAAGATCGCGGCAAGTTCTATCGCCTGATCGAGGCTTCCCTCTACGGCGGCATCTCCTCGTCCATCAGCCGCTCCTTGCGTGAATACCTGCTGCCGGAGAACTCCGGGGTGCGCAAAGCGTTTCAGGACATGGAGGCGGCGATCTATGAAAACCGCCGCACTCTGGAGGCCATCAAGGAGACCCAGGGGCAGCGGGATCTGTTCAAGAACCTGATCACCGAGACCACCCACTATGTGGCGGCGGACTATGTTCGCAACGCTGCCGAAAAGAGCCGTCTCTCCGAGCTGGCCCTTAAGGCGCGTCAGGAGCTGGCGGAGAAACGCCGCATTCTGGCCGAAGAGAAGCAGCGCGCCATCTATCTGGCCGACGAGGTGGATCAGCTCGCTAATCGTGAAAAAGTTCTGACTGCTGAGGCTGAATCTGCCGCCGATCACTTGGCCAAGGTGATGGCGGCCGTCAGCTTGCAGAAGAAGATCGAGATGTACCGCGCCGATCTGGCGGATCTCTCTGACAAACTCGAGCAACAACAAGCAGTGGTGGAGGAGATCCACGGCCAGCTGCTGGAGGTGGAGGAGCGCAAGGAGCTGGCGCAGGCCGAGGTGGACAGCCTCAAGACTCAGCTGGCCGACTACCAGCAGGCGCTCGACATCCAGCAGACCCGCGCCATCCAGTACCGTCAGGCGGTGCAGGCGCTGGAGACTGCCCGCGAGCAGTGCGAGCTGCCGGGGCTGACCGCCGAACAGGCGAGCGACACCCTGCATCAGTTCCGCAGCGCCGAGCAGAGCCTCACCAGCCGGGTGCTGGGGGCCGAGCAGCAATTGGCGCTGGCCAAGGCGGCGGTAGCCGAACATGAAGCGGCGCTGGCGCTGCTTTTGAGCATCGCCCCCGAGACAGTGCGCGAGGCCGCCTGGCCCACCGCGCAGGCGCTGCTCAAGCGTCACATCGAAGACAAGGCCCGTATTGCCCAGGGGCAGGGGCTGCGCGCCGCGCTGGCTCGCCTCGAGAAAGAGAGTGAAAGCCAGAAAAATCTCTTCAAGCTGCGTGACGAGCTGCAGCAGGCCTCTGGCCAGCTGATTGCCAGCAGCGATGAGCTGGAGATCTTCCTCGAAGCCCAGCGCACCCGTCAGGAGGAGCTGGCCGAGCAGCAGGCCGAGGTGAACCAGCGCCGCGCCAGCCTCGAGCATCAGGGCACCCAGCTGGGTCGCGATATCAGCGATCTCACCAAGCTGGCGCCGCGCTGGCTCAAATCCTTTGAAAAACTCGAGCAGCTGCGCGAGCAGAGCGGTCTGCCGCTCTCCACCGCTGAAGAGCTTTCGGCCGGTATGCAGACAGTGCTCGACAAAGAGCGCGAGTTCGAACAGGAGAGCAACCGCATCGCGGCGCAGAAACAGGCGCTGGAGCTGCAAATTCGCAATCTGCAGCTGGGGGCTGGTGAGGCGGATCCCCGTCTTGCCCGCATTGCCGAGCAGGTGGGGGGCGTGCTGCTCTCCGATGTCTATGACGACATCTCCATCGATGATGCCCCTTACTACTCGGCGCTCTATGGCCCGGCTCGCAGCGCCCTGGTGGTGCTGGACCTTGAGGGCGCCATCGAGCGGCTGAAAAAGCTGGAAGATTGCCCGGAAGATATCTACCTCATTCAGGGCAACCCCGACTCCTTTGACGAGGATCTGGTGGAAGCGGACGAGCTGGGAGACGCCGTGCTGGTGCGCACCAGCAAGCGTCAGGTGCGCTTCTCCCGCTACCCCGAGCTGCCGCTGTTTGGCCGCGCCGCCCGGGAAAAACGGATCGAGCAGCTTGACCTTGAACGCGAAGGGCTCATCGAGGGTTACGCCAAGGCGGCCTTCGAGCAGCAGAAGTACCATCGTCTCTACGGTCACTTCCGCGACTTTATCGGCCAGCATCTGGATATCGCCTTCCGCCCCGACCCGGAAGCCGAAGTGCAGGCCAAGCAGGCCGAACTGCGCGCGCTGCAAGGGGCCATTGGTGAGTGCGACAAGCAGCTGAGTGATGCCAAAGCGGCCGCAGCCCAGCTGACTCGCCATATCCAGCTGGTGCAGGGGATGCTGCCCTTTGCTCACCTGTTTGCCGAGACAGAGCTGGCGGCCCGCCTCGAGGCGGCTCACGCCGATGTGGAAGCGCTAAAACAGGCCGAAGCCTTTATCGCCAAGCACGGCAAGGCGCTCGAGAAGCTGGAGATCCTGGTGCAGGTGCTGCGTCAGGATCCGCAGGATCTGGCCGCACTGCAGGCTGCCTATGATGAGGTGAGCGACTTGCTGGCCGAGCAGAAGCGCCGTTGCTACGCCCTCGATCAGCTGGTGGCCCGTCTGCCGCACTTTGCCTATCAGGATGCGCAAGACCTGCTGGGCAAAGCGTCCGAGATGAGCGAGCGACTCAAAGAGAAGCTGAAAGCGGCCGAGCTGGCGGCCCGCACCGCTGGCGAGCAGCACAAGCAGATTGCCCAGCGCCACACCGAGGCGCTGCAACTGCGCACCGCCCTTAACTCCAGCGTCGAGGCCAAGCGTCAGACCCTGACCGAGTTCGAGCAGGAGCTGGCGGCCATGGGGCTGACCCTCTCTGACGATATGGAAGAGAAGGCGCGCGCTCACAAGAAAGAGATTGAAGAGCTGCTGATCCGCACCCGTTCCCGTCGCACCAGCGCCGAGGCCCAGTTGCAGGTCACCAAGCGCGAGATCGAATCCCTCGGTGGTCGTCTCAAGCTGGAAGGCAAGGATTATTACAGCGCCCGTAAATCCTTGGTGGGCCACAAGGCGAGCTGGTCGCGGGTGGTGCGACTGGCGCGGGAGACCGACGTCGAGAAGCGTTTAAATAAGCGCGAGCTGGCGTACCTCGACAGCGACGAGCTGCGCTCCATGTCGGACAAGGCCCTCGGCGCCCTGAGGGTGGCGGTGGCGCACGATGAGGCCCTGCGCGATACGCTGCGTCTCTCTGAGGGCAACCGCAGCACCGAGCAGAAGGTCGCCTTCTACGTGCAGGTCTACCGTTACCTTAAAGATCGCATCCGCAACGACATCATCCGCTCCGATGATCCGGTGGAGGCCATCGAGGAGATGGAGATCGAGCTGGCCCGTCTCGCTGACGAGCTCAAGCAGCGGGAAACCCATCTGTCGCTCTCCTCTCACGAGGTGGCGGCCAAGATCACCAACATCATCCGCCGCGAGCAGAACCGCATCCGGGTGCTCAACCAGGGCTTGCAAAACATCGCCTTCGGTCTGGTGCGCGGGGTGCGCCTCAACGTCAATATCCGCGAGGCCCATACCCGTCTGCTGACGGCGCTGGCCGATCAAACAGCCATGCACAACGATCTGTTCGCCGACAAGGAGCTCAGCTTCTCCGAGGCGATGGCCAAGCTGTTCCAGCGTCTGAACCCGCAGATCGAGCAGGGGGATCGCAGCTATCAGGTGATGGGCGACGTGCTGCTCGACTATCGCAACTATCTGGAGCTGGAGATCGAGGTGCAGCGCGGCGCCGATGGCTGGCTGCGTGCCGAGAGCGGTGCGCTCTCCACCGGTGAGGCGATCGGTACCGGTCAGGCCATCCTCTTGATGGTACTGATCAGCTGGGAGGAGGAGTCCCGCCGTCTGCGCGGCAAGGATATCGCCCCCTGCCGTCTGTTGTTCCTCGACGAAGCGGCCCGTCTGGATGGCAAATCCATCGCCACCCTGTTCGAGCTGTGCGAGCGGCAGGATATGCAGCTGCTTATTGCGGCGCCCGAGAACATCAGCCCCGAGAAGGGCACCACCTACAAGCTCATCCGCAAGGTGCAGGGCAAGCACGAGCATGTGCATGTGGTAGGCCTGCGCGGCTTCGGCTTTGCCGATGACAAGCTGATTGCCTGAGAAGTCTCTGGCCCATCCCGTCACGGGATGACCGGTAACTAGTTGAAAGGGAGGCATTTGCCTCCCTTTTTACATGGAAGATATGGCAAAGTAGCCGCACTGTCGCTGCTGCCTGACAACAAGGCGAGAAGTTGCTTGCGAACATGCCGCCAGTGTCACCGGCCGCATCGAAGATGCAAAAATAGCGCAGAGTGGAAAGAAGAAGAGAGGAGAGGGGAAAGGTGCAACATATCCAGAAAGGGCTGCTGTTATCTCTTTGCCTGCTGCTGGCGGCCTGTAGCAGCCGTTATGACGAGAGCCACGGCGGCAGCTGGCGCGGCTACAGCGAAACCGGCTATGCCAGCTATTATGCCGACCGCTATCACGGCAAAAAGACCGCCAGCGGCGAGATCTATCGCAATAACCTCAACAGCGCCGCCCATATGGAATTGCCCTTTGGCGCCATGGTGCGGGTCACCAACCTCGCCAATGGCAAGAGCGTGGTGGTCAAGGTCAATGACCGCGGCGCTTTTAAAAGGGGGCGTATTATCGATCTCTCCAAATCGGCCTTTAGCGCCATCGGCAATATTCGCGAGGGGATTATCAAAGTAAAAATAGAGGTGCTCTAGCAGTCCACTTGTTCATTGGCGTGAACAGAGTGTCCGTTCTGCATGGCTATATCCTGCAAGTCGCCACTCTTACACTGCTCCGTATCCAAGAGGTACACCCAATCGAAATACTTGAACGATTGATCTGATAACGGAGCAGATGAAGATGAATGAAGAAAAACTGGTGTCCATCGCAGTGCTTAAAGCCAGAGCCGGTATGAGGAGCAACTGCGCCGGGAGTTGAGCAAGCTTATTGAACCCACTCGGCGCGAGTCGGGTAACTTGGACTATGTGCTGTTTGAATTGCGGGATGAGCCGGGCACCTTTTACATGCGTGAGGCATTCGTCAGCCAAGCTGCATTGGATAGCCATTGTCAGACGGACTATTTTCAGGCCTTTGCCGCTCAGGCTGAGCCTCTGCTTGCAGAGCCACTGCGGCTTATTTTTCTGGATGAGGTGAGCCATTCTTAATCCATTCGGGCCAGTGGTCGGCCCGATTTTTTATTCATATCTCAAGTGCGCAATGGGGATGAAAAAACCGCCAGTTGGCGGTTTCTCTTAATTCGGTAGATCCCTATTTCAGGGCCTTTTTCAGCTTTTTGATCTTGCCTTCGTGCTTGGCAATCTTCTCAAGGCGTGCGGCGATCTTCTTCTTGATATCTTTCTTGCTTGCTTTGGCCATCGTTGGCGCTCCTTTGCAGTGGTGACACACGAGGTGCCATGGTGGGTCTCTTCCTTCGACATCCCAGAGTGCCACATGGCCACCCTGTAAACCAGCACTCCGTTGCATTAATAGCCAACCCACGGTGGCCGGTTGTCTCATAAACGCGGTGTGCAGATCTATCCGCTAGCTGGCAAGGCGGGTGCAGCTTGACGCTGTCGCAGCGCGGACGACAGGCGCTGTGTTGTGTGGTCACGTCGCCCCATCACACCGGGTGAGGGGTGAGCCAGCGCAGCAGTTGCTGGCCCACATGCGGGCTGCCGAGCAGGGCCATATGACTGGTGCGATAGACAATCAGGGTATGGGCGGGCAGAAAGGCCAGCTGATGGCGCGCCTCGCTGTGCTGGCCGAGGGCGCTGCGCAGGGGCACCAGTCCATCGCCAATCAGCCGGTCGGCCAGCAGGCTGCGCTTGGCGGCAGTGGTCGCGGCGATGGCATAGCAGTTGACGCCGCAGGGGAGGGGAAGCGGCTCGCGGGGATCACGCATGGGCACGGCGGGATCGGGTGGGGCGAGCGTCTCGATCACCTTGCCGTGGCGCAGATCCTTGATACCCGTGCTACGCAACCGTGTCAGTCTGACAAAAGGCTCCGTGTAGGCGCTGGCGGGCAGCAGTTGCTCCAGCCAGTGTCCTGCGTGTTCCAGCGGTGCGCCGTGGTGTGGTGTGCCGAGAAAGATCAGGTTGGCAAGGTGCGCAGGCCAGGTGAGCCCGGCCACGCCTGCATGGTGGCAGGCGCTGCGGGCAACCAGCCCCCCCATGCTGTAGCCCATTATCGTTATCTCTTTGAGGTCTCCTGGCCAGTGGGCGAGCAACTGTTCCAGCAACAGGGCCAGTGCCTGCCCGTTTTGTGCAATGGGCAGTCCCGAGTTGTAGCGCACGTAAAAAGGCTGATAGCCAAGCGCGTTGGCAAGTTGATCCCCATGATTGGCCGGTTCACCCTGATAAAGGGTTTGCCACTGCAGATCGTTCATGCACAGGCCATGCACCATCAACAGCACTCGTCCCTTGCGGGGCAGATTTGTCGGCATGGCCTGCCAGTCGAGGGTGTCGCCCTGATAGCGCAGGGTCATGGGGGTGGCGAGGGCGTTATGGCTCTCGACCAGAGCGTCCCCCATCACGCCGTTGAGGGTGGCGATCAGTGCCGCGCGTTTGGGCGTCTCGGGAATATGGTGCAGTGGCGGGGTCGGCGGCAGCCGGGTCAGCAACCCGTTGATGCCGCTGCCGAGGGTATTGGCCGCGCCGTGAACCCCCTTGTAGACCAGCCCGGTGATCCCGGATGTCTTCCCCTCATCCCGCCCCTTGATCCCCATACCGCTCAGTACCGCCTGATGTACCGCTTCGGTGATCTCTACCGCAGCGGGCAGCGCCAGGGTCAGCAGTTGCGCCAGCTCGCGGATATCCGAGATATGCCAGGAGGAGGGGGACTTTTCTGTGGTGTCGGTCATGGGAACGCCTTGTGGAAGTCCATCGAAAAGGGGTCGCCTGGGGGCAGTATATCAACCAGCTTGCGCGGTTTGGCACGGGTTTACCAGTACCAGAGAGTGTGATCCGGGAGCAAAAGGTGCTGATGATAGACCCTTGCGAAGCCGGTCACGGTAACGGCGGGGAAAATCACCTCTACTGCGTCACATTACGTGATGAGGGGAGGATAAGGATGTCGCTGTTTGATGAGGTTCGGGTACAAGCGCTCTGTGCAAGGCTGCTCGATAGCCAGAACGAGCAGGGCTGCTCCCTTGAGAGCAGACATGGCCGCGAGTTGAAGGAGCTGCTGCAGGCGGTGGGCGGAGTCGAGTCAGTTGGGCGCAGTGCCCGTCATGTATTAACCGAGGCGGGACGGACTTATCTGGCTGGACAGCTGGCGCAGGTAGTCCCCCCAGAGCCAGACAAGCGTGAACAGCTGCGAAGCTTGGGTGTGAGCTTGCCTGCACGGCTCAATCAGGCCTGCTTTCATGCACTCTGGCATGGGGACAGCAAGCATCCGCGCAGTGAATGCCCGGATCCACAGCTGGCGGATTTGATGCTCACGCAAGATGAGGTGATCCGCATCCGTACCCTCGAACCGCTCTCGCTGGTCGATCGGCACGGTCAGCAGCACGATATGACGGCGGTGATGACACTGCTGGGGGAGTTGGCGTTGCCGGAGCGGGCATTGGCAACGCTGGCGGCCATCGGCTGGCAAGGGGATCGCGTCATTACGGTGGAGAACAAAGGGGCCTTTGTCGACTACCCGCTGCAACCCGGGCAACTGCTGCTCTTTGCCCCCGGTCGCAATACCACCTTGGCCAAACGGCTGATCCCGCTGTTGCCTGCGGGCGTGCAGTGGGCCCATTTCGGCGATCTCGATCAACGGGGTATCGACATTGCCATCGAGCTGGCGCGTGAGCTGCAGCGTCCGGCCATGCTCTGGCTCCCCAGTGAGCTGCAGCCTTATCTGGATCACTACGCCCGTCCGGTACGCACCTTTGCGACGGACAGTGGCAAGGTGCCCTGGCGTGTGACGAAGCTGGCTGATCAGGGCGATGGTCATGGCACGCCAGCAGGCGTTCCCTGGCTCGATGAACTGGTGACGAAGGGAGCTTGGCTGGAGCAGGAGGTGTTGATCCTGGCTGCACGCTGGCAGTGCTGGCCATTGGCCGCTGCGGGCAGTTGAATCCAAAAGGGGCATTATCATAATGATAACAGCCAGCACGGTTATATCATTTCAGCCCCTGAAACTGACCTTTGATGATAATTCTCACCGACGCAGGGATATTGCCTCTGATTATTATCACTCGGCTATTTTATGGCTTGGCCGTTCCGCTCACCTTTTTATGGAATAAATCGCTGAAATAGCCGCCGCTTTTGTGCTCTGCATCACACACTTTCGCCATTTATTAATATCTCCCTGCATTTTTTTAGTTTGGCACGCTTATTGATTGCCTTACATCGACGCTAACCGATGAGCTCACCCACAACCGGGATGCTGGTGACATCGTGAGTGAAAGGGGAGCTATCCATATCTCATCCAATGATTGGGGCGAACGATGAAAGCAGTTAACGAATTAATCAAAGAGATCAGAGCACTCAAATCCAACCTGCATGAAAAAGATTTTTTGCTGACCTGGGAGCAAACTCCTCAGGAGCTGGAGCTGGTATTGAAACTGGCCGAATCCCTCAAGACCCTGCGCGCCGAAAATATCTCTACCAAACTGTTTAATAGCGGGCTCGGTATCTCGGTTTTCCGCGATAACTCCACCCGAACCCGCTTCTCTTACGCCTCCGCCCTCAACCTGCTCGGTCTGGCCCAGCAGGATCTGGATGAGGGTAAATCCCAGATCGCCCACGGCGAGACCGTCCGTGAAACGGCCAACATGATCTCCTTCTGCGCCGATGCCATCGGCATCCGTGACGACATGTTCCTCGGTGCCGGTAACGCCTATATGCGCGAAGTGGGCGCTGCACTGGACGAAGGATTCGAGAAGGGCGTGCTGCCCCAGCGTCCGGCACTGGTCAACCTGCAGTGCGACATTGATCACCCGACCCAGTCCATGGCTGATCTCGCCTGGTTGCAGGAGCACTTCGGCAGCCTGGAGAGCCTCAAGGGCAAGAAGATTGCCATGACCTGGGCCTATTCCCCAAGCTACGGCAAGCCGCTCTCCGTGCCGCAGGGCATCATCGGTCTGATGACCCGTTTCGGTATGGACGTGACCCTGGCCCACCCGGAAGGGTATGACCTGATCCCGGACGTGATCGAAGTGGCCAAAGAGAATGCCAAGGCCTCCGGCGGCAGCTTCCGTCAGGTCACCTCGATGGAAGAGGCGTTCAAGGATGCGGATATCGTCTATCCCAAGTCCTGGGCTCCCTACAAGGTGATGGAGCAGCGCACCGAGTTGCTGCGCGCCAATGACCACGCTGGCCTCAAAGATCTGGAAAAACACTGCCTGGAGCAGAACGCCAAGCACAAAGATTGGCACTGCACCGAGGATATGATGAAGCTCACCAAGGGTGGCGAAGCGCTCTATATGCACTGCCTGCCCGCCGATATTTCCGGCGTCTCCTGCAAAGAGGGCGAAGTGACCGAAGGGGTATTCGAGAAATACCGTATCGCCACTTACAAAGAGGCGAGCTGGAAGCCCTATATTATCGCCGCCATGATCATGGCCCGTAAATTCTCCGCCCCGGCAGAAACCCTGGAAAATCTGATTAAAGAGGCGCAAAAGCGGGTGAAATAAATAACGGCAGGGCAGGGTGAATATTCATCCTGCCCACGCTGTCGAATTCATTATTTTGAGTTTTCTCCCCGTGGTATCTGAATAACGGATCTCCCGGCGAGGCAGCTCTTTGTCAGGTAACGCCTAGTGAGGTAAGCATGTCCCAATTTTCGCTGAAGATGGATATTGCCGATAACCGCTTTTTTACTGCCGAGCCATCACCGCTGTTTTCCCGAATTGAAGCACAAAAGGCTCGCGCTTTTCATAAAAAACTGGCCGGTTATGAGCCGACCCCATTGTGCGACCTGAAAGATCTGGCCGCCTATATCGGGGTGAAAAATATATTGGTCAAGGACGAGTCAAAGCGCTTTGGCCTCAATGCCTTCAAGATGCTGGGTGGCGTTTATGCCATCGCCAACCTGCTCTGTGAAAAATACGGGGTGGCCATCGAGGATTTCTCCTTCGATCTCATCAAACGCACCATCAAGGAGCCGATGACCTTCGCCACCACCACAGATGGCAACCACGGTCGCGGTGTTGCCTGGGCCGCCAAGCAGGTGGGCCAGCATGCGGTGGTCTACATGCCCAAGGGCTCGGCGCAGGAGCGGGTGGATCACATCCTCAACCTCGGTGCCGAGTGCATTGTCACCGACATGAACTATGACGACACCGTGCGGCTGACCATGAAGATGGCCGAAGAGCGCGGCTGGCACATAGTGCAAGACACCGCCTGGGAGGGCTACACCAAGATCCCGACCTGGATCATGCAGGGTTACTCCACTCTGGCCGACGAAGCGGTCGAGCAGATGCAGGCCATGGGCATCAAGCAGCCCACCCACGTGCTGCTGCAGGCTGGCGTAGGTGCGCTGGCGGGCGGTGTGCTCGGTTATCTGGTGGACTGCTTCGGGGCGAAAAACCTGCACAGCATAGTCGTCGAGCCGGATCAGGCCGACTGTATCTACCGCTCCGGTGTGGCGGGGGAGATGGTCAATGTGGGGGGCGATATGCGCACCATCATGGCCGGTCTCGCCTGTGGTGAACCCAATCCACTGGGTTGGCCGCTGCTCAAGAGTTGCACCACCCAGTTCATCTCCTGCCACGACAAGGTGTCGGCGCTGGGCATGCGGGTGCTGGGCAACCCCCTTGGCAATGATCCGCGCATCATCTCCGGCGAATCCGGCTCGGTCGGTACCGGCGTGCTGGCGGCGGTGCGTCACCACCCGGATCGCGCGGCGCTGATGGAGCGTCTGGGGCTAAGTCGCGACTCCGTGGTGCTGATCATCAACACCGAAGGGGACACCGATGTGACCCATTACCGGGAAGTGGTGTGGGAAGGCAAACACCCGGCCTGCGAGTAACTCCGGCTGCGAGTAAGCAACCACGAATCAAAGAACTGATCGCGCCTCGCCAGCGGGGTGCGGTAACGGGCACAGGGCGCTGCCGATGAAACAGGCCGCGCACTCTCAGTTGTTATGGAGAATCACAATGAGCAAGCAAATTCCGTTTGAAATGGTGTTGGAGAAGGCCTACCAGTACAAGGCCGAGATGAGCCAGTTCCTGCGCGACATGATCGCCATCCCGAGCGAGAGCTGCGATGAAGAGCGCGTCGTGCTGCGCATCAAGCAGGAGATGGAGAAGGTTGGCTTTGACAAGGTCGAGATCGACCCCATGGGCAACGTGCTGGGCTATATCGGCCACGGCCCGCACCTGATCGCCATGGATGCCCACATCGATACCGTGGGCGTCGGCAACCGCGCCAACTGGACCTTCGACCCCTATGAGGGGATGGAAGATCACGAGATCATCGGCGGTCGCGGCGCATCCGATCAGGAAGGGGGCATGGCCTCCATGGTTTATGCTGGCAAGATCATCAAGGATCTGGGACTGGAAGACGAGTACACCCTGCTGGTGACCGGCACCGTGCAGGAAGAGGACTGCGACGGTCTCTGCTGGCAGTACATCATCGAGCAGAGCAAGATCCGCCCCGAGTTCGTGGTCAGTACCGAACCGACCGACTGCCAGATCTACCGTGGCCAACGCGGCCGCATGGAGATCCGCGTCGAGGTGCAGGGCGTCAGCTGCCACGGCTCTGCGCCGGAGCGCGGTGATAACGCCATCTTCAAGATGGGCCCGATCCTCGGCGAATTGCAGGAGCTGAGCCACAACCTTGGCAACGACGACTTCCTCGGCAAGGGCACCCTGACCGTCTCCGAGATCTTCTTCACTTCGCCAAGCCGCTGCGCCGTGGCCGATAGCTGCGCCGTCTCCATCGACCGCCGTCTGACCTGGGGCGAGACTTGGCAAGGTGCGCTCGACGAGATCCGTGCCCTTCCTGCGGTGCAAGCCGCCGGTGCCGAGGTCTCCATGTACCAGTACGATCGTCCGGCTTATACCGGTCTGGTCTACCCGACCGAGTGCTACTTCCCGACCTGGAAAGTGGAAGAGGATCACATCACCGTCAAAACCCTCTCCAAGGCGTACACCCAGCTGTTCAATAAGGCGCCGGTGGTGGACAAGTGGACCTTCTCGACCAATGGAGTCTCCATCATGGGTCGCCACGGCATTCCGGTCATCGGTTTTGGTCCGGGTAAAGAGCCGGAGGCCCATGCGCCGAACGAGAAGACCTGGAAAGAGCATCTGGTCAAGTGCGCCGCTATGTACGCCGTGATCCCCATGCTCTATCTGGCCGAACTGGACAAGTAAGGGGTCTGCCGGGCGGTGACTGCCATCGCCGTCCGGCTGTGGCAAATGTGGCAAGTGCCCCGTCTGTGTTGAGGCGGGGCCTTGCTGTTTGAAGCGATGTGATGTTCGAGGTGGTGGGGATGAAACGGCTGATCAAGAACGGCGTGCTGGTCGATGCACAGGGTGAATATCGTCAGGATCTGCTGATCGAGAACGGGGTGATCCGTATCCGTGCCGCCGATATCCAGCCCGATGGCGAGACCGAGGTGATCGATGCCAGCGGCTGTTACGTGATGCCGGGCGGCATCGACGTCCACACCCACTTCAACATCGATGTCGGGATTGCCCGCAGTTGCGATGACTTTTTCAGCGGTACCCGTGCCGCCGCCTGTGGTGGCACCACCACCATCATCGACCACATGGGATTTGGCCCGGCGGGGTGCAATCTGCATCACCAGCTGGCCCGCTATCACGATTACGCCGCCGATCAGGCGGTGATCGACTACAGCTTTCACGGCGTGATCCAGCATGTGGATGACGCCATCCTCCACGAGATGGCCGCCATGGTGCAGGAGGAGGGGATCAGCAGCTTCAAGCTCTACCTCACCTACCAGTACAAGCTGGGGGACCATGACGTGCTGCGCGCGCTGGCCCGCCTCAAAGAGGTGGGGGCGCTCGCCACCGTCCATCCCGAGAACGATGCCGCCATCGCGGCGCGCCGTGCGGCCCTGCTGGCCGCGGGTCACCATGAACCCTGGTATCACCCGCAAAGCCGTCCGCTGGAGTGCGAAGCCGAGGCGGTGGCCCGGATGATCAATCTGGCGGGGCTCGCTGGCAATGCGCCGCTCTATATTGTCCACCTCTCTAACGGACTGGGACTGGAGTATCTGAAACTGGCGCGCCGTCAGGGTCAGCCGGTCTGGGTGGAGACCTGCCCGCAATATCTGCTTTTGGATGATTCCTGCTACTACCGGGAGAACGGGGTCGACTATCTGCTCAGCCCGCCGCTGCGCGGGCGCAGCGAGCAGGACAAGCTGTGGGTCGGCGTCGCTGCGGGCGACATCGACACGGTGGCGACCGATCACTGCAACTTTTCCCATGCCCAGCGCATGACCCTGTCAGGGGGCGATTTCAGCCTCTGCCCCAACGGCTTGCCGGGCGTCGAGAACCGAATGCTGCTGCTGTTTGCCCACGGGGTGCTCGGCGGGCGCATCTCGCCGTCGCGCTTTGTGGCCCTCACCAGCGCCAATTCGGCGCGTCTGTTTGGCCTCTGGCCGCGTAAGGGCAACTTGCAACCGGGGACCGACGCCGATCTGGTACTGATGGATCCCCGTGGCGAGACCCAGATCCGTCACGCCGCGCTACACGACAACGGTGACTACAGCCCCTACGAGGGGATGCGCTGCCCGGGCCAGATCAGGATGACCCTCAGTCGCGGTGAGATCGTGGCCCGCGACGGCGAATTTACCGGACAACGGGGGCATGGCCGCTTTCTGGCGCGGGCACCCTTTGATCCACTGCTGGGCGAAGCGGTCAGAGAACAACCATCAGCACAGCGATAGACAGAACAACCGAGCCGGTATGACACCGGCCTACCCTTATCATCGGAGAGCACAAGATGAAACAGCGTATCGTACTGGCCCTGGGGGGCAACGCTCTGGGCAACAACCTGCCCGAGCAGATGAAGGCGGTGCAGAGCACGGCGCACACCATCGCCGACCTGATTGCCCAGGGGCACGAGGTGGTGGTCACCCACGGCAACGGGCCTCAGGTGGGGATGATCCAGCAGGCGTTCGAGGTGGCGGCCCGCCACGAGCCAAAATCCCCCCATCTGCCGATGTCGGTTTGTGTGGCCCTGAGTCAGGGTTATATCGGCTATGACCTGCAAAACGCCCTGCGCGAAGCCCTGCTGGAACGTGGCATCCACAAGCCGGTCGCCACGCTGGTGACCCAGGTTGAGGTGGATAAAAATGATCCCGCCTTCCTCGACCCGAGCAAGCCCATCGGCGGCTTCTTCAGCAAGGAGGAGGCCGAGGCGCTGATGGCCAAGGGCGAGCGGCTCAAAGAGGATGCCGGTCGTGGCTATCGCCGGGTGGTCGCATCTCCCAAACCCGTCGACATCATCGAGAAGGAGACCGTCTCTGCCATGCTGGCCGCCGGTCAGGTGGTGATCACCGTCGGTGGCGGCGGCATTCCGGTGCTGCGGGAGGGCAATCACCTGCGCGGTGCCAGCGCGGTGATCGATAAGGATTGGGCCAGTGCCAAGCTGGCGGAACTGATTGACGCCGACATGCTGATCATCCTCACCGCGGTGGAGAAGGTCGCCATCAACTTCGGCAAGCCCGATGTGCAGTGGCTCGATACTCTGAGCGTGGCCGATGCCAACAGCTTTATCGCCCAGGGGCAGTTTGCCAAAGGATCCATGTTGCCCAAGGTGGAGGCGGCGCTCTCGTTCGCTACCTCTTTGCCGGGGCGCAAATCCCTCATCACCCTGCTGGAGAAGGCCGCCGAGGGGATCGCAGGCAAGACCGGGACCGTGATCAGCCTGTAATCATGCGTACTGATCCACAGGGGCATCCGGCCCCTGACAGAGTGTGGAGCCTTGGCTCCACACTCTGTTTTATTGGGATGGCGGTGACGGATCATCACTGTCGATCGTGCCTGTCGATCGTGCTCTGCAGGCCAGAGGAACCGCGCTGTGCGAGTGGCAATAAGGCTAGTTGGAGTGGCAGCCGGGTTTTGTGGATGGCAGAAACCTGTAGAGGCCGATACCGGTGAGCAAACCAATCACCGCCAGCAGCAGCCAGATGGCTGTAGCGGGGCGGCTGCCCGCATCCCCCAGCATAAAACCGATGAGCAGGTTGCCAAAGAGCGCCATGCAGCCGCCAGCGCTGGCATAGAAGCCGTAGTAGCTGCCGAGCTGCTCAGGGGGCGCGTAGCGGGGCAACTGGGCGGCAAAGAGCGGGAAGCAGAGAATGGAGCCCAAGGAAAGCAGGGCCACCTGCGTCAACACGCCCGCCGTCGGCCAGGGGGAGAGCAGCGGCAGGGCCAGGTAGCTCAGCCCCATCATCCCGATACCGAGCCCCATGGCGAGCGGTACCCCAAGGCGGTGCTCCACCAGACGGGAGGCTGGCAGCTGGAGCAGGACGCCGATCACCGCCGAGAGGGTAAAGACTCCGCCGAGCAGGTGGGTGGCGTCCGGCAGGCTCTGGATATGGGCGGGCAGGGCGAGATAGAGCTGGTGGAACAGGATCTGGTAGCTGCCCGCCAGCAGGGTAAACACGATAAAAGGGCGCTGGCGCACTATTTCCCCCCACTGGCGCAAGATAGCGCCGCGCGGGCTCTGGTGGCTCACCGGGCGTTTGGGCAGCACCCGGTATTGCAGCACGCCGAGCAGGGCGAACAGGCTGGCCGCCAACAAGCCGGTCAGGGTATAGCTCTGCTGGGTCAGTGTCAGGCCGACCAGGGGGCCGAGCAGCATGCCCGCCTCGCTGGCGAGATTGTGCAGGGCAAAGGCGCGCTGACGCTGGCTCGGGTTGTGGCATTCGCTGGCAAGGTACGCCTGGGCGCAAGGGGTGAACAGCGCCCCCGCAAAGCCGGTGAGGGCGGCGGCCAGCAGCAGGATGGGCAGCGACTCGGCCCAACCCAGCAGCACGAAACCGACCGAGCGCACCAGGCAACCCCAGACGATGGCGGGGTGATAGCCGATGCGATCCCCAAGGGTGCCCCCCAGCAGGAAGAGCCCCTGCTGGCTGAAGACCCGCATCCCCATGACCAGGCCGCAGGCCCAGCCGGCGAGGCCCAGCCCGCTGCCCATGTGCTGGGCGAGGAAGGGCATCATCATGTAGAAGCCGAGGTTGAAGGCCAGCCCGTTGGTGATAAGCAGGCGGGCGGCCGGGCTCATGCCCTGCCAGTCCCGCCAGTAGGAGGCGCCGTTCATCTTCACCTCCCGCTAGCATGTCGGGAGGGTGCTGCCTGGGTGGTGCTGCGTTGTGTCATGACGCCTTTCGCACGGTTCTGAGGAAGGGGATGCCGCTCTGATCGTGGCTTATCTCCACTGGCACATGGTAGAGGCGCTCGATGAGGGCCGCGTCGAGCACCCGGGCGGGGGGGCCGAAGGCCTGCAGATCGCCCCCTGCCAGCACGATCAGCTGATCGGCAAACTGGGCGGCGAGGTTGAGATCGTGCAGCACCACCAGGGTGATCCACTGCTGCTCCCGGGTCTGCTGGCAGAGGTGCTCCATCAATTGCATCTGGTGGTGCAGATCCAGGGCGCTGACCGGCTCGTCCAGCATCATGATGCGGGGATCGCGCAGCAGCACCTGGGCAAACAACACCATCTGCCGCTGGCCGCCGCTTAAGGAGTAGAGGGGGCGATCCGCCAGATGGGCGATGCCGAGTGCCTGCAGGGCGCGACCCGCCGCCAGGATGTCCTCGTCCGCCAGACGCATGGAGAGGCTGTCGAGGCGCCCCAGCACCACCACTTCGATGACGCTCAAGTCCAGCTCCAGCTGGATGTTCTGGGGCATGTAGCCAAACTGCTGGCGCCATTTGGCCTGGGTCATCTGGCGGGCGCTCTGGCCCTCCAGGCGGATGTCGCCGCCATCCGGGGTCAGTTCACCAAAGAGGGCGCGCATCAAGGAGGTCTTGCCGGTCCCGTTCGGACCGATGATCACATGGACCTGACCCGGGTGCAGGGTGAGGTCGAGCTCCCGCAGCAGGGTCTGCTGGCCGAGTGAGAGGGAGAGTCGGGATATTTCAAGCACGTTTACGCCCCCTGCCGAGGATCAACCAGATGAAGAAGGGCACGCCAATCAGGGCGGTGACGATGCCGATGGGAAAGAGGGCCCCCGGAATGATGGACTTGGAGAGCACCGAGGCCGCCGAGAGCATACAGGCGCCGCACAGGGCCGAGAGCGGGATCAGAAAGCGCTGATCTTCTCCCACCAGCATGCGAGCGATATGGGGCGCCACCAGGCCAACGAAGCCGATGACACCGACGAAACTGGTGGCGGTGGCGGTGAGCAGGGCGACCAGTACCAGGGTCTTCATGCGCAACCTGTCCACGTTGACCCCGAGGCTGCGGGCGCGGGCTTCCCCCAGACGCAGGCTGGTGAGGGCCCAGGCATCCCGGTAGATGAGCAGGGTGCAGATCAGGGTGACGGCGGCGGTGATGATCAGGGAGTCCCAGGTGGTGCGCATCAGGCTGCCAAACAGCCAGAACAGGATCTGCTGGTTGAGCTCGGGGGAGGAGAGAAACTGCAGCAGGGAGAGCAGGGACTGGAACAGGAACAGCAGGGCGATGCCCGCCAGGATCAGGGTCTGGCTGCTGACATGGCGCATCATGGCCAGGCCAAACAAAAGGCTCGCGGCAAACATACAGAGGATGAAGGCGCCAGCCGGAATGGCGATCAGGGGAGGCAGACCGAGACCGCCGGTATAGAGCGCCAGTGCAGCGCCGAGACCCGCTGCGGCAGCGAGCCCCAGGGTGTAGGGGCTGGCGAGGGGGTTATCCAGCAGGGTCTGCATCTGGACACCGCCAAGGCCGAGCGCCGCACCGACCACCAGCGCCATCAGGGCGATGGGCAGGCGCATGTCATGGACTATGGTGCGGGTCATGGGATCGGCCTGGGCGGGGGAGAGCAGGGCATCGACTACTTCGCCAAGGGGCAGCAGGGAGGGGCCGGTGGCGATGTCGAGCACCAGGGTAATGCACAGCACCAGGGTGAGCAGCAGGAGCCAGTGCCCGCGACGGCGCTCCCGTTGCCGCTGGCGTGCGAGGGTCTGCTGGAGGGCAGCCAAATCATTCATGATGACAATCCTGAAACGGGCGCCATGAGAGGCGCCCACGAAGGTTGAAGGTTAAAGAGCGATTGCGAAGGTGCCGTCTGCCTTGACCGGCAGATAACGCCGATAGAAGTCGAGGTAGTTGGCAAGTGGATCCATCTCCTTGAACAGGCTCGGATAGAGCGCCTTGGCCATGAACTGGACCATGGTGTAATCGAGCAGCGTGCGGGAGGCGCCCTGGTAAATCCCATAGATGCGTTTTTCCTTCACCGCTGGCAGGTTCGCCCAACCTTTACGCTCGGTAAAGGCCTGGAGCCGTGCCCGAGCGAGCGCGGGATTGACTCCCTGGCCCAGCAGCACGGCGGTGGGGTTCTGGGTGGATTCAGTGCCGGTGAGGAAGATAACCTCTGGTTTGGAGACCAGAACCTGCTCGGGGTTCATGGGGCCGTACCATTCCACAAAGGGGGCGGCGATGTTGTCGCCGCCAGCCAGGTGGCCGAGCGGACCCCACATGCCCTTGCCATAGCTGAAGCCATATTCGTCAGGCCCCTTGTTGCCAAACTCCACGTAGAAACGGGGCTTGGGCAGATTGGCGGCGGCGATCCGGCTATGTACTTCGTCGATGGCGCTCTGGTACTCGTCTGCGAGCTGGCGGGCGCGAGGCTCGGTGCCCGCAATCTTGCCGAGCAGCAAGGTACTGGCCTTGTGATTGGCTGGGAGTTCCATGTTGTAGTCCACGACCACCACGGGCAGACCGGCCTGTTTGAGACGAGCCACGTCCTGACCGAGCCCTTTATATTGCCAGTCGGCCAGTACGACGATGTCGGGTTTGAGGGCGAGCACTTTTTCCACCGAGAAGGTCTGTACTTCTACCTCGCCTACGTCGGCTATCTCCTTGAGGGATGGGCGATGAGCGGTAAAGAGGGACCAATTGGCCGGACGCCAGCCTTCCCAGGCCTCGCGGGAGATGCCGACGACCCGATCGAATGCCTGTTCGCCACCGATAGCCATATAGTCTTCGAAGTAAAATGCGAGCACTACCCGCTTGGCCGGGAGATCGACCTGGACTTCCCGTCCCAGCACATCTGTCAGGGTTTTGACCTTCGCTTGTGCGGTGCCAAAGAGGCAGCAAAGGCTTGCCAGCACCAGGCTGGCATAGCGGGAGAAAAGTTTCATCTGCGTGTGAACTCCATCTTGTCTTGTGGTTTTTTTGTCGTTTTTGTCACCGGCAACCTGAGGTCGTCGGTGGGCTCTCCACCGGGTGGGGGAGGGAATGAGCCGGAGAGACCCCGGCCCGAAACTCAATGCGCGTTGTGCTGATGAATGCCCAGCATAAAGGTGCCCTGGGGACGGATGGGCAGGTAGCGCTGGTAGAACGCCTGATAGGTGGCCAGGGGATCGAGATCCTGGAACAGATCCGGGTAGAGGGCTTTGGCCATGAACTCGATAAGGGCAGCATCCATGATGCTGCGGGTGGCGCCGTGATAGACCGCATAGAGGCGACCCTGCTGCACGGCGGGCAACTCGCTCCAGCCCGGACGGGCGGCAAAGCCCTGCAGGCGCTGGCGCACCGTCTCGGCCGACACATCCTGGCCGACCTGCATCGCCTCTGCGCTGCTCACGCTCTCGTAGCCCGCCATCAGGATGACCTCGGGTTTGCTCGCCAGCAGTTGCTCAGGGTGGATGGGGCCCCAGCGCTCGACGAAGGGCGCCGCGACGTTGTCACCGCCCGCCAGCAGGGCCATGGCGCCCCACATGTCCTTGCCATAGGTGTAGCTGTATTCGGCCGGTCCCTTGTCCCCGAGCTCGATATAGACCCGGGGGGGCTGGCGCTTCGCGTTGGCAACGCGGGAGGTGATGATGTCAATCTTGGCCTTGTATTCGTCGGCCATCTGTTGGGCACGAGCCTCCTGGCCTGTCACCTTGCCCAGCAGCAAGGTACTCGCCATGTGGCGCTCCAGGGTCTGGGCATTGTAGTCGATGACCACCACCGGGATCCCGGCCTGCTCGAAGCGTGGCAGATCCGGGCCGAGGGCCTCATATTGCCACTTCGCCAGGATCAGCAGATCGGGCTTGACCGCCAGGGTCTTCTCGATGGAGAAGCTCTGATCCTGCACGTTGCCAAGGTCAGGCACCCTGGCCAGTTGCGGCAGGCTGGCGACATAGAGCGACCAGATGGCGGGGCGGGATTTGACGAACCAGCCGCGGGACATGCCCACCAGCCGATCGGCGCCGCCTTCACCGGCCACGGCCAGATAATCCTCGGGATAGAAACCGAGCACGATACGGCTGGCCGGCAGGCTGAGGGAGACCTTGCGGCCCATCACATCTTCTACTTCAACCGGGGAATTTGCCTGCGCCATCCAGCTCATCAGGGCGAGCTGACCGAGCAGCAGCAACTTTGCCAGGGGGTGACGAAACATCTTGTGAAAACCTTGAACGGATTTTGGGGTGAGAAGTATTAGCATTTGCGTTTGATGATGGCAATCGATTTTACCAGGGGTCACATAAGGGGCGTATATAGCGTATTAGTCGTTCGAGGCCCACCTTGGCAAGGTTCTTCGCCAACGCCCCTCTTCAGGGGGCGTGCACGTTTGGGCTGTCGGCCCCCACAAGAGTAAGATGGTCCTTTTCGGGGCTGGTTAGCCCGGCATGCAGGCGCACAGACGCCAAAAAGGCAGAGTAATGAGCACAAAGATCAATATGGCGGCGCTGGGGGGACTCGTCCTGCTCACCGCTATCTGGAGTTACAGCTGGATCGTGATGAAGCAAGTGATGCTCTACGCGGGGGCGTTCGAGTTTACCGCCCTGCGCTGTCTGTGCGGTTCATTGGTGTTGTTGCTGGTGCTGGCCCTGCGCGGCCGCCGTTACCTCAAACCCACCCCGTTTCGCTATACCATGGCCATCGCCCTGTTCCAGACCTGCGGCATGGTGGGGCTGGCCCAGTGGGCGCTGATCAGCGGCGGGGCGGGCAAGGTGGCCATTTTGAGTTACACCATGCCGTTCTGGGTGGTGATCTTCGCGGCGCTCTTTCTCGGCGAGCGGATGCGCAAGCTGCACTATCTGGCGGTCGGGGTGGCGGCCTGCGGCCTGCTGTTGGTGATCCAGCCTTGGTTACTGCATCTTGAGTCCCTCAAGAGTGCGCTCTTGGCAATCCTCTCCGGCATCTGCTGGGGGATCAGCGCCATCATCGCCAAGCGGATGTATGCCCGCCACCCTTCGGTGGATCTGATGTCCCTCACCACCTGGCAGATGATCTACGCAACCATAGTGATGGCACTGGTGGCGGCGCTGGTACCGGAGCGTCCGATCGACTGGCAGCCCTACGTGATGGGGGCGCTGGCCTATAGCGCCATCTTCGCTACTGCCATCGCCTGGAGTCTCTGGCTGTTTGTACTGAAAAAACTGCCAGCGGGGATTGCCAGCCTCAGTACCCTGGCGGTGCCGGTGACCGGTGTGCTGCTCTCCTGGTGGCTGCTTGGGGAAAACCCGGGGCCGGTGGAGGGGAGCGGCATCGCCCTTATCGTGCTGGCTCTGCTGGTTATCAGCCGCAAGGGCAAGCGCTCCGTGGTGTCGGTGGCGGGGGAGACCCGTATCAAGCACGGCTGAGTGGTGACTGGGCTGTCAGTGGTACGATAAATGGCACTCAAAAGAGCCCGCGACAGGGGACCAGCCCCTCGTTACAATGGCGCTACATAGCTGTGTTGACGCGCAGGTATTTGATTCATCGTGATTATTTCAACAAACGTAACGGCAAGGATGAAACCGTATGATGACGCTGGTGTGGTTGGCCGTGGGGCTGGTGTGTCTGGTGATGGGGGCTGAGTATCTGGTGCGGGGGGCTTCGCGCCTCGCCACCATGATGGGCATCTCCCCGTTGGTGGTGGGATTGACCATAGTCGCTTTTGGTACCAGTGCTCCCGAACTGGCGGTGAGTATCCAGTCTGGCCTCGAGGGGCAGGCGGGGATCGCCGTGGGTAACGTGGTCGGCAGCAATATTTTCAACGTACTGTTTATTCTCGGTATCTCGGCTTTGATCGTGCCGCTGGTGGTTTCCCAGCAACTGGTGCGCTTCGATGTGCCGCTGATGATCGCCATCTCGCTGCTGGTGCTGCTGTTTGGTTGGGATGGCCGTATCTCAGCCTTCGAAGGAGCGCTGCTCTTTGCTGGGGTCGTTGCTTACACCGCGTTTCTGTTTGTCCAGAGCCGCCGTGAAACCAAGGCGGTGCAGGCGGAATATGAGCAGGAGTTTGGCCAAAAAGAGCCCGAGACACCTCACAGCTTGCCCCGCAATCTGCTCTTTATTGCGGCGGGATTGGGGATGTTGATCCTGGGCTCCCGGCTGCTGGTCAGCAGCGCGGTGGAGATTGCCCACTACTTCGGGGTGAGCGATCTGGTGATCGGTCTCACCATCGTTGCCGTCGGCACCTCACTGCCGGAGGTGGTGACCTCCATCGTCGCCGCCTTGCGCGGGGAGCGGGATATCGCGGTGGGCAACGTGGTGGGCAGCAATATCTTCAACATCCTCTGCGTGCTGGGGCTCACCTCCATCGTTACTCCCGGTGGGCTCGAAGTGTCGGCTACCGCTCTGCAATTCGATATTCCGGTGATGATTGCGGTGGCGCTCGCCTGCCTGCCCATCTTCTTTACCGGTTACACCATCGCCCGCTGGGAAGGGGCACTGTTTCTGGCCTACTACATCGGCTACACCTGCTGGCTGATCCTGCACGCCACATCCAGTCCGCTGCAAGGTCAGTTCAGTGCGGCGCTGACCGGTTTCGTGCTGCCGCTGACCGCGATCACTCTGGTGGTGCTGGCGGTGCGAGCCTGGCGTTTGCAACGAACCCGGCCGTGACGCATGTTTCCCTGATGTAAAGGGGGCGGCATAACGCGACAGATCGAAAAAAGCCCCACTATCACGGTGGGGCTTTTGCTTGGTGCTGAGGGGGACGCGCTGTGCCCTTATCTGCGCTGTGCCAGATGCATCATGGCCTCCAGCACGGCGCCGCCGATAGCGCGGGCCTTGTCAGAGACGGTGGTGGCATCGGCACGCTCGCCGCGCGGATCGATATCGCCAATCTTGAAGCCGACCGGGACTTCGATGCCATCGCTGAGCAGCCCCCGTACCATACCCGAGAGCGGCGCGATAATGGGAGCATCCCCCACATGGGCAATCACATCCCCCTCCTGCACCAGATCGCCGAGCTTGATCACACTCTTCATCACGCCGGGGGCGGGGGCGCGTACCACCCGGCGGGCGGAGTGTCCCTCGATCACCCCGGGAATGCCGGTATTGGGCTGGGCGGGGCCCTGATAGATGACCCGGCCCAGATGGTGGCCGCGGTTGGTTTCGATCACCGCATCGCAGTCCCGTCCCGCCTCAAAGCCCGGGCCCAGGGCCACCGTGATGGGGGCCATCTCCTTGTGGGTGCCGAGGTTCTGCTTGGCCAGGATGGCATCCACCAGATAGCGCGGTTTGAGCTCGGTGAGGGTGGCGCAGTCGGGGTCAACCAGCAGCGGGATAATGCCCCGATCCAGCTGCTCGAACGCCTGCTCGACGCTCTCGACCCGCTTGGCGCGCACTCCCTCGACACTGGTTTCACCATCGAACATCCCCTGGGCGAAAGCGACGGTGCGGCGGATCACCGTGGGTTTGTCGAGATCCAGCATCACCACCTTGAAGCCCGCATTGTGCAGCCGCAACGCGACGCCGGTGGCGATATCGCCGGAGCCGCGCATCACCACCAGTTGATCCCGCTTGAGGCGCACATCGTCCTGCATCAGGCCACCCGATTTGCCGTTTTTCACTTGAAGCAGCTCGGCGAGAATGCTGATGGCGATCTCCTCGGGGGTCTCGGCACCGATGTTGTAGCCGATGGGGGCGTGCAGCCGCTGCAGTTGCTCCTGATTCACCCCTTGCTGGCGCAGGGCCTGGGTGAAAGTCTGTACCTTGCGCTTGCTGGCGAGCAGCCCCAGATAGGCGAGGGGACGGCTTATCAGCCGCTCCAGCGCCTCCTTGTCCTGATGGTTGGTAGCGATGATGACAAAGTTGGCGGGCTCGATGGCCAGCGCCTCAATCACCGCGCTGATGGTATCGGCCTGCTTGAGATGGGTGCCGGCGGGGAAGTGTTCGGGGTTGAGGCTCCCTTCAAAGCAGTCGCCCACATGGATATCAAAGCCCAGCGGCGCGGCGGCGTGGGCCAGCGCCCGGTTGACGTGACCGGCGCCGATCAGTACCAGACGGGGGCGCAGGCCGTAGACATCGATATAGACCGACATGGCGCCGCCACAGTCCGATCCCACCGCATGCTCGCCGTTGCGGGCCATCCGGCCATGGAAGATGCGCGGCTTGCGCTCACCAATGGCCGCTACGGCCTCTTCGATCACCAGCCGTTCAATCATGCCACCGCCGATGGTGCCGAGGATCTGGCCATCGGCCATCACCAGCATCTGGGCCTGATGGCGGGGGGTGGAGCCACGGCTCTCGATGATCTGGGCAATGGCAAACGGGGTGTTCTCCTGTTCCAGTCGGGCTGCGTGTGAAAACAGATTCATAAGGTACCTCTTTTTATCCTTAAATCATCATGGGCGAGGCGGCTGTGCCTCATCCTGAGCGAAGTAGCCGAGTGCGTGGCGAATGGGCTGTGGCTCGCGAACCGCCCCCTGCCAGATGGCGTGAAGCTCGGGGTGCCGGGCCAGTAGGTTTATCAATGGCGTTAGCCATGACGGCTCATTTTGATAATCGCCATTGATAAACCAGATCCGGCGCGCCCTGGCCGGGGTGCCCTTGAACACCCCCTGAGGGTGGGATAGCAGCTTGTGAAACAGTGCCCAGTCGAGCGGGTCACCGGCCTCTATCCCGCACAGGGCCTGGAATTCGGCCCAGCGGTGGATCTGCTGCGGGTCGGCCTTGGCCCCCACCATGGCGCCGCCCGTCAGGGCGATCACCCAATCACTGCTCTGGGGAATGCAAGGTTCGTGCAAAGCGGGCACTTTCAATAACTTGTGATTGGCGCCATCCGCTTCGACCAGGATGAGATCGAAGCGTTGCTGCCCCTTGATGAGATCAATCTGCTGGGGTGTGGGGCCCGCCACCTTGCCGCTGGCCTGATCGATATGGCTGAACAGGGCGACCAGGGTCGGCTCATCGGGCAGTTGCTGACAGCGGGTCAGTTGGCGGACGGGATCGGCTTCCAGGATCAATTCCCGATAGTGTGACGGGGCTGGCAGAAACATCCGGGTGGTGGTGGTAATTAGCACCCTTTTACCCTGTTTATAAAAATATTCCGCCAGCCAGAACAGGGTGCTTGTTTTTCCACCGGCCCCGCAGAGGCTAATTAAGGTGGTATGGCTATCAATATTTTTGGTGAGCGGGTTTAATAGCGAATCTATATCTGGAAATGCGACAGCAACAGCGTGTGGGTGCGACATGATGACGACCAAAATAAATATCGAAGGGAGTAGGAAACAACGTTGCCAGGAACAAGTGCAGTGTGACTGTATAATAACGGCGGCGGGTTTATCTTCCCGAATGGGTACCTGGAAAATGATGCTACCTTATTGCCAGGGGACAATGCTTGATGCAAGTCTCAAAAATGCCCTGGCTTTTTGTCAGCGGGTTATTCTGGTGGTGGGCCATCGTGGCGAGGAGCTTCAAGAACGCTACCTTGAGCGGCCGGATATTGTTGTTGTCCACAATCCCGACTATCGGCAGGGGCTGGGCAGCTCCATCCGCTGCGCCCTGGCGGCCAGTGACGCTGATTACCTCTTTATCAGCCACGGGGATCTCCCCTGTATCCCGCGCGAGGTCTATCAACAGCTCTGGCAGGCAAGGTGCTGTGAGGCACTCTTTCCCACCTGGCTGGGGGAGGCGGGCCATCCGGTGTTGCTGCCCAAATCCCTTGCCCGCGAGCTGGCAGCGGCCCCGGTGCAGTCGTCGGTACGGCGCTGGTTGCAAGGGCATCCCCACCGTATGGTGCCAGTCGACAGCCCCGCCATCCTGTTTGATGTGGATACCCCGGAGCGCTATCAGGCGCTGCTGGGCGGCATTCTTGAAAATGAGACCGAGCCCACGAAATAACCCTGTTTTAAAAAGATAACGGGGAGATAAATGGCGTATCAAAGTGATATTTCTCGCACTTGATCTGATAGGGCGAACTCTTTTTAATCAGCTCATTCAGTAAATTTCAAAGTGATTGATAACTACTCGCAATACCCATAATGGTGGCATCGTAAATTCTCATCATTAATTGGAGCTGTCTCACGCTTTCACCCTAAAAAATAGTTTTGTAGCTGGTGTGGCCTGATAGTTGCTCCTCTCCTTGCCAAGGGGTAAAGCCCGTGCGGGATACCCCATTTATTCATGCTGCCAATGGGCAGAACAGCTGCAAGGAGATTGCCATGGGCGATATTATGCGACCCGTTCCGTTCAAGAACCTTCTGACCCGTATTTTCGCGGAATATAAAGAGAGTCAGAGCATTTTCGGTATTCCCGCCGCGCAATTCTATCGCAAGCAGGACGAGCGCAAGATCAAGGTGTTCGGTGAAACCTGCGAAACCCCCATCGGTCCGGCGGCTGGCCCTCATACCCAGCTGGCCCAGAATATCGTCACCTCCTGGCTGACCGGCGGGCGCTTTATCGAGCTCAAGACGGTGCAGATCCTGGACCGTCTTGAGCTGGCAAAGCCCTGCATCGACGCCGAGGATGAGTGCTTCAACACCGAGTGGTCCACCGAGTTCACCCTGCCCAAGGCGTTCGACGAGTACCTGAAGGCTTGGTTTGCCCTCTATCTGCTGGAGGAGGTGTTTGACCCGCGTCTTGAAGGGGAGGCCAAGTCCTTCATCTTCAACATGAGCGTGGGTTACAACCTCGATGGCATCAAACAGCCGCCGATGCAGCAGTTTATCCACAGTTTGAAAGATGCCAGCACCAGTCCGAAGTTTGCCGAGTACCAGCAAGTGCTGCGCGAGCTGGTGGCCGATGAGCAGTTTATCGCCGAGCTGGGACTGGGTTCCCGCCGCGATCGCCTGCAACAGCTGGTGGCAACCATCCCGGCCAATCTGGTTCACGGCGTCACCCTATCCACCATGCACGGCTGCCCGCCCAACGAGATCGAGGCCATCTGCCGCTACATGCTGGAAGAGAAGGGGCTCAACACCTTCGTCAAACTGAACCCGACCCTGCTGGGCTACCCGCGGGTGCGCGAGATCCTCGACACCTGTGGCTTTGATTACATCGGTCTGAGCGAAGAGTCGTTCGATCACGACCTCAAGCTGGATCAGGCCAAGGCGATGCTGACCCGCCTGATGGCGCTGGGTGCCGAGAAGGGGCTCACCTTCGGGGTCAAGCTGACCAACACCCTCGGCACCATCAACCGCAAGGGGGCGCTGCCGGGTGATGAGATGTACATGTCCGGCCGGGCGCTGTTCCCGCTCTCCATCAACGTCGCCGCCGTGCTGTCACGCGCCTTCGATGGCAAGTTGCCCATCTCCTACTCGGGCGGTGCCAGCAAGTTCAACATCGCGGAGATCTTCGAGACCGGTATTCGCCCCATCACCATGGCCACCGACCTGCTGAAACCGGGTGGCTACCTGCGCCAGATTGAGTGCCTCAAAGAGATCGATGCGTCGGGCAGCTGGGGCATGAGTCAGGTGGATGTGGCCAAGCTGGAGGCGCTGGCCGCCAAGGCCCTCACCATGGATTACACCCAGAAGGAGTGGAAGTCCGACGATCGCATCGAAGTGGGTGGCGGCCTGCCGATGACCGATTGCTACGTGGCACCCTGCGTCACCGCCTGCGCCGTGCATCAGGATATCCCCGAGTACATTCGCCTGATGGGCGAGGGGGAGTATGTGGCAGCCCTTGAGCTGATTTATCAGCGCAACGCCTTGCCCGCCATCACCGGCCATATCTGTGATCACCAGTGCCAGTACAACTGCACCCGTCTCGACTACGACAGCCCGCTCAATATCCGTGAGCTGAAAAAAGTGGCGCTGGAGCGCGGCTGGGAAGGGTACAAGGCCCGCTGGCACAAGCCGGCAGGCAGCGGTGACAAGCACCCGGTTGCGGTAATAGGTGCAGGCCCGGCCGGTCTCTCAGCCGGTTACTTCCTGGCCCGTGCCGGTCACCCAGTCACCGTGTTCGAGCGCGAAGCCGATGCCGGTGGCGTGGTCAAACACATCATCCCCGAGTTCCGCATCCCGGCCGAGCTTATCCAGCACGACATCGACTTTGTCGCCGCTCACGGGGTCAAGTTCGAGTTTGGTTGCGATCCGGCGCTCACCGTCGACAAGCTGCACGCCCAGGGCTTTACCTATGTCTTCGTCGGCATCGGCGCCGACAAGAATGGCGGCATGCGTCTCGAAGGGGGTCATGATCGGGTCTACAAGTCCTTCAACTTCCTGCGCAGCTTCAATCAGGGCAAACCGCTGCCGCTGGGCCGCCATGTGGCGGTGATCGGCGCCGGTAACACCGCCATGGACTGCGCCCGCGCCGCCCTCAAGGTGCCGGGAGTGAGCGATGTGACCGTGATCTACCGCCGCAGCGAGAAAGAGATGCCCGCCTATCGCGAGGAGTATCTGGAAGCGGTGGAGGATGGGGTACGTTTCTGCTTCCTCACCAATCCGGAGCGCTTTGACAAAGATGGCAAGCTCACCGTGCGGATGATGGCGCTGGGGGATCCTGACGAGCAGGGCCGCCGCCGTCCGGTGCCCACCGAGCAGACCGAAGTGATGCAGATGGATGCCTTGATCACCGCCATCGGCGAGCAGCCTGACTGCGAAGTATTGAAAGCGATGGGCATTCCCCTTGGCAGCGATGGCTGGCCCGAGGTGGATAGCCAGACAGGCGAAACCAGCCGTCGCAACGTCTTCCTGATCGGTGACGTGCAGAGTGGCCCATCCTCCATCGTCGGTGCCATCGGTGGTGCCCGCCGCGCCGCAGATCTGGTACTGGCCCGCGAGCATATCGCTGGCAGTCAGGCCGAGGTCTCAATCCAGCCGTCGGGCAAGGACGAGATCTACCGTCGCAAGGGAAGCATCGCCGTCACCCTGGTTGACAAGAGCGAGCGGGAGGCCTTCGTGGCGCAAGAGGCGCACCGTTGCCTCGAGTGCAACTACCTCTGCAGCAAGTGTGTGGATGTCTGTCCCAACCGGGCCAACGTCGCCATCGCGGTGCCGGGCTTCAAGGACCAGTTCCAGACATTGCACCTGGATGCCTACTGCAACGAGTGCGGCAACTGCGCCCAGTTCTGCCCGTGGCAGGGCAAGCCCTATCAGGACAAGGTCACCATCTTCAGCCTGCCCGAGGACTTCGACAACAGCCGCAACCCCGGTTTCTATCTGGCGGATGGTGGCAAAGGGGAGGGCGAGCTGCGGGTGCGTCAGGGTGGCGAGACCTACCGTCTCACTATCGATGCGCAGAGCCGGATCAAGGATGCCCCCGAGGTGCTCGCAGACATGTGCCGCATCATCAGCCATGTCCACGCCCATCACTACTACCTGCTGGGGGCCGTCGAGGTCTGAGCGAATAACGAATAAGCGAAGGAGCAAACCATGTTTATTCTGAAAAACATCACCGCCGTCCAGCTGGAGCCGACCCGGGTACTGGAAGGGGTGGATATCGCCATCGAAGGCACCCTTATCAAAGCGGTAGGGCCCAATCTGCGGGCCCTCTACCCGGAGGCCAACTATCGGGAGATGGGGGGCAAGCTGGTGATGCCGGGCATCGTCTGTGCCCACAACCACTTCTACTCCGGCCTGTCGCGGGGGATCATGGCCAACATCGCCCCCTGCCCGGATTTTATCTCTACCCTGAAAAACCTCTGGTGGCGGCTCGATCGGGCGCTTGATGAAGAGTCCCTCTACTACAGCGGCCTCATCTGCTCGCTGGAGGCGATCAAGAGCGGTTGCAGCGCGGTGATCGACCACCACGCCTCGCCCAACTTCATCAAGGGTTCCCTGAATGTGCTGCGCAAAGGGTTTGTGGAGGCGGGTCTGCGTGGCATGACCTGCTTCGAGACCACGGATCGCAACGGCGGCCTCGCCGAACTGCAGGCCGGGGTGGAGGAGAACATCCTGTTCGCCCAACAGATCGATGCGGCCAAAGCCAAGGGGAACGAACCTTATCTGGTGGAGGCCCATATCGGCGCTCACGCTCCCTTCACCGTGCCCGACGAGGGGCTGGCCATGCTGCGCGAAGCGGTGCAGGTCACCGGTCGCGGTCTGCATATCCATGTGGCGGAAGATAGATACGACATGGCTCATGGTCACCATCACTATGGCAAGGAGCCGATTGCCCGGCTGGACGAGTTTGGCCTTATCGACAGCAAATCCTTGGTGGCCCACGGCATCTACCTGAGCCCGTCCGACATCGAACTGCTTAACAGCCGCGATGCCTTCCTGGTGCACAACGCCCGCTCCAACATGAACAACCACGTGGGCTACAACATGCATCTGCCGGAGTATCGCAATCTGGCGCTTGGCACCGACGGCATCGGCTCCGACATGCTCGAAGAGCTCAAGTTCGCCTACTTCAAGCACAAGGATGCCGGCGGCGTGCTCTGGCCCGACAGCTTTGCCCGCTTCCTGTGGAACGGCAACACCTTGCTGGAACGTAACTTCGGCGCCAAATTTGGCCGCCTGGAGCCAGGCTACAAGGCCGACCTCACACTCTTCGACTACGACGCGCCGACCCCGCTGGCGCCGCGCAACCTCGGTGGCCATCTCGCCTTTGGTATGGGATCGAACAGCGTCAACAGCGTGATGGTGGAGGGGCGCATGGTCTATCAGGACCGCGAGTTCCCGTTCGATGTCGCGCCCATTTATGAGCAGGCCAGCAAGGTGGCGAGCCGCCTGTGGCAACGGATGGATCAGCTGGCCTAAGGCCACCTTCCACAGTTTTGGACCGGATTGCCCGCCCTGTGGATCTCCCCGGCGGCGGGCAGCAAGAGTAAGGACGACACATGATTGAGCAATTCTTCCGACCCGAACAACTGGGTCAGGCTTTGGAACTCAAGGCCAGCTTCGGCAACGACGCCGTCTACATGGGGGGCGGCAGCAAGCTTAACGCCGCCCCGACCCGCACCGACAAGAAGGTCGCCATCTCGCTGGAGAAGCTGGGGCTTGACCAGATTGAGCAGCAGCACGGCCAGATCCATATCGGCGCCACCGTCACCCTGCAGACCCTGAAAGAGGATCCCCGTACCCCGGCCGCCCTGTGCGAGGCGCTGGGGTTTGTCTACTCCCGCCATCTGCGCAATCAGGCCACCATCGGCGGCGAGATTGCCTGCCAACAGCAGGATTCCCCCTTGCTGCCGGTGCTGCTGGTGCTCGAAGCGGTGGTCGTGCTGGAGAACAACCTGCTGCAACCCATCGACGCCTATCTGGCGGGTCAGCGCAATGCCCTGGTGCTGGGGATTGTGCTGCCGGAGCCTGAACTGCGCTGCGCCACCCGCCGCATCAGCCGCAACGCCGACGGGCTGGCAGTGATGACCGCTGCCGTGGCCCTCGACAGCATTGGCGAGATGCGGGTGGCCGTCGCTGGCGTTACCCCGCAGCCGATGCGTCTGCGGGATCTGGAGCGCCGCGAACTGCACGATGCCGCGCTGGAGGCCGCCGTGAGCGAGCTGATTTCGCCCCGTGAGGATTTGGCGGGCAGCGTGAGTTACAAGCGGTATATCACTGGCGTGGTAGTGGCGGATCTGCTGGTGGACTGCCAGCAGCAGGAGGTGCAAGCATGATGGAACTCAACTTTACCCTGAACGGTGCCCTGCGTACCGTCATCTGCCAGGCCGGTGACAATGCCCAGCGGGTGCTGTTCAACCAGTGCAGGATGCACTCGGTACGCAACAGCGACGACGGCTTCGGTTTCGCCGGCTCCGACGCCATTCTCTTCAACGGCAAGGTGATCAACGCCTCCCTGCTGATCGCCGCCCAGCTGGAGGGAGCGCAGGTGCGCACCGCCGAGTCCCTCGGCAGCTGGAACCAGCTCAGTCTGGTGCAGCAGGCGATGGTGGATGTGGGTGTGGTGCAGTCCGGCTACAACGATCCGGCCGCCGCGCTGATTGTCACCGACCTGCTTGATCGCCATCCCGAGCCCAGCCGTGATCAAATCGATGATGCCCTCTCGGGCCTATTTCACCGCGATGGCGGCTACCAGCAGTTCTATCAGGCCATCGAGCTTGCCTGCTCACGGATGAAGGATCCCGATTATCTGTGCCAGATCGCCCCGGAGTTTCGTGACGACCTGCGCCACATCGGCAAGAGCTGTCCGAAAGTGGACGCCGCCAAGATGGTGCAGGCCAAGCCCTGCTACGTGGAGGATCGGGTTACCGACGATGCGCTGATCATCAAGATGCTGCGCAGCCCCCATCCCCATGCGGTGATCACCAAACTTGATGTGAGCCGTGCCGAGGCGCTGCCGGGTGTGGTGCATGTCATTACCTATCTCAACTGCCCGGATGTGTTTTACACCCCGGGTGGCCAGAGTGCCCCCGAGCCGTCACCGCTCGATCGCCGCATGTTTGGCCGCAAGGTGCGTCACGTCGGTGATCGTGTCGCCGCCGTGGTGGCAGAGAGCGAAGCGGTCGCGCTGGCGGCCCTCAAACTCATCGATGTCGAGTATCAGGTGTTGCCTGCGGTCATGAACATCGATGAGGCGATGGCCCCCAATGCCCCGCTGGTGCATGACGAACCCATCGTCTACATGGCCGGAGCGCCGGCGGATCTGGAGCAGCAGAACGCCTGCTCGGTACGCCGTGGCGACGAGCACATGATCATCAACTTCCCCATCGGCTCCCGCCCGCACGAGAACCTGGCCGCCAGCGTCCATGGCCAGATCGGTGACGTGGCAAAAGGCTTTGCCGAGGCGGACGAGATTGTCGAGCGCACCTACGAATCGACTCAGGCCCAGCAGTGCCCGACCGAACCGCACATCTGCTTCACCTACATGGATGGCGATCGTCTGGTCATTCACGCCTCCACCCAGGTGCCGTGGCACGTACGCCGTCAGGTAGCGCGTATCGTCGGCCTCAAGCAACATCAGGTGCACGTGATCAAGGAGCGGGTAGGGGGCGGCTTTGGCTCCAAGCAGGATATCCTGCTGGAAGAGGTGTGCGCCTGGGCGACCAAGGTCACCGGCCGTCCGGTCACCTTCCGCTATACCCGTGAAGAGGAGTTCATCAGCAACACCTCGCGCCACGTGGCCAAGGTGAAGGTGAAAGTGGGGGCCAAGAAAGATGGCTCCATCACCGCCATCGAGATGGATTTTCGCGCCAACACCGGCCCTTACGGCAACCACTCATTGACGGTGCCGAGCAACGGCCCGGCGCTCTCTTTGCCGCTCTATCCGTGCGACAACGTGCGCTTTACCGTCAACACCTACTACAGCAACATCTGCCCGACCGGGGCCTATCAGGGCTACGGCGCGCCCAAGGGCAACTTCGCGCTGACCATGGCGATTGCCGAACTGGCCGAGAAATTGGGCATCGATCAGCTCGACATGGTGGAGCACAACCGGGTGCATGAGGGGGATATCCTCAAGGTGCTGGGTGCCATCGGCGAGGGCAAGATGCCTACCTCGGTGCCCCACGCGGCCAGCTGTGCCCTCGAACCCATCCTCAAACAGGGTCGCGAACTTATTGCCTGGGATAGCCCCAAACCCGCTGACGGGGATTGGCGCATCGGTCGTGGCGTCGCCATCATCATGCAGAAATCGGGGATCCCGGATATTGATCAGGCCAACTGCATGGTCAAGCTGGAATCTGACGGCACCTTTATCGTCCACTCCGGTGGTGCCGACATCGGTACTGGCCTGGACACTGTGGTGGCCAAGCTGACTGCCGAAGTGCTCGGTTGCCCGCTCAGCGATGTGCATGTGATCTCCGGTGACACCGACCACGCCCTGTTCGACAAGGGGGCCTACGCCTCGTCCGGTACCTGCTTCTCCGGCAACGCGGCCAAGATGGCGGCCGAGAACCTCAAGGCGAAGATCCTGTTCCACGGCGCCGCCATGCTGGGCGAGCCGGTGGAGGATGTGGAACTGGTTCACCCGGGTATAGTGCGCGGCAAGCAGGGGGAGGTGACCCTCGCCAAGCTGGCCCACAAGGCCGAGACCGGCACCGGCTTCGGTATTCTGGTGGGCACCGCCAGTTACATCACCTCCGAGCTGGCCTTCCCGTATGGGGCCAACTTCGCCGAGGTGGCGGTCAACGTCAGAACCGGCGAGATCCGTCTCGACAAGTTCTACGCCTTGCTCGACTGCGGTACCCCCATCAACCCGGAGCTGGCGCTCGGCCAGATCTACGGGGCGACCATGCGGGCCATCGGCCACACCATGAGCGAGGAGATCTGCTACGACAGCAAGGGCATCCCGCTCACCCGGGATCTCAAGAGCTATGGCGCGCCCAAGATTGGCGATATTCCGCGCGACTTCCGGGCTTTCCTGGTACCGAGTGACGACAAGGTCGGCCCCTACGGCGCCAAGTCCATCTCGGAGATCGGGGTGAACGGCGCGGCGCCCGCCATCGCCACCGCCATCCACGACGCCTGCGGGGTCTGGCTGCGCAAGTGGCACTTCACGCCGGAACAGATCCTGCGCGAACTGGGCAAGCTGGAGCAAAAAGTGTCGGCATAACAAAAGAAAAGGTGAGGGGCGGGTGAACGCTCGCCCCCAGCGCCTGATGGCGGAATGAGTACTCCGCCTCCATTCTGTGTGATGGGACAAACACGATGTCTAAAACAACACGCAAGCACTCTGATCTTATTTACGAGCTGGAAGACAAACCCCCGTTTTATCAAACCCTGATGGGCGCAGTGACCCATCTGCTGGCGATTTTTGTTCCCATGGTGACCCCGGCGTTGATTGTCGGCGGTGCCCTGGGCCTCTCCACCGAGACCACCGCCTATCTGGTCTCCATGGCGATGATCGCCTCCGGTATCGGCACCTGGCTGCAGGTGAATCGTTATGGCCCTATCGGTTCGGGGCTGCTCTCCATTCAGTCGGTCAACTTCTCCTTCGTCACCGTGATGATCGCCCTCGGCGGCGCCATGAAGAAAGATGGCATCCACGAGGAGCTGATTGTCTCGACCCTGCTCGGAGTCTCCTTCGTCGGCGCCTTTCTGGTGATGGGCTCCTCCTTCGTGCTGCCCTACCTCAAGCGGGTGATCACCCCGACCGTGAGCGGGGTAGTGGTGCTGATGATTGGCCTGAGCCTGATCAAGGTGGGGATCATCGACTTTGGCGGCGGCTTCTCCGCCATGAGCAGCGGCACCTTTGGCAAATATGAGAACATCGGGCTGGGGCTGCTGGTGCTCTGCGTCATCGTCGCCTTCAACTGCAGCCGAAGCCCCTTGCTTCGCATGAGCGGGATCGCTATCGGTCTGATGGTGGGCTATGCGGTGGCCCTGATGCTCGGCATGGTGGATTTCTCTGCCCTTGAGAACCTGCCGCTTATCACTGTGCCAATTCCGTTCAAGTACGGTTTCTCCTTCGATTTTCACGCCTTTCTGCTGGCGGGCACCATCTATCTGCTGAGCGTGCTGGAGGCCGTGGGGGACATTACCGCTACCGCCATGGTCTCCCGGCGGGAGATCCAGGGCCCCGAGTTTCAAAAACGGCTCTCCGGCGGAGTGCTGGCCGACGGTCTGGTATCGGTGATCGCCTCGGCCCTCGGCTCCCTGCCGCTCACCACCTTTGCCCAGAACAACGGGGTGATCCAGATGACTGGGGTGGCATCCCGTCATGTGGGCAAGTTTATCGCCGTCATGCTGGTGCTGCTGGGGCTCTTCCCCGTCGTAGGGCGCTTCTTTACCACCATCCCTTCGCCGGTGATGGGGGGGGCCATGGTCATCATGTTCTCCATGATCGCCATCGCTGGTGGTCGCATCATCATCAGCCACGGTTTCGATCGGCGAGAGACCCTGATTGTCGCCACCTCGCTGGGTCTTGGGCTTGGCGTCTCCTATGACCCGAACGTCTTTAAGGTGCTGCCAGCGGGCATCTACATGCTGGTGGAAAACCCCATCTGCGCCGGTGGGATCACCGCCATCATCATGAATCTGGTGTTGCCGCAAAGCCGCAAGCGCAAGGCGGCTATCAAGGATGCCGAGGCGGTGGAGGTGATCCAGCTGAGCGACAAACCGGATGTGATCTTTACCGCCCGCAGTGCGGGTCAGCCAGGGGGCAGGAAGGGTGAGGATTCACCAGAGCAAGTGCCCGGGCAAGCGGTGGCGCCACAAGTGGAACGGATCTGACGGTTAAACCGACAAAAACGTCAACAGAACAAGAAAAACAGGGAAACAGTTATGAAAAACGACAACTCTGTCAAAGCGGTGCGTGGCAGCTTCTTCGATATCACCCGGGTGGTGGATCAGCCCGAGGAGATTGAGGCCAATGCCCGTCTTATCGAGGATGGCCTGCTGATCATTCGCAACGGTTGCATCGACTGGTTCGGTCAGTGGGAGGAGGGCAAGGATCGCATTCCGGCCGAGGTGCGGGTGCGCGATTATCGCGGCAAGATGATAGTGCCTGGCTTTGTCGATACCCACATTCACTATCCCCAGAGCGAGATGGTGGGGGCCTATGGCGAGCAGCTGCTGGAGTGGCTCAACCGCCACACCTTCCCGGCCGAGCGGCGCTACAACGATCTCGAATATGCCCGCGAGATGTCCACCTTCTTTATCAAGCAGCTGCTGCGCAATGGCACCACCACCGCGCTGGTGTTCGGCACCGTTCACCCCGAGTCGGTGGATGCCCTGTTCGAGGCGGCCAGTCGCATCAATATGCGGATGATCGCGGGCAAGGTGATGATGGATCGCAATGCGCCCGACTATCTGCTCGATACCGCCGAGAGCAGTTATGTGCAGAGCAAGCAGTTAATTGAACGGTGGCACGGCAATGGTCGCCTGCTCTATGCCATCACACCACGATTTGCACCCACCTCGACACCCGAGCAGCTGACGATGGCGCGGCGACTGCGCGAAGAGTTTCCCACCACCTATCTGCACACCCATCTGTGTGAGAACAAGGACGAGATCGCCTGGGTCAAATCCCTCTTCCCGGCGCACAAGGGTTATCTCGATGTCTATCACCAGCATGGCCTCACTGGCCACAACTGCGTCTTTGCTCACTGCGTTCATCTGGAAGAGCAGGAGTGGGATTGCCTGAAGGAGACCGGCTCCACCATCGCCTTCTGCCCCACCTCCAACCTTTATCTCGGCAGCGGGCTGTTCAAGCTGCACAAGGCGTGGCGCAAGCAAGTAAAGGTGGGGATGGGCACCGACATCGGCGCCGGTACCACCTTCAACATGCTGCAGACCCTCAACGAGGCCTACAAGGTGATGCAGTTGCAGGGGGAGCGGCTCTCGGCCTATCAGGCCTTCTATCTGGCGACGCTGGGCGGTGCCCATTCGCTGGGGCTGGACGAGAAGATCGGCAGCTTTGCGGTGGGCAAGGAGGCGGATTTCGTGGTGCTCGACCCGGTTGCCACCCCGTTGCAGCAGCTGCGTTATGACAACTCCACCACCCTGCGGGACAAGCTCTTTGTGCTGTTGACCCTGGGGGATGACAGATCCATCTACCGCACCTATGTGGATGGCCAACTGGTACACGAACGGGGGTAGGGGATGGAGGGGGCTGCCGCGGCGCAGCCCCAAAGAATACGGCGGCTGGCGTGCCCCACGGGGCGCCAGTCTTGCCGCACGACAGGGGATCTCCCCGCAATAGAACCTGAAATGGCCCGGTTTTTTGACCAGCAAGGCAAACGTTTGAGTCAGGGTTGCCTCTCCTGGTCTGTCTGTCGCACTCTCTGCCGCTATCGCCTGTTTTTCACCATACCGGCGCTCGGCAGATCCGCAGATCCTGCCGCCATTTCGTCATGGAACATTCAGGCGCGTGTGAAGGAGTTGGGTATGACCCAAGCAAACAGCAGGACAAACAGCGTGGAACAGCTGGCCAATGATGACGCCGGCAAGAGCGCACCAAAGCAACAGCCGATCACCGCTCTTGATCGCTACTTTATGATCAGCGAGCGGGGCAGCAACATCAGACAGGAGGTACTGGCGGGCCTCACCACTTTCCTTGCCATGGTCTACTCGGTGATAGTGGTGCCGAGCATGCTCGGCAAGGCGGGCTTTCCTCCCGGCGCCGTGTTTGTCGCCACCTGTCTGGTGGCGGGTTTCGGTTCGCTCTTGATGGGGCTCTGGGCCAAGTTGCCGATGGCCATCGGTTGCGCTATTTCCCTCACGGCGTTTACCGCCTTCAGTCTGGTGCTGGGGCAGCAGATCCCGATCCCGGTGGCGCTGGGGGCCGTCTTCCTGATGGGGGTACTCTTTACCGCCATCTCGGTGACCGGGGTGCGTAGCTGGATCCTCGACAACCTGCCGATGGGGATTGCCCACGGCACCGGCATCGGGATTGGTCTCTTCCTGCTGCTGATCGCCGCCAACGGGGTGGGGCTGGTGATCAAGAACCCTCTGGAGGGGCTGCCGGTGGCGCTGGGGGCCTTTACCTCCATGCCGGTCATTATGTCCCTGATCGGCCTTGCGGTGATCTTCGGGCTGGAGAAGCTGAAAGTACCGGGTGGGATCCTGCTGGTGATCATCGCCATCTCCATCTTCGGCCTCATTTTCGATCCGGCAGTGAAGTATCAGGGGCTGTTCGCCCTGCCGAGCCTCTCGGACGCGCAGGGTCAGTCCCTGATCTTCAGTCTGGATATTATGGGGGCCCTCTCGCCGCTGGTGTTGCCGAGCGTGCTGGCGCTGGTGATGACGGCGGTATTTGATGCCACCGGCACCATCCGGGCCGTGGCGGGGCAGGCCAACCTGCTCGATAAAGATGGTCACATCATCAACAGCGGCAAGGCGCTCAGTGCCGACTCGGTCAGCAGCATCTTCTCCAGTCTGGTGGGGGCGGCCCCGGCTGCCGTCTATATCGAATCGGCAGCAGGCACTGCGGCGGGGGGCAAAACCGGCCTGACCGCGACTGTGGTCGGCGGCCTGTTCCTGTTGATGCTGTTCCTCTCGCCGCTCTCCTATCTGGTGCCAGCCTATGCCACCGCACCGGCCCTGATGTATGTGGGGCTCCTGATGCTGAGCAATGTCACCAAGCTCGATTTCGATGACTTTGTCGGGGCCATGTCCGGTCTGGTGTGCGCGGTCTTTATCGTGCTTACCTGCAATATCGTCACCGGTATCATGCTCGGCTTCAGCTCGCTGGTGATCGGCCGCATCTGCTCGAAGGAGTGGCACAAGCTCAACGTCGGCACCGTGGTCATCGCCCTGGCGCTGGTGCTCTTTTATGCTGGGGGGTGGGCTATTTAGGGATAACCCTCCCGTTTGGGGCCGCACTGGCGGCCCCATTTTTATGCCTGCGTTTTTTATATCTGCTTATGTCTGCGGCGCTCAGCCCGCCCACGCTGGCTATCACGCCTCGGTCGTCTCCGCAGTTGGGTGGTCTCATCGCGATACCATTTTGATAAATCCCCCTACCAGATTGATAGGCTCACGCCCTTGCTGTCCCCGCGCTGCCGCTTTTTTCACCGCTGATGCGCCCCATGTGCTCAGGGGCTGCGCTTGGTTTGTCGCTGCGAGCCAACAAAAGCGGGTTAGATGGGATCCCCTTCACACTTCTCCCCATTGTCCTGACGATGGCTGGAAACAGGCGCATATCTTGCTGTTTTTTATGCCGGTTCCAGATTTTTCCCTTCGAAAAAAGGACTTGCATATGTCCATAGGATTACCGCTCAAGCGGGTGGATGCCGAGGCCAAGGTGACCGGCAGCGCCCGCTATACCGATGACAACATCATGCTCGGGATGCGCCACGCCAAGTATGTGCGCAGCAATATCGCCCACGGCAAGGTGCTTGCCATCGACGCGACCGAGGCGCTGGCCCTGCATGGGGTCGAAGCCGTGTTTACTCATGAAGATGTGCCCACCACCTGTTTTCGCACCGCCGGCCACGCCTGGTCCCTCGATGAGGCGAAACGGGATGTGAAAGACCGCCGTCTGCTCACCGACCATGTACGTCACTTCGGCGATGGCGTTGCCATCGTGGTGGCCCGCGATCCGCTGGTGGCCGAAAAAGCGGCCTCGCTGGTCAAGGTGACCTATGAGCCACTGCCGGTGATGACGGATGCCGAAAGTGCGCTGGCAGAGGGGGCCTATCCCATCCACCCGAGTGGCAATTTGCTGCGCCAAAGTCAGCTTCGCGCCAATGACCCGGAGCAGGCCATTGCGGCGGCAGATCTGCAGTTTCAGGCACACTACCGGACACCGGTGGTGCAGCACTGCCATCTGGAGACGGTGACCTGCTACGCCTACATGGATCAGCCGGACCACATCATCGTCGTCAGCAGTACCCAGATCCCCCAGATTGTGCGCAGCCGGGTGGCCAAATCCCTCGGCCTGCCCTGGTCCAGCGTGCGGGTGATCAAGCCCTATATGGGTGGCGGTTTTGGCAACAAGCAGGATGTACTGGAAGAGCCGATGGCGGCGTTTTTGAGCTACAAGCTCGGTGGCGTGCCGGTCAAGGTGACCCTGAGTCGGGAAGAGTGTTTCTTTGCCTCCCGCACCCGCCACGGCTTTGCCATCGATGGCAAGATGGGCCTCAACCGCGATGGCACCCTCAAGGGTTATCAGCTCGATGTGCTCTCCAACACCGGCGGCTATGCCTCTCACGGCCACTCCATCGCCAGCGCCGGTGGCAACAAGATCAGTTACCTCTATCCGCGCAGCGCCTTCGGCTATGACGCCAAGACTTTCTACAGCAACCTGCCCACCGCCGGTGCCATGCGCGGTTACGGTGCACCGCAGGTGATTTTTGCCCTCGAGTGCATGCTGGATGATGCCTGCGCCGAGTTGGGGCTGGATCCGCTCGATGTGCGGATCGCCAACGTGGCGCGCGAAGGCGACGTCAATCAGGTCAACCAGAAGACCATCTACAGCGCCGGGTTGCCGGACTGCCTGCTGCGTGGCCGCGAGATGTTCGAGTGGGATCGGCTCAAGGCCGAGTGTCTGGGGCAGGATCCGGCAAGCCGGGTGCGGCGCGGCATCGGAGTCGCCTGTTTTAGCTACGGCTCCAACACCTATCCGGTGGGGGTCGAAATTGCCGGTGCCCGCATGCTGCTCAATCAGGATGGCACCGTCAATCTGCAGATCGGCGCCACCGAGATAGGGCAGGGGTCGGATACCGTCTTTGCCCAGATGGCGGCCCAGACACTGGGGATCCCGTTTGAGCAGATCCGGGTCATCTCGACTCAGGATACCGACATCACCGCCTATGATCCGGGCTCGTTCGCTTCGCGCCAGAGCTATGTGGCGGCCCCCGCCATCCATCAGGCGGCGCTGCAACTGCGGGCTCGCATTCTGTCGCTGGCAGCCCAGCTCTGCCATCAGGATGTGGGGTCGCTCACTCTGATCGACGGCTACGTGGTGCTGGCTGGTGCGCCGGACAAGGTGCTGATCAGCGTGGCCGAGGTGTCGGTCAACGCCTATTACCACCTCACCATCGGCGGCCAGATCACCGCCGAGGTCTCCCACAAGACCACCACCAACCCGCCGAGTTTCGGCTGCACCTTTGTCGATCTCAGCGTCGATATTGATCTCTGCAAGGTGACCATCAATCGCATCATCAACCTGCACGATGCCGGCAAGATCCTCAATCCGCAGCTGGCGGAGGGGCAGGTGCACGGCGGCATGGGGATGGGGATCGGCTGGTCGCTGTTCGAGGAGATGATCATCGACGCCAAGACCGGCGTGGTGCGCAACCCCAACCTGCTCGACTACAAGTTCCCCACCATGCTGGATTTGCCTGAACTCGAATGCGACTTCGTGCAGACCTATGAGCCCCAGTCGGTCTATGGCCACAAATCACTGGGGGAACCGCCCATCATCTCGCCGGGCCCTGCGATCCGTAACGCCATTCGCATGGCGACCGGGGTGGCCATCAACGAGCTGCCTATCACCCCCAAGACCCTGTTCCGGGAGTTTGTCGCGGCGGGTTTGATTGGCGAGGGATCAGGGGAGGAGCAACACCATGTTTGATATTGCCCGTTACTACAAGGCGCACAGCGTGGCCGAGGCCGTCGCCCTGCGCCAGGCCTACCCCGAGGCGCGCCTGCTGGCCGGTGGCACCGATGTGATGATCCAGCTGCATCACCTCAACGCCGCCTATCGCCATATCGTCGATATTCACGACTTGCCCGAGCTCAAAGGGGTGAGCGAGTTGCCGGACGGATCGATCCGTATCGGCTCCGGCACCACCTTTACCGAGATCATCGAAAACGAATTGGTGCAGCGCCGCCTGCCGATGCTGGCGGAAGCGGCTGCCACCATCGCGGGCCCGCAGATCCGCAACGTCGCCACCTATGGCGGCAATATCTGCAACGGTGCTACTAGTGCCGACTCGGCGGCGCCTACCGTCGCGCTGGAAGCCGAGCTGGAGATTGCCGGGCCAGACGGCACACGCCGCATTCCCATCGCCGGTTTTCACACCGGCCCCGGCAAGGTGGCGCTGCAACCGGCGGAAATCCTGGTGGCATTTCACTTTGCCCCGGACTCACACCCCCATGTGGGCTCCCACTACTTCAAGTACGCCATGCGCGATGCCATGGATATCGCTACCATCGGCTGCGCCGCCTACTGCCAGATTGAGGATGGTCACTTCAAGAGTCTACGGCTGGCCTATGGCGTGGCGGCCCCGACCCCGGTGCGCACCCCTCACGCAGAAGCTGCGGCCGAAGGGCAACCGCTGACTCGCGCCACACTGGCCGCGATTGCCGAGGCGGTGGTGGCCGATGTGGCGCCGCGATCCTCCTGGCGGGCAGAAAAGGAATTTCGCCTGCACCTTATCAAAACCCTGGCGCAGCGGGTGGTCGCCTGCGCAGTCGAACGTGCCGGAGGCAAGATCCTATGATGCAACCGCAAACCTGTCCCGCCGTAGAGATCCAGTGCGAGATCAACGGCAAACCTTACTCCTACGCGGTGTCGCCCACCATGTCGCTGCTCCACTTCCTGCGCGGGCAGGGGCTGATCAGCGTGAAAGAGGGGTGCAGTGTCGGTGAATGTGGCGCCTGTACCGTGCGGGTGAATGGCACCGCCATCGACAGCTGCCTCTATCTGGCGGTGTGGGCCGATGGCAAATCCATTCGCACCGTGGAGGGGGAGCGCAAAGGCAATGAGCTCTCCGACGTGCAGCAGGCCTTTATCGACGAGGGGGCGGTGCAGTGCGGTTTTTGCACGCCCGGGCTGGTAATGGCGAGCGCCGCCCTGCTCGACAAGACCGAACGCCGCCCCTTGACCGATGCGGAGATCCGACGCGGGCTGTCGGGCAATCTCTGCCGCTGCACCGGTTATCAGAACGTGGTGCGGGCGGTGAAAAAGTGCTGCAAGGGATGACGGCCTGAGCGCAATGACCGTGAGTGCCGCTGTTTGAAAAAAGTTAAACAAGCCACCCCATAAACCACAGGCCCGCCTAGAAAGAGGCGGGCCTGTGGTTTATGGGGTCAGGAGACATCACACTTTTGGCTGGTCGATCACCAGTTTGCCATCCTTGACCGGAATGGTGGCGCCGGGGGCTTGCTTCATGCGGATCACCCCCTCTTGACCTGCGAGGCGATAGGTCACGTCATAGCCGATGGTGTTGACGCTGCTATCCTGCACGGTTTTGCAGCGCTGCTCAGTGGTGGTGTAGGTATCCCCCGCCTGCATATTGCCTTGCACCTGATTACCGGCATACCCCCCCGCGACCGCTCCGGCTGCGGTGGCCACTTTCTTGCCGCTGCCACCGCCAAACTGGTGGCCGACCACGCCACCCAGTGCCGCGCCGACCACGGTGCCGAGGATCTTGTGCTCATCCTGTACCGGCTTGCGGTGAGTCACGGTGACGTTGCGACACTCCTGTCTTGGGGTCTTGATGGTCTCGGTGATCGGTTTGCTGGCGATCACCTCGGCAAAGGTGGGCTGCGGCGTAAAGAGGGAGCCACTGGCTGCCGCCGAGAGCGCCAGGGCCGAGGCGATGCCAATACCGATACCTGCCATCATGGATCTGTTCATTTTATGGTTCTCCTGCATGCCCATACGGGCTGTTCCAATCTGGCGCCATCTTGTCATAACCGGTTGGCCGGACAAGGCGAGGGGGGCGGTTCTGCGACAACTGCTGGCAAGGTCAAAAAATAGCCACCCCGAAAAAGTGTCTGGCTTTGGCGACAATGCGCTGAAAGTGACCAGTTTCCGGCGCATGTCGCGCTCTGTTGGTGCGACAAGGAGCAATTCGAGTCGCATTTTGCAATGACATTCGCGGGCAGAAGGCAAGAGCGGCAAAATGCTGACGACTGTTGGTCAGGCATTTGCCATGAAAGCGGATACTTGTGCTCCGGGATCGGCGCCAACGGGTTGATAAATGGCTATAGCCCCCTTGATTAGATGCCGATAAGAGATTACGGCAAGCATTTTGCTTTGATTAAGTGGCAGGCAAAGGGTGAACGGGTCGGCAGACAGCCGCGTAAGACCTGATATGAAGATGTTCACCCGAGGTCACCGGATCAATGAGGGGGAGATATGTCAATGTTACCCAGCTGGATCACCCCGGCCATCCAGGCCAACATCATCACGGCGCAGCAGGCCGAACGTCTGCTCTCATCCCTCTACCGGCCTCTGGCCGAGCGGGGCGAGGAGCTTCCCGCCGATATCGCCGACATCAGCCTCAAACTCTACTGTTTCCGCCAGCAGGGGCGGGTACGCCACTAATCATTGTTTGGAAAGGCCTCCGCCATTGACGGGGGCTACTCTCTTTCTGGTGCTCTCCCCACACGTTCCTGCCGTTGTTCCTCTAAGACGTTTTGCTAATACCTGCCGCCACTGGCGCACTGTTAGGCTGTCATCCCCATAAGAGACCAGCGACGGGCAGGATGATCATGTCGCTTGCTGATCTTTGAATGAGCCCGGGACAGCCCGTTGTGTGCCACCTGTGAGGAAGGAACCCGATGACAGTGCAGAACATCTATGAGCGCGACCTTGCTAAAACCGCCGCCAATTTCGAGGCCCTGACCCCCATCAGCTTTTTGGGGCGGGCGGAGCGGGTCTATCCCGACTATCCGGCGCTGATCCACGGCCCGCTGCGCCAGAGCTGGGGCGAGACCGCCCGCCGTTGCCGCCAGCTTGCCTCGGCCCTGCGGCTGCGCGGCATCGGGGAAGGGGATACCGTCTCCATCGTCGCGCCCAATATCCCGGCGATGTTTGAAGCGCACTTCGGGGTACCCATGAGCGGCGCCGTGCTCAACACCATCAATACCCGGCTCGATGCCGAGTCGATGGCCTTTATCTTCCTGCATGCCCAGAGCAAGGTGGTGCTGGTGGACAGGGAGTTTGGCCCTGTGGTGCGCAAGGCGCTGGATCTGCTGGAGAGCCAACCGCTGGTCATCGCCATCGATGATCCTCTCTATCGGGAGGGGGCGCTTGTCAGTGACCTCGACTATGAACAGTTTCTTGCCCAAGGGAACGGGGATGAGCCCGGCTGGCTGCCGCAAGATGAGTGGCAGGCCATCTCCCTTAACTACACCTCCGGCACCACCGGCAATCCCAAGGGGGTGGTCTATCACCATCGTGGTGCCCACCTCAACGCCATCAACAACGTGCTCTCCTGGGAGCTGCCCAAACACCCCGTCTATCTCTGGACATTGCCGATGTTTCACTGCAACGGCTGGTGCTTCCCCTGGACGCTGGCGGCCACTGCCGGGGTGAGCGTCTGCCTGCGCCATGTGCAGGCTGCCGCCATTTATGAGGCGCTGCACGAGCACAAGGTAAGTCACTTCTGCGCGGCGCCCATCGTGCTCAACATGCTCAACAACGCCGATCCGGCGCTCAAGCAGGGGCTGGATCACCCCATCAAGGTGATGACCGCCGGGGCTGCGCCGCCCGCGACCGTGATCGCTGGCATGGAGGCGATGGGGATCGCCGTGACCCACGTCTATGGCCTGACCGAAACCTATGGCCCCTGCGTGTTGTGCGAACCGCAGCGCAGTTGGCAAGGGCAGGATGCCACCACGCTGTCGCGTCTCAAGGCGCGCCAGGGCGTCGCGTCGCCCCTGCAGGGGGAGATGCGGGTCATCAATCCGGTCAGCGGTGAGCCGGTGGCCAAAGATGGTAAGTCCATGGGGGAAATCGTGCTGCGCGGCAATGTGGTGATGAAGGGCTATCTAAAAAATCCCGCGGCCAGCGCCGAGGCAATGGCGGAGGGGTGGTTTCGCAGCGGCGATTTGGCGGTATGGCACCCGGATGGCTATGTGGAGATCAAGGACAGATCCAAGGACATCATCATCTCCGGCGGCGAGAATATCTCCAGTCTGGAGGTGGAAGATGTGCTCTATCGCCATCCCGATGTGGACGAAGCGGCGGTGATCGCCATGCCCGATGAGAAGTGGGGGGAGGTGCCCTGCGCCTTCGTGAAACTGAAAGAGGGGCGAGAGACCACCCAGGCGGAGTTGATCGCCTTTTGCCGGGAGCAGATGGCCCACTTCAAGGCCCCCAAACGCATCATCTTCACCCCGCTGCCGAAGACCTCGACCGGCAAGGTGCAAAAGTTTGTGCTGCGCAAACAGCTGGGATAGTGCTCAGCAAGCTCCGTGACAGCGCCGGCGTGAGGGAGAACAGCAGGAGAATGGAGGGTCGCAGGCCCTCCCGTTGTTTGGCTAGCCTGCCTTGCAGGCAACGCAATTGCGGCCAGTCTGTTTGGCCTGATAGAGCAGCTGATCGGCGCGGGCGTAGAGGCTCTCCATCAGCTCCCCCTCACTATTCTCCACCAGACCGGCGCTGATGGTCATGATGAGCACATCGCCATCTGGCAGGGGGAGCGGACTTTGCATTACTTGCTGGCGCAACCGCTCGGCCAGATAAGTTGCCGCCGACAGCGTGGTGTTGGGCAGCAAGATGGCAAATTCGTCGCCGCCGATCCGGGCCAGCACATCTTCGCTGCGCAGCACCGACAGCATCACCTTGCCCAGATGGACCAGCGCCTGATCCCCTAGTGGGTGACCGTAGCGATCATTGATGCACTTGAACTGATCCACATCCAGCACCATCAGCACCGAGCTGAGGTGGTGGCGGATGTTCAGGCTGAGGTTCTTCTCGCACATCTCGAAGAAGAAGCGGCGGTTGTAGAGGCCGGTAAGACCATCGCGCACCGACTGCTGGTGGAGTTGCTCCTTGAGCTGGTGCAGCTCGGTAATGTCAGAGGAGATGCCGATCAGGGTCGGGGTGCCATCGGCCAGCAAAAAGGGCACCTTGACCGACCAGTAGTAGTGCTGATTGCCCTCGCTATCGGTCAGCGTCTCTTCCCCGGCTTGCAGCTCACCGGTTTCGAAGACCCGGTTGTCCAGCCGCCACAGTTGGCACGCGCTGGCCGCCGGGATCACCTCGTCATCGCGCCGGTTGATGATCTGCTCGGCAGGCAGACCGAGCAGTCCACACACCTTCTGATTGACGTAGAGAAAGTGGTGCAGGCTGTCTTTCATATAGATATGGGCATCGACGTTGGCGAGGACTATCTCCAGCAACTTGTGCTGTTCTGCCAAGCGCGTCTCGATCAGCTTGTGCTCGGTAATATCGGTGGAGATGCCGCACAGGCCGATCAGCGTGCCATCCCTGTCATACATGGGCTTCTTTACGGTCCAGTAGACCCGTTTCTCACCTGTGGGTTTGAGATAGTTCACCTCTTCCCGGGCGATGGCGATCTGCTGATCCAGCACCTGTCGATCGTTTTGCTGAATGGCGTTGGAGTCCTCAAAGGAAAAAAAAGACGTGTCATCCTGGCCTTGCAGCTCATCGAGAGTACAGCCAAAGAGATCCAGTACAGCCTGATTGGCATAGGTGTAACGGCCGTCCAGATCCTTGGTAAAGAGGTAGGCGCCCATCTCGTTAAAGACGGATCTTAGGTGATCCAGCTCATGCTGCAATCGGGTAGAGAAGGGGTCATCCTTCATGGGGCTGGCCATCCTTGGTCATTGTTCCGGGTCGGTTGTATACGGGGCCAATCTGTATCAACTGCTTTAAATTAAGCACTGATCCTCACATATTTCGCGATTATTTCCGCAGCTTCTGCGCCATGTCACACGGTTGTCATCGCTGGCGAAGTCAAAAGAAATCAGAAACGGCCCACCGAAGTGGGCCGCCGAGATCGAGATTTCAGGTCACGGGTCAGATCCCCGGTTTGCGCTCTGGGCAGCGGCCGATGATATCGGGTGGCAGATCGCCGTTATCCTGCTCCAGCACCACGTCGAACCCCCACAGTTGATGCAGGTGCTTGAGCACCTCGTGGCGCGAGTCGCCAAGGGGGATGCGGTTGTGGGGCACATAGCGCAGGGTGAGGGAGCGATCTCCCTTCACGGCCACGTTGTAGACCTGAATGTTGGGTTCCAGATTGCTGAGGTTGTACTGGGCCGACAGGGTATTGCGCACCTGACGGTACCCCTCGTCATTGTGGATGGCGGAGACCTTCAGATAGTTCTTCAGATCGTCGTCATCGATGGCGAACAGCTTCATATCCCGCATCACCTTCGGGCTTAAGAACTGGCTGATAAAGCTCTCATCCTTGAAGTTCTGCATGGCAAAGTGGAGGGTTTCGACCCAGTTGCTGCCAGCGTAATCGGGGAACCACTGTCTGTCCTCCTCGGTCGGGTTCTCGCAGATGCGGCGCAGGTCGGTAAACATGGCAAACCCCAGCGCATAGGGGTTGATCCCCGAGTAGTAGCGACTGTTGTAGGCCGGTTGATAGACCACATTGGTGTGGCTGTGCAGCACCTCCATCATGAAGCGATCGCTCAGCTTGCCCTCGTCATAGAGGTGATTGAGGATGGTGTAGTGCCAGAAGGTGGCCCACCCCTCGTTCATCACCTGGGTCTGCTTTTGCGGATAGAAATACTGGCTGATCTTGCGCACGATGCGTACCACTTCCCGCTGCCAGGGCTCCAGCAAGGGGGCATTTTTCTCGATGAAGTAGAGAATGTTCTCCTGGGGCTCGGCGGGGTAGCGCCTGTCCTCCACGCCAGCAGCTTTATGCTGCTTGGGCAGGGTACGCCACAGCTCGTTGACCTGAGTCTGCAAATAATCTTCCCGCGCCTTCTGACGCCGCTTCTCCTCGGCCATCGAGATCTTCTGGGGCCGCTTGTAACGATCCACCCCGTAGTTCATCAGCGCATGACAGGAGTCCAGTAATCGCTCTACAGCTTCAATACCGTGTTTTTCTTCACATTCGGTAATGTATTTTTTGGCAAACAGCAGGTAGTCGATGATCGAGGACGCATCGGTCCACGCCTTGAACAGGTAGTTGTTCTTGAAGAAGGAGTTATGACCGTAGCAGGCGTGGGCCATCACCAGCGCCTGCATCGGCATGGTGTTCTCCTCCATCAGGTAGGCGATGCAAGGGTCCGAGTTGATGACGATCTCGTAGGCCAGTCCCATCTGGCCGCGCTTGTAGTTGCGTTCGGTGTGGATAAAGCGCTTGCCGAACGACCAGTGTTGATAGCCGATGGGCATGCCGACACTGGAGTAGGCATCCATCATCTGCTCGGCGGTGATCACCTCGATCTGGTTGGGGTAGGTGTCCAGCTTGTAGAAACGGGCGACCCGGGCGATCTCCTGATGATAGGTCTCCAGCAGATCGAAGTTCCAGTCTGGTCCGTCATCCAGTGGCGCTACACGTTTTTCAGTTTCGATCATGTGACCTCCTCACGCCGCTTGTTTCTTGAACAGCTCGCGGAACACCGGATAGATATCCTCGACCTTGCGAATGTGTTCCATCGCAAAGTGGGGGAACTGGCTGGCGACCGACTCATATTCGTGCCACAAAGTCTGGTGGGCACGGGTAGTGATCTCGATGTAGGAGTAGTACCGCACCCTTGGCATGATGTCCCGCGCCAGGATCTCCCTGCACTGCGGTGAGTCATCGGCCCAGTTGTCACCGTCCGATGCCTGCGCCGCATAGATGTTCCACTGGTTGGCGGGATAACGCTCGTTGATGATGTCGTTCATCATCTTGAGCGCGCTGGAGACGATGGTGCCGCCGGTCTCCTGGGAGTAGAAGAACTCGTGTTCATCCACCTCCTTGGCCTGGGTGTGGTGGCGGATATAGACCACCTCGACGTTCTTGTAAGTCCGGCTCAGGAACAGATAGAGCAGGATATAGAAACGCTTGGCCATCTCCTTGGTGGCCTGATCCATGGAGCCTGACACGTCCATCAGACAGAACATCACCGCCTGGCTGGAGGGGACGGGCCGCTTGACGAAGTTGTTGAACTTGAGATCGAAGGTGTCGATAAACGGCACCGCATCGATCCGCCGTTTCAGCTCCCGGATCTCCTTCTCGAGCAGGGCGATTTCGGCAAAGTGTTCGTTGGGATCGGCGGCCAGCAGGGCCAGCCGATCTTCCAGTTCATGCAGCTGGCGTTTCTTGCCCCCCTGCAGCGCCATACGCCGCGCCAGCGAATTTTGCAGGGAGCGCACCACGTTGATGTTGGCGGGCACCCCGTTGGAGGTGTAGCCCGCCCGGTAGGTTTTCATCTCCATCAGCTGGTTGAGCTGGGTTTTCTGCAGCCTTGGCAGCTCCAGATCCTCAAACAGCAGATCGAGATACTCATCCTTGGAGATCTGGAACACGAAATCATCGGCCCCTTCACCCTGATTGGATGCCTGTCCCTCGCCGGAACCCTGTCCACCGCCCCCTCCTTTGGGGCGGTCAATCTTGTCGCCGGAGACGAATTGATCATTGCCGGGATGCACCATCTCCCGTTTACCGCCTTGCCCCTGATGAAAATGGGGTTCGCCGATATCCTTGGTCGGGATGCTGATGTTCTCGCCCTTGTCTACGTCCTGAATGCTGCGCTTGGAGACAGCATCCGAGACCGCTTGTTTTATCTGCTTCTTGTAGCGGCGGATGAAGCGCTGCCGATTGACAGCGCTTTTGTTTTTGCCGTTGAGCCTGCGGTCGATAAAATGCGCCATAACTCCCCCTTGAACAGTCAGGGTCAGGATGACTTGCGTACCCTGAGATACCATTCGGAGAGCAGTCGCACCTGTTTGCGGGTGTAGCCTTTCTCCATCATCCGTTCGACAAAGTTATCGTGCTTCTTCTGCTCCTCGGCCGAGGTTTTGCTGTTGAAGGAGATAACCGGCAGCAGCTCTTCCGTGTTGGAGAACATCTTCTTCTCGATCACGGTGCGCAGCTTCTCGTAACTGGTCCAGTTGGGGTTACGGCCTGCATTGTTGGCCCGGGCCCGCAGCACGAAGTTGACGATTTCGTTGCGGAAATCTTTCGGGTTGCTGATCCCGGCGGGTTTTTCAATTTTCTCCAGCTCGCTGTTGAGGGACGCTCTGTCAAACAGCTGGCCGGTTTCGGGGTCACGGTACTCCTGATCCTGGATCCAGAAGTCGGCGTAGGTGACGTAACGATCGAAGATATTCTGACCGTACTCGGAGTAGGACTCGAGATAGGCGGTCTGGATCTCCTTGCCGATGAACTCCACATAGCGTGGGGTCAGATAGCCCTTGATGAACTCAAGGTAGCGATCGTGCAGCTCTTGCGGGAACTGCTCGCGCTCGATCTGCTGCTCCAGCACATAGAAGAGGTGCACCGGGTTGGCGGCCACTTCCGCGTGATCGAAGTTGAAGACGCGGGAGAGGATCTTGAACGCAAAACGGGTAGAGAGACCATTCATCCCCTCGTCTACACCGGCGTAGTCGCGATACTCCTGATAGCTCTTCGCCTTGGGATCGGTGTCTTTGAGGCTCTCGCCATCATAGACCCGCATCTTGGAGTAGATGCTGGAGTTTTCCGGCTCTTTCAACCGTGACAGCACCGAGAATTGACCCAGCAGTTCGAGGGTGCCCGGCGCACATTTGGCGTCGGTCAACTCGCTGTTGATCAGCAGTTTTTCGTAGATCTTCACCTCTTCCGAGACGCGCAGGCAGTAAGGCACCTTGACGATATAGACCCGGTCGAGGAAGGCCTCGTTGTTCTTGTTGTTGCGGAACTGCTGCCACTCGGATTCGTTGGAGTGGGCCAGCAGGATACCGTCAAAGGGGAGGGCAGAGAGCCCCTCGGTGCCGTTGTAGTTCCCCTCCTGTGTTGCTGTCAGCAGCGGGTGCAGCACCTTGATGGGCGCCTTGAACATCTCGACAAACTCCATCACACCCTGGTTCGCCTTGCACAGCGCGCCGGAGTAGGAGTAGGCGTCGGCGTCATCCTGGGCAAAGTGCTCCAGCATACGGATGTCGACCTTGCCGACCAGAGAGGAAATGTCCTGGTTGTTGTCATCGCCCGGCTCGGTTTTGGCGATGGCGATTTGATCGAGGATGGAGGGATTGACCTTCTCCACCTTGAACTTGGTTATGTCGCCGCCAAACTCGTGCAGGCGTTTGGCCACCCAGGGGGACATGATGGGGCGCAGGTAGCGGCGCGGGATGCCGTACTCTTTCTCCAGGATCTCCCCGTCCTCTTCGATATCAAACAGGCAGAAGGGGTGATCGTTGACCGGTGAGCCCTTGATGCGATAGATGGGTACCTTTTGCATCAAGGATTTGAGTTTTTCTGCCAGCGAAGATTTACCGCCGCCAACGGGGCCCAGCAGATAGAGGATCTGTTTCTTCTCCTCCAGCCCTTGGGCGGAGTGTTTGAGGTAGGAGACGATCTGCTCGATGGCCTCTTCCATCCCGTAGAAATCCTTGAAGGCGGGATAGCGTGCCACGACGCGGTTGGAGAAGAGTCGGCTCAGTCTGGGGTTGGCAGAGGTGTCTACCATCTCCGGCTCACCGATGGCGGTCAGCAGACGTTCGGCTGCGGAGGCATAACAGGCTTTGTCCTGCTTACACATATCCAGGAACTCCTGGATGGTATATTCCTCTTCTCTCGCTTTCTCATATCGCTGTTGGTAATGCTCGAATATGCCCATAACTTTGCCCTCGTTATAGTCGCTTACCCTGAAAAAAGTGGATGACTGCTTTTGTGTTGTGCGCTTTTAAAGCCTAGTCAACAGCCTCCAGTAATCCATCACGGTTGATTGGTTAAATTCTGAAGAATCCTGCCCGATCCTTGTGCGGGAAGGGTCAGTCAACAACACCGCTATGTTACTGACTGTTAAATTATTTTTGCCACGATAGTGAGGTAAATGTCAAAGACATAAAAAATAAATGTTTATGGGAAACGTGGAACTTATTGCGAAAAGATTAAGGCTTTCGATGAAAGGCAACAGGGGGGCGGGCTGGCGGGGCTATGGATGAAAATGTCATTACGTGTACGTCAACGTAAATGCGCTTGTTTGGAGTTTAGGCTCTAATTTTTACATTGACGCTACATTTCGGGTGCCCTAGATTGGCGATGTGTGAGCAGCATGACGCTTTAGCAAGAGAGTTGACTGTTACCTCACCAAGCTCTGTTTAAGCACGTTTCCGTTGGCTTGACCCTCGCAACCGCGAGGGTCTTCTTTTTTCAGCATCCGCAGACGCGGATCGCTGCTGGTGGTTGTAGAGGCCGCACATGATCACCCGATCATAGGGATCACCGATCAAGGGTAGGCTTGTTGCACTGCCGCCAGGACGCAGGCAAACGGGTGCGCGGCCAACTGGCCTGCGCCCGCCAGCGATTTGGCTTTGATCCGGCTGGTCAGCGGTGTGGTGATGCCGCACAGGAAACGGGCCAGAACACGCGCATCCACGGAACCGGTTTTGGTAATCAGCGGATCGCACCAGGCGCGGATCCCCGCCTCGTTTGGCATGGTCAGTGAGGGCAGGGGCGGGAGATGCGCCACCTCGCCGCGACAGACCGAACAGTGGCCGCAATGAACCGGCGCTGCCCCATCGGCGAAATAGCGGGCGAGGCGGTGACTCAGGCACTCATCCGAGGTGAAAAAGTCGAGCATGGCTTGCAGTCTGGCCAGCTCGCTCTGCTCTTTTTGCAAGAAGAGCGCATGGAGTGCGTTAGCCTCCTGCTCGCTGTCCCACCCCTGACGGGTGATCCGGTAGACCTCGGTCATCTGCTTGCTTTCGAGTTCGATCCAGCCCTGTTGCTGCAGGTAGTCGAGCGCCGCAACCGCCCGCTGTCGCTCCCCCTGATAGCCCTGCCAGAGGGCGTCAAAGTCCATGGTGCACCAACTGCGCGCTTGCGGGGCGCAGGCGAACAGTTGCTCCAGAAACTGGCGACGATCCGGATTGAAGCGGCTCACTATCTCGCCTTTATCCAGCACAAATTTGAAGCGGTAGTCGGCGTAGTAGCTGTAGGCCGGGGTGATGATGCCTGCCATCTCCAGATAGACCAGCAGGGTTTTAAGGGGCAACTGGCGGATATTGGTGTCGTTGGAAAGGCGCAGCAGGGTGAATTCCCACTCGTTCCCGCTCTGCTTGATGATGGCAAGGAGCTGGAGGATGGCGCTCAAATCCGGCGTATCGCCGTAGACGAAGTTCTCCAGCACCGGCAGCTGGCTCTGGTTGGCCAGCACGATACAGCGCGATGGTTGGCCATCTCGTCCGGCGCGGCCAATCTCCTGGCTGTAGTTCTCGATGGATTTGGGTAGATCGTAGTGAATGACCCGCCGGATATCCGCTTTGTCGATCCCCATGCCAAAGGCGATGGTGGCGACGATGCAATCCACCTTGCCCGCCATGAAGTCGTGCTGGATCTGACTGCGCAGTGCCGAGTCGAGTCCGGCATGATAGGCGCGGGCGTTGATCCCTTCTCTAATGAGGTGCTCGGCACAGGCTTCTGCGGTGTGTTGCAAGGTGACGTAGACGATGGTGGGGGCCGCCGGATCGTTGGCCAACTCCTGCGCGAGCCAGCTATCCCGCGCGTCGGGCGACAGGGGAATGACCGCCAGATCAAGATTGGGGCGATAGAAACCGGTGACCACGACCCCCTCCGGCGCGATGCCGAATTTGGTCTGCATATCCTGAATCACCGCCGGCGTGGCGGTGGCGGTGAGCAGCAACACCTGCGGGATCTTCAGGTCATGGCGATAGCTCGGCAGCTTGAGGTAGTCGGGGCGAAAGTTGTGGCCCCACTCCGAGATACAGTGCGCCTCATCGACGACCAGCAGCGAGAGCGGCACTTGCTGGATAAAGCGGCGAAAGCGCTCGTTCTTGAGCCGCTCCACCGAGATCATCAGTATCTTGAGCTGCCCATCCAGCGCCTGCTGCATCACTCTGCGGCTCTCTTCCGGGCTTTGGCTCGAGTCGAGGGTGGCGGCGCTTATTCCCTTGCTTTTGAGGAAGGCGAGTTGATCGTGCATCAGCGCCAGCAGCGGCGAGATCACCAGGGTCAGGTGGGGCAGGGCGAGGGCGGGCAGTTGATAGCAGAGGGACTTGCCGGAGCCGGTGGGAAAGATGGCGGCGGCACTCTGGCCAGCCAGCACCCGGCTGATCACCGCCTCCTGGCCTGGCCTGAGTGTGGAGAAACCAAAGTATTGGTTGAGCAGGGATGGGATCATGGCAAGGCTCCGCAGCAAATGGGGGATGATAGCACAGTGACACCGGTCACGGATGGCGACCCATGGCGCAGGGTGAGTGTGCCGATAAAACGTACAAAAATGGGTGGTTGCGCTGTAGTTAAGGTTTTGTTGCGGTTTTTTGTGATGGAAACAGGATATTTTTTGGTGAGCCGCTGGAAAAAAAAGATGGCGAATGGGATATTCCGTCATGCAATCCGGTGACTGGCGGATCGGCCCGACAGAAGGCTGGCCACAGACACCACACTCGGGCGACAGGGGTTGCTCGGGTGCAAGATTGCTGACAGGACTCATGATTCATGCACTACGGTGCCTAGGGACTTTTTGATGACACAACAACACCCCCTCCTTCGGCTGGTCAATAGCACCAGTCTGGTCAGCCAGATCCTGGTTGGTCTGGTATTCGGTATCTTGCTGGCACTGTTTGCGCCCGAGTGGGCGAAAACGGCAGGTCTGCTCGGCAGCCTGTTTGTTGGCGCACTGAAAGCGGTGGCGCCGCTGCTGGTCTTCGTACTGGTCATGGCGGCCATCATCGGTCACAAGCAGGGTCAGAAGACCAACATGCGACCGATCCTGCTGCTCTATCTGTTTGGTACCTTCTCTGCGGCCGTGGTCGCGGTAGTCGCCAGCTTCCTGTTCCCCTCCAACCTCCATCTGGTCGCCAATACTGCCGAGATCACCCCGCCGGGCGGGATCACCGAGGTGCTGCAGACCCTGCTGTTCAACGTGGTGACCAACCCGGTCAAGGCGCTGATGGATGCCAACTATATCGGGATCCTGGCGTGGGCCATTGGTCTGGGTATCGCCATGCGCCATGCCAACGAGAGCACCAAAGCGCTGATCACCGATCTCTCTCACGGTGTCTCCACCATAGTGAAAGCGGTGATCCGCTGCGCCCCGCTCGGTATTCTGGGTCTGGTGGCCTCGACCCTGGCCGAGACCGGCTTCGATGCGCTGTTTGGCTATGCCCAACTGCTGGTGGTGCTGATCGGCTGCATGCTGTTTATCGCCTTCGTGGTCAACCCGCTGATCGTATTCTGGAAGATCAAGCGCAACCCCTATCCGCTGGTGCTGACTTGCCTGAAAGAGAGCGGTGTGACTGCCTTCTTCACCCGCAGCTCTGCCGCCAACATTCCGGTCAACATGACGCTGTGTGAAAAACTGCGTCTGCCGGAAGATACCTATGCGGTCTCCATCCCGCTGGGCGCCACCATCAACATGGCCGGTGCCGCCATCACCATTACTGTGCTGGCCATGGCCGCGGTACATACCCTGGGGATGGAAGTGGACATGGCAACGGCTGTGCTGCTCTCCGTGGTGGCAACGGTCAGCGCCTGTGGTGCGTCCGGCGTGGCCGGTGGTTCCTTGCTGCTGATCCCGCTGGCGTGCAGTCTGTTTGGCATCAGCAACGACATCGCCATGCAGGTAGTAGCCGTCGGCTTTATCATCGGCGTGCTGCAGGATTCTGCCGAGACAGCCCTTAACAGCTCCACCGACGTGCTGTTCACCGCCGCGGCTTGCATGGCCGAAGATGAAACCCTGCTGGAACCTTCCGCGCTGCCCAGCAGCGAGGCGTGAGCCGGTAGCGGTTTACATCACGATAATGTTGCGCCCTCTTCGGAGGGCGTTTTTTTATGAGCCAATGTCGTCATCGCTGCTTGAGCCGGTCGCAAGTTCATTGTCTGATGTTTCGTATATCTGGCGGTGTTGGTATCGCTCACCGCTTGTTATCCAGCGCTCATGTTAGATAGTTCCCTTGCGCTGGTGGCTGCCCCTCTCTGTGTGTCTCTGGTCTATTTGTCTCCGGTCTATTCGATAGCAGCAGTTCGCTCCTGTCGTTCCCCTTGTCTGGATACGCGCCTGTCTCTCTCTGCAAAAGACGGGGAGGGCGACAGCATTAGCCGTTGCCCCGTTACTTTGGAAAGACCTCGGGACTATGCAAAGGTTGGATATTTCGCAGGGGCGTATCGACGTGGTGTGGGGTGACAGAAAACGCATTTATTCCATACCGGTTGCTGGTCAAGGTCGCGCTTGCGCCATGGCGAGTCCGGGTGACCAGCAAATGGGGGGATTGGCTATGGGCTGTAGAAGATAGGGGAGTAGAGGATGAGCAGAGCGCAGAGATAAAAAAGCCAGCCGAATGTTCGGCTGGCTTTTTTGCTATCAGAGGAGGTTGCGGAGATTAACCAACCAGCTGATAGAGGATGGCAGAGATGGCGATCATCCCCATGGTTGCAACGAAGGCGTTGCTGATATGGCCCTGATACTTCGCCATGGCGGGTACGCGCTTGATGGCGTACATCGGCATGATGAACAGGATGGTGGCGATAATCGGGCCGCCCAAGGATTCAATCATGCCCAGGATGGAGGGGTTAGCCACGGCGGTGCCCCACAGGGTCAGGATGAAGAAGGCGATGATGAACATCTCGACTTTCTTGGCATTCGGCTCTTTGCCGGAGTTGCGCATGTTCTGCACGATCATCCCTTTCAGACCTTCACGGGCACCCAGATAGTGACCGAAGAAGGAGGAGACGATGGCCACGAACGCAACCAGCGGACCGAAGTAGGAGATGATGGGGCTGGCATGCTGGTTGGCCAGATAGGAGAGCACGGCGATGTTCTGGGCCTTGGCTTCTGCCAGCTGGGCCGGTGTCAGGCTCATGACGCAGGAGAAGACGAAGAACATCACGAAGCCCAGCAGCACCATGGCGGTACGCTTGAGGATGGCATCGGCTTTCTGGACGGCGTGATCACCGTGATCGCGGCGCTGTGCCAGCGAGAAGCTGGAGATGGCCGGGCTGTGGTTGAAGGAGAAGACCAGTACCGGGATGGTCAGCCACAGGGTGGTGGCGAAATCTTTGGCAGAGGGTACTTGCTCCAGCGCGGCGCCGGTCCAGTCCGGAATGAGGTACAGAGAGATACCGGCCAGAATGACGATCAGCGGGTAAACCAGGAACTCGGTGACTTTCAGCATCAGCTTCTCACCGGCCAGCATCACCGACATCATGCCCATGATCAGCACGATGGAGAGGATCCAGCGCGGCGGGGCGCTCATCTGCAGCTGGTTGACCATGAAGCTTTCGACGGTGTTGGTGATACCCACGCCGTAGATCAGCACGATGGGGTAGATGGCGAAGAAGTAGAGCAGGGTGATTAATTTACCGGCCCCCACGCCAAAGTGCTCTTCCACCACTTCGGTGATGTCTGCATTGGGCTTTTTGGAGGAAAGCACGAAGCGGGCCAGACCACGGTGGGCCAGATAGGTCATGGGACCCACCAGCAGCGCCATGACGACCAGCGGCCAGAAACCGCCCATACCCGCGTTGATCGGCAGGAACAGGATACCCGCGCCCACCGCGGTCCCGAACAGGCTGATGACCCAGGTAGAGTCGCGTTTTTCCCAACGAGTGGTTTGAGTAGAGCGGATCCCTTGCTCTGTTGACGCCGCAACTCCCTGCGTGCCAGTGACTGTGTTTGACATCTATCTCACCCCGAATGTGTGGTTCTTATTAAGTCGGCGCAAGGATACGGTTTTTTTAATCAAAAATGTTGATCAAATTCATCTTTACGGCACAGAAAACCGCACTTTCTTATGGAAATGTGATCAAAACAAGAAAAGTTCAATTTTTGTTTATCATCTGGCACGTTAGTTTAGTGTTAACGAGCAAATTTTGCGCGCGTAAATGTAAGCAAGATGTTATCTGGTAAGGTGCCGGGCTAGCTGGTTGATCATGCTGGCGGTGGCCCCCCAGATAAAGTGCTGTTGCCAGGGGATCCAGTAGATGGTGTGCTGTTTTCCGCCTCTGGTAAGGGTCAGGGGGATGTGGTTGCGCCGATCCAGCAGATGGGTCAGCGGCACTTCGAAGGCATGATCCACCTCATCCGGACTCAGGATGAGGGGATAGTCGCCATCGAGCAGCCCCAGCACCGGCAGCACCTCGAATCGTGACACCGTATTGAGCGGGTTGAGGGTGCCGATCACCTCGATCAGCTGCGCCGGAATGCCGAGCTCCTCTTCGGTCTCCCGCAGTGCCGTGGCGATCAGGCTCTCGTCGCCGGGATCCTGTCGCCCGCCGGGGAAGCTGATCTGCCCCCCATGATGACGCAGCCGGGGGCTGCGCCGGGTCAATAACACGCTGAGCCCTTCGTCGCGCATCACCACTGGGATCAACACCGCCGCCGGACTGAGCCCGCCAATGGCGAGGCGATGGGCCGGGGCGGGTTGCTGCAACTGGAAGCGGGTCAGCAGTTCGTGGCGATCCATGGCGGGGGAGCTCTCCTGTGCGTTGGCCTGGCAGTGGGGAGGGTTACAGCGTCGACAGTGGCGGCAGAATGCGGGCGACCTTGTCATAGGTTTCCTGATATTCGCTGTCGGCATCGGAGTCGGCGATGATACCGCCACCGGCCCAACAGTGCAGACGACCCGCTTCGGCGATCAGGGTACGAATGCAGATGCTGGTATCCATCCGGCCATGCTGGCTGAGATAGCCGATGCTGCCGCAATAGGCATTGCGGCGCTGGGGCTCCAGCTCCTCGATGATCTCCATGGCACGGATCTTGGGGGCGCCGGTGATCGAACCTCCCGGGAAACAGGCTCGCAGCAGATCGACCCCTTGCCAGCGCGCATCCAGCTCACCGTGGATGGTGGAGACCAGATGATGTACCGCCGGAAACGACTCCACGCTAAATAGATGAGGCACGCTGACCGAGCCCGGCCGGCTGACCCGACCGATGTCGTTGCGCAGCAGATCCACGATCATCAGATTTTCTGATCTGTCCTTGTCGGCCTGGGCCAGCTCCAGCGCGACTTGCCGATCGGTAGCCGGATCTGGGTGGCGAGGGCGAGTGCCCTTGATGGGCTTGGTTTCGATATGGCGGCCATCGAGCAGCAGGAACCGCTCGGGGGAGAGACTCAGCAGCGCACTATCCGGCAAGCGGATAAAGGCAGAGAAGGGGGCCTTGTTGGCGGCCGCCAGCAGGCAATAGGCCTGAAACTCATCCCCCTGATAGGGGGCGCTGAAACGCTGGGTCAGGTTGATCTGGTAGCAATCCCCCGCGGCGAGGTATTCCTGAATGCGGGCAAACTTCTCGCCATATTCCGCGCGGCTCATATTGCTCTGCCACTCCCCCTGCAAGGAAAAAGCGGGGAGCGGGGCGGCCTGTTGTTGTTCAAGCCAGGCCAGCCGCTTGGCAAGGCCCGCTTCATCTCCCCAGTGCACCAGCTGCCAGTCGCCGCTCGCCACATTGCGCAGCAGCGCCCAGTCGTAGATACCCACCGCCATGTCGGGCACTGCGATATCGGCGGCAGCCTGCACCGGTAGTCGCTCGAAGCGGCGGCCCAGATCATAGCCAAACAGACCGAGGGCGCCGCCAATAAAGGGAAGGCGAGTGGCGCACAGATCCAGTTCCCCCAGCAGCTCTTGCTGGGTATGGGCCAGCAGGGCGAGGGGATCTTCATGGTGCTCGCTGCTCTCGCCATGCCGGGTAAGTGTGGTGACCAGACCACGGGTCTCGAGGGTCGCCAGCGGATCGGCGCTGATGATATCAACGCCGTTGTCGGCGCCGAGTGGCCCTGCCGATTCCAGCAATATGGCCCACGGCTGATGTTGCAGACGGGCAAAAAGCTGATGGAGTTCAGCGCGATGGTCTAGATGATGGATATGAAGTGTTGGCGTCATTTTATGTTACACAGGCAACAGTTTAGTTCCCGAACCCTAGTCGGTGCTGGTGGGCAAGCGTATCATAGGTGCCGGTGACTTAAGAAAAAACTGCCGTGTCGTTCGTTTTTTGCTGGTTGATAGTTTTTAGCCAGCACGTCAGCACGGCCCATCATATGGAAGCCCTTGCTCTGCCTTTTGGCAGGGATAAGGACCAGTGAGGATGATATGAGCATTATAAAAAAACAGGATTTCATCGATTCTATCGCAGATGCCCTCCAGTACATCTCCTATTACCACCCGTTGGATTTTGTCCAGGCAGCCAAAGCGGCCTATGACCGCGAGGCCAACCCGGCCGCCAAAGATGCGCTGGCCCAGATCCTGATCAACTCCCGCATGTCCGCCGAAGGCCATCGTCCGCTCTGCCAGGACACCGGCATCGTGACCTGTTTCGTCAAGATCGGCATGCAGGTCCAGTGGGACAGCGACATGACGGTGCAGGAGATGGTGGACGAAGGTACCCGTCGTGCCTACACCAATCCTGACAACCCGCTGCGCGCCTCCGTGTTGGCCGATCCGGCTGGCAGTCGCAAGAATACCAAAGACAACGCTCCTGCCGTGGTGCATATCGACATGATCCCCGGCAACAAGGTGGAAGTGAGCATCGCGGCCAAGGGCGGCGGCTCCGAGAACAAATCCAAGATGGTGATGCTCAACCCCTCAGATGATGTGGTCGAATGGGTGCTGAAAACCGTGCCGACCATGGGCGCAGGCTGGTGCCCGCCCGGCATGCTGGGCATCGGTATCGGCGGTACCGCCGAAAAAGCGGCGGTGCTGGCCAAAGAGGCGCTGATGGAGCACATCGACATTCAGGAGCTGATCGCCCGTGGTCCCGAGACCACCGAAGAGAAGTTGCGGGTCGAGCTCTACGACAAGGTCAACAAGCTGGGGATCGGTGCCCAGGGGCTGGGCGGCCTGACTACCGTGCTGGATGTGAAGGTCAAATCTGCCCCGACTCACGCCGCCTCCAAGCCGGTGGTGATGATCCCCAACTGCGCCGCCACCCGTCACGTTCACTTCGAACTGGATGGCTCCGGCCCCGCCGAACTGACCCCGCCGAAACTGAGCGACTGGCCGGAAATCACCCGTGAAGCGGGTGGCAATGTGCGCCGCGTCAACGTCGATGGCATCACCAAGGCAGAGCTGGCCAGCTGGAAGAGCGGCGATACCGTGCTGCTGTCGGGCAAGATCCTCACCGGTCGCGATGCCGCCCACAAGCGTATCGCCGACATGCTGAAAAATGGCGAAGGGCTGCCGGAAGGGGTCGATTTCACCAACCGCTTCATCTATTACGTTGGCCCGGTTGATGCGGTGCGCGACGAAGTGGTCGGCCCGGCTGGCCCCACCACCTCTACCCGGATGGACAAGTTCACCGACATGATGCTGGGTGAAACCGGCCTTATCGGCATGATCGGCAAATCCGAGCGTGGCCCGAAAACCGTCGAGAGCATCAAACAACACAAGGCCGTCTATCTGATGGCCGTCGGTGGCGCAGCCTATCTGGTGGCCAAGGCTATCAAGAAGGCGCGCGTGGTAGCCTTTGCCGATCTCGGCATGGAAGCGATCTACGAGTTTGAAGTGGAAGATATGCCGGTGACCGTAGCGGTCGACTCCGAAGGCAACAATATCCACGAAACCGGCCCGGCCTACTGGTCTGCCAAGATTGCCGAGCTGGACGGCAAACTCTCCTCCTGAGTGACCGTTTCCGCTGCCGGTTAACGGCATCGGCCATGTAAACAAGGCGCGTCCATCCGGATGCGCCTTGTTGCTTTGGCTGGCCTGTGATGGGCTCAGGTTGGCCGTTTGCGGCAAGCGGGTATAAAAAAGGATGGCGTGACGCCATCCTTTTTCGTTGTACTTGTGCTTTGGTAGTAGACAGCAGAGCAATCGCCCTTGGCTTAGGCCTTTTTCAGGTAGGCGGCAACCAGTACGATCTGCACGCCGTTGACCTTGCCTTCGATATGGAGCGGGTTGTTGGTCAGACGGATGCCCTTGACCAGGGTGCCGCGCTTGGCGGTGAAACCGGCGCCTTTCACGTCCAGATCCTTGATCAGGGTGACGGAGTCGCCCTCTTGCAGCACGGCGCCGTTGGAGTCAACGGTCGGCGTGCTGTCGTCATCTTCGTCAGCCAGTCCGGCTTCGGCCCACGCCTTGGCTTCGTCTTCCATGTACATCATGTCCAGCAGATCCTGAGCCCACACCTCACCCTTGCCGGAGAGTGCTTTGAGCTGGCGCCATGCCATTACCTGCACCGCAGGCACCTGGCTCCACATGCTGTCGCTCAGGCAACGCCAGTGGTTGACCACCAGGGTATCCGGTTGTTCCAGCTGACCACGGCAGGTGTCACAGATGGCAACGCTGTGATCATCGTCGCTGGCGGGGGAGTGAGGCACCACGAAGGCGGTCAGCGCCTGCTCGGCGCTGCACAGTTCACACTTGGCGCCCGCGCGCGCTTGCAGAATGGCGTTGATGGTCATGTTGTTGGTCCCATAGCTAGTGGTAAAGCGACCCGCGTTGGCGGGGCGCGTGAAAGAGGGGGCGGAATATAGCATAAAACCCCGTACTTTGTCAGGTCTGCCCTTGGTCACTGGTTGGCCGTGTTGTCGCGTGGCGCTGATGACAAGGTATTGAGGGTGCAATTTGAAGCGGGATCGCTAGAATGAGCCTCTTTTTGACCGCAAGGCAGGGGCATTCGTGCTGGCTCAACGTTTTCAACAACTGGATCGACTGCTCACCCGCTACCGGCGCTGGTGGCAATATCAGCCATATCATCATCTGACCATGGCCTTTGCCGATGAGGCGCCCGAATTGGCGGCGCAGCTCAATGGGCTGACGCTGACCCAGTTGGCGGAGCTCGATGCGGATATGGATGCCCTCAGCACGCTGCTTGCCCCCTGGATTGCCGAGGGGGCCGAGTTGCAGCACCTCAGCCAGCTTGCCCCTTTTACCCCGGAGCCCATCACCTGCAGCAAGGAGATGGCGCTGCATATGCCGGGGCGCAAGCAGGCCCAGATCGAATCGTTCACCGCCTGTCTGCCGGCCCATCAGGGCCCCTATCTGGAGTGGTGTGCCGGCAAGGGCCACCTCGGGCGGCTGGTGTCACTTCATCGACAGGCTCCGATCCTCAGTCTGGAGCTGCAAGATCAGCTCTGTGACGAAGGGCGGCTGCTGGCCGAGCGGGATGGCGCCAATATGACCTTTACCTGCGCCGATGCCTTTGCCCCCGAGTCGGCGGCGCTGATCGCCCCCGAACATCACGCCATGGCACTCCATGCCTGTGGCGAGCTGCACACCCATCTGCTGGCGCGGGTGGCCGAGCGCAGTGCCAGCGGAGTGACTATCTCTCCCTGTTGCTACCACCTGATCCGCAGCAGCCACTATCGCCCGCTGTCGGCAGCGGCCAACGCCAGCGAGCTGGTGTTGAGCAAGGCGGATCTCAAGCTGCCGCTGCAGGAGACGGTGACCGGCGGCGCGCGGATCGCCCGCCTGCGGGAGCAGGAAGTGGTGTGGCGGCTCGGATTTGACTGCCTGCAGCGTCAGGTGCGTGGTGTGGATGAGTATCTGCCGGTGCCCAATATGCAAAAGAGCCTGCTGACCGGCACCTTCGAGGCATTCTGCGGCTGGGCTGCCGAGCGCAAAGCGATAGCGCTGCCCGCCGGACTCGACTATCCCGCCTTTTTGGCGAAAGGGGAACGCCGCTTTGGCGATGTCGCCCGCATGGAGTTGGTGCGCCACCTGTTTCGCCGTCCTCTCGAGATCTGGCTGGCGCTGGATCGCGCGCTCTTTTTGCAAGAGCAGGGCTATCGGGTCGAAGTGGGGGAGTTCTGTGCCAAACCCATGACCCCGCGCAATATCCTGATCCGTGCCGTGCGCGCCTGACGTCCGGCTCTCTTGAGCATTCTTCTTGAACATTGATGATGGCTGACAGGCTGAGCGTGTCAGCCATTTTTTGCATCTCGAATAATGAGCAGGTGACAGGTTGCCTGACCGTCCCACCTTTGCAAAAACTGGCTACAGATCACGCTTTTTCGTTGTCGTTTGAGTTCTCTTTCTTTGTTTCAGTTGCGCTGAATATCACAAGGTGAAATGGCTCACAAATTCCGTTTATTTCTTAATTCTCATCGTGAACTTAGTTGTTGGAACACCTACTCTTGGAGCGCGTTATTCCCAAACAAGGACGGTACACATGTTCAAACCCAAGCGTTGCGCCTGGCTGATCGCCGCTGCCTGCGCATTGCCAAGCTATGCCACAATGAGTGCCGCCATGAATATTCAACCCGATCCGCAAAATGCGGGGGGATATGTCATTGCGGCACCGGATCTGGCCGCCATGGAAAAAGCCAAGACGGTCAATCCCATGTATGCAATATGGGCCAAGGCATTGGCCACCCGGTCAAATAAAATAGTCGATGCCATTGAACCGGGTCTGGCAAGCAATCCTGACAACGTAAAACGGGTTGAACGGGTATTTCCCCAATCTGAATGGGAATATTTAACCCAGATGGCGGCGCCGGAATATACCTATGTCCGCTTCTTGCGGGCCATCGGCAAATTTCCTGCGTTCTGCGGCGAATATACCGAGGGCGTGATGCCGATGCCATCTGTAAAAAATCCATTGTAACGGCCTTTGCTCATTTTTCGCAGGAGACCGGTGGCCATATCGCCAAGGAGAACGTCTCCGATAACCCGCTGGGGTTGGAAGAGTGGCAACAGGCGCTGGTGCATGTGCGGGAGATGGGCTGGTCAGAGGGGCAGACCGGTTACACCACCGGCTGCGGTCAGAACGATTGGCAGAACAAGAAGTGGCCCTGCAGCACTGGCCAGGGGTATTTCGGCCGTGGCGCCAAGCAGCTCTCCTACCACTTCAACTACGGCGCCTTCTCAGAGGCGATGTTTGACGGCGATGCCTCCGTGTTGCTCAACAACCCGGGGCTGGTGGCGGACTCCTGGCTCAACCTCGCATCTGCCATCTGGTTCTTCCTCACCCCGCAGGCCCCGAAACCGGCCATGTTGCACGTGATTGATCGCACCTGGGTACCTTCCAAACGGGAAGCCGATGCCGGTATCGGCTATGGCTTTGGCACCACCATCAACGTCATCAACGGCGGCATCGAGTGCGGTGAGCAGAACAAGGACAAGGGGCAGCCGGTCAATCGCATCCGTTACTGGGAAGGGCTGGCCAACCACTACCAGATCCAGATCAAGGCGGATGAGAAGAACACCTGCTGGCAGCAGACCCCCTATGGTAGCCTCAATCTTAACGGTGCTACTGACGTGCTCTACACCAACTGGGATGGCAACTGGGATGGCAACTGGAAATACTATCCGGATCGCCCGGGCGGTTACTCCTTCGAGTGCGAGCTGGTGGGCTTCCAGACCGCTTATTCTGCGTTGGTACCGGGTGATTACGAGAAGTGCGTGACCAACTTCTACGGCTCCCACGCGAACTGGCCGAAAGTGCGGATCGTCGCCAAGCTCGATCCCGCCCCGGTCGATCCGGTTGACCCGCCCGTTGATGGTCAGGCTGCCTGGGAGGCCAACAAGGTCTATACCGCTGGCAGCAAGGTAAGCTACAAGGGCGCCGTCTATCAGGCCAAATGGTGGACGCAGGGGGATGATCCCGCCAAAGGTGGCCCCTGGGCGTTGGTGACAACCAAATAAAGAGATAGTCCATTGACTGATCGATAAGGAGAGGGGGCTTGGCCCCCTTTTTAGATATTTTGACTGTGGGGGATAATATGCTGCCGCTATTGAAACGAACTCCATCAATGTGGCGAGGTAGTTGTGGTGTAGCTGTACTGATCAACCAACTTTACTTTTCTCGTTTAAATTGACACAAAATGGGGCATATCAAATTTTATTGATGGGCAATGGTTATGTTTGATTATTGTTGCCTGATGAGCTCGGAAAGTTATTGTGTGAGTTTTTGCTAAACAATTTTTTCGAATGGTGTACCCATTACGCCATCCTCCTCATACATGTGATGAGGGTGTTTATTATATCCATCTGTAAATCCATGCCATAACATCGTTTTTGAACACAATGTCTTTAACAAAAACAGACCGTAGCATTATTGGGCGTAAATAAGTTGTGTATCTATTTATTTACGGATGAGAGGCCGCAGTTCAGCGGATGTTTATTGACTGCCAACGAGGTAATCTTGATCGATTATTACATAATCGATTGGGTGTATGAGATGGATGGGGATTGTCATCGCATTTTCCGACAGGGAAGTCGCTTGCGGTTTTAACCAGTAAGCAGATAGCAGGAAAGAGGAGTGCACCATGGAACTGGTGGTGATCCGCCATGCTGAGACGCAGGCCAATGCTGAGGGACGTTATCAGGGGGCGTTGGATATCGGGCTCAATGACGATGGCGTGCGCCAGATCTCCCGCCTAGCTGAGGAAGTCGCAGTGGCTCTGCCGCCGTTCGATCGGCTGCTGGCGTCACCCCTGCTGCGAACAAGAGAGTGCGCGGCCATCTTGTCTCGCCAGTTGGGATTGCCTGTGGAACTTGCGCCAGCCTTTCGTGAGCGTAATGTCGGCCTGTTTGAAGGGCTGACACAGGCAGAGGCGAGGGCGCGATATCCTGAACTGTGGGCGCGTAATATCACCCGGCGCTGGACGGAAGCACCTCTCGGTGGTGAAACCCTGGACGAGGTGATTGCCCGGATCTCACAGGGAGTGACTGAGCTCGTTTCGACCATGCAGGGGGAGCGAATATTGCTGGTGGCGCACGGTGTGGTCGCCAAGGTGATCCGCGCTGTAACGATTGCCGGATTTGATGACTTCTTCGAGTGGCAACTGCCCAACGGCGGCATGCTGGCGGTCAATCTTGGCTCATCTATATCACCGTTACGATTCAACCGGCCGGTTGGGCAGGGTTAATTGAGTGCTGCTTTTTCTACTCTTCGATATCCAGCAACACCAGAATGGCGCTGTCGCCGCCCCATTCGCGGGGAGCCTGATGGAAGGCGCGCACATTGGGGTGCTGGGCCAGCCAGCTGGGAATGCGCTGCTTGAGAATATGTTTGCCGATGCCGTGCATCACCGAGGCGACGTGAATGTTCTCTTTTTGGCAGAGGGTGAGCAGGGCGGCCAGCTCCTGTTTTGCCTGCTGCTGGTTCATGCCGTGCAGATCGAGGTAGATCTCCGGTGGATAAATGCCCCGCTTGAGCTTTTTCAGCTCAAATTTTGACACATCTTCCCGCACGTAACGGGTCGGTCCATCGTCGTCGAGATGGGGTTGATACTCATCGCTGAAATAGTGGTCAACCCCAAGCTTTTCGCGGGTTTCGCGCAATTCGCGTTTCTGCTTGACCGGGCGTAACTCGGCCCTTATGGTATCTTGCTTGATTTTCCGGGTACCTTTTATCGCATCGCGGAACAGCAGGGTTTCCTCGTCTGTCGGTGAGGGCGTTTTTTTCATCGGATGCTCATTTATTAGGTATGCGTCTTGCCCGCTAGATAAGTTGGGCTCGGGCCGGATATTACTCGACTTGGAGGTGGATTTGGACAAGATATTTATCGATGAGGTGGTTGCCGAGATGCACACCATCCAGGACATGTTGCGTTGGGCCATGAGTCGTTTCAACGACGCCGGGATTTTTTACGGTCATGGAACCGACAACGCCTGGGATGAAGCTGTGCAGCTGGTACTGCCCGCGTTACATCTGCCACCGGATGTAGACCCGGCCATGCGCCACTCCCGTCTCACCAGCAGCGAGCGTCACCGTATTGCCGAGCTGATTATCCGCCGCGTACAGGAGCGGGTACCTGCCGCCTACCTGACCAACAAGGCCTGGTATGCCGGTTGGGAGTTCTACGTGGACGAGCGGGTGCTCATTCCCCGTTCCCCGATTGCCGAGATGGTGGCTGACCGTTTCGCGCCGTTCCTCAAACATGAACCGACCCGGATCATGGACTTGTGCACCGGCTCAGGCTGCATCGCCATCATCATGGCCCACGAGTTCCCGGAAGCGGAAGTGGATGCCATCGACATCAGCGTCGATGCGCTGAACGTGGCCGAGCGCAACATCAACGATCACGGGCTGGAGCAGCAGGTCATTCCGATCCGCTCCGATCTGTTCCGCGATCTGCCGGCCGGTGACAAGTACGATCTCATCGTCTCCAATCCGCCCTATGTGGACTCCGAAGACATGTCGGATCTGCCGGACGAGTTCCGTCACGAGCCCGAGCTGGCGCTGGCGTCCGGCTCCGATGGTCTCAAGCTGACCAAGCGTCTGCTGGCCCATGCGGCAGATTTCCTCAAGGATAACGGCGTGCTGGTGGTCGAAGTGGGCAACAGCATGATCCATCTGGAAGCCCAGTTCCCCGAGATCCCCTTTACCTGGGTTGAATTCGAAAACGGCGGACACGGTGTCTTTGTGATGACCCGTGACGAGCTGGTGCAGTATCAGGATCATTTCGCCATCTACAAGAACTAAGCAGGAGCGCGCATGGCAGGGAACAGTTTTGGTCAACTCTTTCGGGTCACCACCTTTGGCGAGAGCCACGGCCTGGCGCTGGGCGCCGTGGTCGATGGTTGCCCGCCGGGGCTGGAGATAAGCGAAGCGGATCTGCAGGGAGACTTGGATCGGCGCAAGCCGGGCACTTCTCGCTACACTACGCCGCGCCGTGAGCCGGACGAGGTGAAGATCCTCTCCGGGGTGTTCGAGGGCAAGACCACCGGCACCTCCATCGGGCTGCTTATCGAGAATACCGATCAGCGCTCCAAGGATTACTCCGACATCAAGGATCTGTTCCGGCCGGGTCACGCTGACTACACCTATCACCAGAAGTATGGTCAGCGCGACTATCGCGGTGGCGGCCGCTCCTCGGCGCGCGAGACTGCGATGCGGGTGGCGGCAGGTGCCATTGCCAAGAAGTACCTGAAACAGGTGCATGGCATCGAGATCACCGGTTTTCTCTCCCAGCTCGGCCCCATCAAGGCCGAGGCGTTCGACGCGGCGCAGATTGAGCAGAATCCCTTCTTCTTCCCCGATGCGGGCAAGCTGGAAGAACTGGATCAATACATGCGCGACCTGAAAAAAGAGGGCAACAGCATCGGTGCCAAGGTGCAGGTCATTGCGCGCAATGTGCCGGTGGGCCTGGGTGAGCCGGTGTTTGACCGCCTCGATGCCGACATTGCCCACGCCATGATGGGCATCAATGCGGTGAAAGGGGTGGAGATCGGTGACGGCTTCGCGGTGGTGGAGCAAAAAGGCTCCGAGCATCGCGACGAGATGACCCCGGCAGGCTTTGCCAGCAACCATGCGGGCGGCATTCTGGGCGGTATCTCTTCCGGTCAGGATATCGTGGTGAGCATGGCGCTCAAACCCACTTCCAGCATCACTGTGCCGGGCAAGACCATCAATACCGAAGGCGAGGCCATCGAGATGATCACCAAGGGTCGTCACGATCCTTGTGTCGGCATCCGCGCCGTGCCTATCGCCGAAGCCATGCTGGCGCTGGTGTTGATGGATCATCTGCTGCGCCATCGCGCCCAGAATCAGGGGGTGTTGACCCATACCCCGCAGCTGCGCTGATCGGCGTTGCTGCCTATCGACTGATCGCTCCTGCTCGGAGATCCGGTTCGGTAACCAACACAAAGGCGACCTCATGGTCGCCTTTGCTATTTTCGGGGGATGGTTTATCCCGTCAATGTTCGCTGATGGTGCGGGTCAGCAGATCTGCGGCCCCCGGATCGGCATTGAGGCGACAGCTGGGGGGCGAGAACTTGCCATGGATTTTGGGCAAGGCGTGAATGGCCTCGTTGATCTTGAGGAGCTGCGCGTCGTTCACGCTGTTTTTGGCAAACATCAGGCTGACCGGTTGGTGGTGCAGCAACAGCTGACAGCTGATAAATCCCTCGGCGCCCAATTGGGCCAGCCGGTAGCGGGCATATTGCCACTCCATGATGATGCCATCGAGGCGGCGGGCCAGCAGCAGATCGATCATTCGCTCATCGGCGTTGTACTCGGTTGCCCCCTTGAGGGCGGGGCACTCCTCCATCTGCTGGATGGGGCGGGTGCCGCGCAGCTTGCCAAGCTTGAGCCCCTTGCTGTGGCAAAGCTCGGGCAGGGTATCGAGCTTTGCCCAGCGATCCTGATGGCCGGGAATGGGGTCATTGCTCAGCAGCACATACGCGCTCTGGCGGTAGGGAGCCGAAAAGCGGGCGTACTGTTGGCGCTCCGGCAGTGGCAGGGCGGCCATCGCCACATCCAGCTGATCGTGCTCCACCAGATGGAGCGCCCGTGCCCAGGGGATCTCGCGAAACCTGGGGGTGAAGCCCGCCCGGGTGAGGATCTGGCGGGTCAGGCTGACATCCAGCCCGTCGAGCTCGCCCTTGTTATCGATCTGGCTGAAGGGGGGCCAATGGCTCCAGGCCACGGTCAGGGTCTGGTCGGCCTGCAACGCAGGGGAGAGCAGCATAAGCAGCAGGCCGATCCGAATGGACCATCTGCTGCGGATAGCATATTGCGTGGTCATAATAGCCAAACCTCGTTATCCCGTTCTTCTGTCACGTGTCCTGTCTCCCGCATGTTCGGGGCGGAGCTGCGGAGACAGATATTATGTTGGCAGTTAATAGTGTGGTGCCTGCGCCAGCGGTCAACGGGATTATTCGGGGGGCAGCAGGGGGCTTTTCTGTTCGTGCTGGGAGGAACATCACATTTTTCTCGTTTATCCCGGGCAACTCCGTTAGACTGCGCCTCTATTCTTTCCCCTTTGCTCTGCTCCCCGGGGAAATCGTTGTTTTCTCAATAGGCCCAGATCTTGTGAGATGGCATCGGCTCAGCAGAGGAGCCCCACCACAAATCCCCGGCGCCACTATCCCTAGCAGGTAACTATGAGTTTTACTTCCCTCGGTCTGGCCGAACCCTTGTTGCGTGCCGTTGCCGAACAAGGCTACGACACCCCGTCTCCCATTCAGCAGCAAGCGATCCCCGCCGTTCTGGCTGGCCGCGATCTGATGGCGGCGGCCCAAACAGGGACCGGCAAGACCGCAGGCTTTACCCTGCCGATGCTGCAACGTCTGATGGAGAGCAAGCGTAAGGTTTCTCCGAACCGCATTCGTGCGCTGGTGCTGACCCCGACTCGCGAGCTGGCCGCCCAGGTGGGCGAGAGCGTGCGTAACTACGGCAAACACCTGCCGATGCGCAGCCACGTTGTGTTCGGCGGCGTCAGCATCAATCCGCAGATGATGGCGACTCGCCGTGGTCTGGACGTGCTGGTGGCCTGTCCCGGCCGCCTGATGGATCTTTACAACCAGAATGCCGTCAAGTTCGACGAAGTGGAGATCCTGGTACTGGACGAAGCGGACCGCATGCTCGACATGGGCTTTATCCGCGACATCCGCAAGATCCTGGCCCTGATGCCGAAGAAGCGCCAGAACCTGCTGTTCTCCGCGACCTTCGCCGACGAAATCCGCGAGCTGGCCACCGGTCTGCTGGATAACCCGGCGGTGATTGAAGTCGCCCCGCGCAACAGCACCGCCGAGCGTATCGAGCAGCTGGTTCACCCGTGCGACAAGGCCAACAAGATCGGCCTGCTGAGCCATCTGGTCACCAGCAACAACTGGCAGCAGGTACTGGTGTTCACCCGTACCAAGCACATGGCCAACCGCGTTGCCGAGACCCTCGACAAGAACGGCGTCAGCGCTGCCGCCATCCACGGCAACAAGAGCCAGGGTGCCCGTACCCGTGCACTGGCCGGTTTCAAGGATGGTAGCGTCAAGGTGCTGGTGGCGACCGACATCGCCGCCCGTGGTCTGGACATCGACAAGTTGCCGCAAGTGGTCAACTTCGAGCTGCCCAACGTGGCGGAAGATTACGTGCACCGTATCGGTCGTACCGGCCGTGCCGGTGCTGCCGGTCACGCCATCTCTCTGGTTGCTGCCGATGAAGGCAAGCTTATCAAGGCGATCGAGCGTCTGACCAAGCAGAACATTCCGTGCGAGCAGGTGGCCGGTTTTGAAGCCTCCCGCGAGACCCTGGACAACATCGCCCGTGGTATCGGCGCGCCACTGCGCAAAGAGCCCCGTGATCCGAGCGAGCAGCGCCGCACCCCGCCGCGTCCGCAAGGTCAAGGCCAGCGTCAGGGCGCCGGTCGTTCTGCCTCTAATGGCAATGCAGGTGGCGCGCGTACCGGTAACGGTGGCAAGCCCAAGCCGCAAGGTGGTCAGCGTCCGGCTGATGGTGCTGGCAAACCGGCTCAGGCCCGTCGTCCCCGTCGCGCTACCCACAACCAGTAAGCGGTTCGGGAGCCAAGCTCCTCAGCTTTACGGTTGACTGAAAAAGCCCTGCCAATCTGGCAGGGCTTTTCTTTTTCCGGTAGACAGGGTTTTGGTGGGACAGCGTAGCCTGCCGGAAAAACGTCAGGGGAGCTGCGCCGTGATCAGGATATGGGCCGCGCTCACCAGGATCACCGCGAAGGTCAGCCCCATTCCTGCCACCCGGTAGCGGAAGTTCTCCGGCGTGTGGCTCATGCCAAAGGCGTGACAGACGCGACCAAGCAACAGGGCACTTCCCAGCAAATGGACAAGCCAGGGGGTCTGGCTGGTGGCTTCGACAAAATAGATCAGTAGCAGGGCGAGGGGAACATACTCGGCAAAATTGGCATGTACCCGCATGGCGCGCAGCATGGCGGGATCATCGCCGTGCCCCAGTGCCACTTTGCGGCTATGGCGAGTACGAATGGTGCGTATGCTCAGCAACACAAACAGCAGGGCGAGCAGGGCCGCGTAAACAGGCAGTATGGTCATGGTATCTGGCTCCCGGTGTGATGATGTCGAGCCGCCAGTGACTCGATTGATATTGCCCGGCGTCTCAATGGCTTGCCTCTGAGAGTAGCAGTCATCTGTACCAGATTGACCCGTCATATTGCGATGTTGCGAACGTTATGCCGACCCAAATAGCAAAAGCCCCACCAATATTCGTTGGCGGGGCTTTTGCTATTAAGAGAATTGAATCGTGGCAAGGATTAGAGCGCCGGCAGCATTCCGAGGCTGACGCTGACCTGTACGCCGACGATCAGCACCCCCATGGTGGCGGCCAGTCCCAGCGCCACTACGCCACCCGGGGCGCGGTAGTGGTGGGCAGGCGCCTGTTTGCGGCTCTGCCACACCAGCGCCACCGGCAGCAACACCGCGAGGATCGCCAGCGCAATGGCGGCGTAGCCGAGCGCCATGATAAAGCCCTGCGGGAAGTAGAGGGCAAACAGCAGCGGCGGCACAAAGGTGATAAGACCGGTCTGGCTGCGGCCCTGCCAGTTATCCTTGCGATGGGTCGCCTTGGCCATAAAGTCGAACAGCCCCAGCGTCACCCCGAGGAAGGAGGTGGCGAGCGCCAGATCGGCAAACAGGTGCATCGCCTGATTAAACGCAGGCCAGCTCACCAGCTTGCCGACGTTGGCCAGCAGGCTGTCCAGCGCGCCACCGGTTTGCAGCAGGGCTTGCTGGCCGAGCAGACCGAGGATCGCTACCTGCCACAGCACGTAGAGGATCAGCGGCAGGGCAGAGCCCCAGACAAAGACCCGGCGCAGTTGCTTGGGGCAGTCACCGAGGTAGAGCATGACGCTCGGAATGGAGCCGTGAAAGCCGAACGAGGTGAAGATGACCGGCAGGCCCGCCAGCAACAAGCCCTGACCCAACGGCATCGAGAGCAGATGTTGCCCCTCGGCGCGCGGCAGCAGCAGTGCCAGCACTGCCACCATGATCACCAGTTTCACGGTGAACATCAGCCGGTTGAGGTAATCCACCGAGCGGGTACCGACGCAGACCATGCCGCCAAACAGCAGGGTAAAGGCCCAGGCGGCCTGTTCCTGGCTGAGAGTCATACCCGCATCTGCCAGCGCCTGTGCCAGCAGGCTGCTGCCGCCGCTGATGTAGGCGGAGGCGAGCGAGTAGAACAACATCAGGATGCAGAAGGAGGCGATGCGCTTGCCCCAGGGGCCGAGCAGATGATCCGCCAGCTGGTGCAGGTACCACTTGCCGGTGTTGAGGCTCGCTTCTACTTGCAGCATGGCGGTGAAGGCCATCAGGGCCCACAGGCCGACCATCAGCATCAGGGTGGCGGGGCCGCCAAGGGAGGAGGAGGCCAGCGGCAGGGCCAGCATGCCGGCGCCTATGGTGGTGCCGGCGATCAACAGGGTACAACCCAGGGTTTTGGTATTCATGTTATCCATCCGAACGTAGCGGTGTCAGTGCAAACAGGTGGTGTCAGCAGTGACGTCAACAAGAGGGGTCAATTGGCGTTATCAGCAGGCGCCTCCGGGGATAAGGCCGGAGGCTAGCAATATCGGAACGGGAACATCTGTACCTAAAACCTGTCACTTGTAAAATATGGTTGCCACGTTAGCGGATCGAAATAGCGGAAACAACCCCTTTTATACGGATCTTGTGCTGGCTTGTGGCAATAAGTGGAAATAAATGATGACAGTGGTGGCTGGTTGCAGAAAAAAGCACCGAAAAAACGACTGACAGGACGGCTCATAGATACGGATAAGCCAAGTGGCAGCAGCACAGATAGGGGAGCGGGGAGGGCCTTGTATTGACGTTGGCGTGGCGTTGAAGGGCAAAGCGGTGTGGAGGCCGGTTGTTTAGTCGGTCAGGCATGCAGAGAAAGCAGAGCGTGCGGGCAGGGTTGTAGGGAGAAACAATAAGGCTGCCGATGCTGGCAGCCTTATTGTCATCTGTTCTCTTTGCCCACCCATTGCCAGCAAACCGGGTCTGCTGCAAAGCGGCTTAGCGGCGGCGCTTGAGGGTGCGGCTCACATAGTGCAGCCCGCTTTGGTATTCGCCGTTCACCGCCTTGAGCGCCAGCTCCAGCGCCAGGCTCGCCAGTGCGTCGTGTTGCTGGGGCAGGGAGTTGATGCCAAAGGGGAGGAAGTCGAGCAGCCGATCGTCCCCGAAGGTGGCCATGGCGAGCTGGCTCATATCGGTCTCTTGTTCCAACAGGTAGTCGAGTACCCCCTCCATCAGGATATAGGAGGTAGTGATCAGCGCTTCGGGCAACTGGCCCAGCTGCTGGTGCAGATTTTTGATCAGGCGATACCCCTCTAGGCGGGAGAAGTGATCCCCCTCGCACAGGTGGCGGGCCGCACTGTGGCTGGCGATCGCCTGCTCGCAACCGGCTTTGCGCTCCTTGCTGATCGTGAGTGCTGGTAGCGCGGTGATCAAGGCGATATGGCGTAAGGTAGGGGTGAGCAGGGAGCTGGTGAGATCGAAGCTCGCCTTCTCGTTTTCACTGGCGACGGTGACGAACTGGTCGGCGGCCATGGCACGGTCGATGGCGAGGATCTGGCTGCCTTGTGCCTGCAATTTGCCGTAGAAGGGGTCGTCCGGCGGCAGACAGCTGGCTACCAGCAGGGCGTCCACATGGCGGCTCACCAGCATCTGAGCCAACTCTTTTTCGGTGGCGGGATCATCTTCCGAGCAGACGATAAGCAGCTGATAACCCTGCGCCCGCGCCCCCTGTTCCAGCCGCTTGGCCAGCTTGGCGTAACTGGCGTTTTCAAGATCGGGCAGGATAAAGCCGAGGGTCTTGGTCTGGCCGCCACGCAGGGAGGCGGCGCGGCTGTCCGGCTGGTAGTTGTGGGCGGTGACCACAGCCATCACCTTGTCACGGGTAGCCTGGCTGATGCGGTATTGGTCGGCCTTGCCATTGATCACATAACTTGCCGTGGTGCGCGAGACACCGGCGAGGGCGGCGATTTCATCCAGTTTCATCATATTGGCTCTGTTTGAGTTGCAAGGCCCACGGTCACTGCCGGGTGAGGGCACCGAAAAGTGTGCGCGGGATCATATCATTGAAAAGCACTCTTTGTGGGTACTTGATCAATTCGCTGAAACGATTCAGTCTGAGTGTAAGTGAAACGATTCAGCCTGTCAGCAACGAAGAGACCCAGTAGCCTGAAAATCAGGCACCGATCACAGACAACCGCGATCGGGTCTATTGTCAGCTGGCGAGTTACTCGAATGTTCAATTGTGATCTACCGGCACGGCCGGAACCTGATGGAGAGTCTCTATGTTGAAGTTGGCGCGAGAGCAGATCTTGCTGGGGCAGACGGCGGTGACCAAGTCGGACGCCATTGCCCTGCTGGCAGGCAAACTGACCGAAGCCGGTCTGGTGGAAGCGGGCTATGTGGATGGGATGCTGGCCCGCGAGGCGCAACATGCCACCTACCTTGGCAGCGGCATCGCCATTCCTCACGGCACCACCGACACCCGCCATCTGGTGAAGAGCACCGGCGTCATGGTGGCCCAGTTCCCTCACGGTATCGAGTGGGATGAGGGGCAGATTGCCTACGTCGCCATCGGGATTGCCGCCAAGTCCGACGAGCATCTGGGCATTTTGCGCCAGCTCACCCATGTGCTGGGTGACGAGCAGGCGGCCGCGCAATTGAAAGAGGCTACCGATACCGACACCATCATTAACATCCTGACCGGTGCCACTGCCGCCAAAGAGGTGCAATACCTGACCCTGGCTGACTTCCCGGCCGATGATCGCGACCAGCTGCTGCTGGGGGCGGCCGCGCGCGCCAAGTCTGCTGGCTGGGGCGATGCCGCCATGGTGACGGCGCTGCTGGCAAGCGATCCTGCCTATCTGGGCGAGGGAGTCTGGCTGGCCCGTGCGCAAGCTGCCCAGACCGGTTGGGTGCTGGCAACGCCGAGCAGTGAACTGCGCGCTGGTGATCTGCCGGTCAGCGCCATGCTGCTGCTGTGTGCCGCAGATAGCAACCATCTGCCGCAACTTGAGAATCTGGCCAAACTGGCTGCGGCCGGTCAACTTGCCACGCTGGCGGGCAACGAGGGGCTGGCCATGCTGCAAGCGGGCCCCGCGAGCGGTCTTTCCGAAACCTTCACCATCATCAATCCTCACGGTCTGCATGCCCGTCCGGGCGCCATGCTGGTCAAGGTGGCCAAAGAGTTTGAATCCGACATCCGGGTTGCCAATCTGGATGGCAGCGGTGAGGCAGTCTCCGCCAAGAGTCTGATGAAGGTCATCGGCCTTGGCGTCAAGTGCGGGCACCGTCTGGCGTTTCGCGCCGAAGGAGCGGATGCCGAAGCCGCCCTCAAGGGGATCGGTGAGGCCATCGCCGCCGGCCTGGGCGAGGGGGCTCATTGATGAAGATTGTCACCATTACCCTCAACCCTGCCCTTGATCTCACCACCCGTCTCGAGGCGATGAGCCTGGGCGAGGTCAATCTGGTGAGCGAGGCCAACCTGCGCGCAGCGGGCAAGGGGATCAACGTCGCCATGGTGCTCAAAGACCTGGGCCGCGAGGTGGGCGTCACCGGCTGGCTTGGCGCGGACAATGAGCAGAGCTTTATCTCTCTGTTTGCAGAGCGGGCGCTGGATGATCATTTTGTGCGCGTGGCGGGCAGCACCCGCATCAACGTCAAGATCTCCGAACAGTCCGGTCGGGTCACCGATCTCAACCTGCCGGGGCTCACCATCCATGAAGGGGAAGTGAGCGCGCTGGAGCAGGCCATCGATGAGCTGGCATTGCAGGCGGAGTGGTTCGTGCTGGCGGGCAGTCTGCCCAAAGGGGTGGCCCCCGATTACTGCGCCCAACTTATTCGCCTGCTCAAGGCCAAGGGCAAGCAGGTGATCTTCGATTGCAGCGGCGCGGCCTTAAGCGAAGGGATCAAGGCGGCGCCGACCCTGGTCAAACCCAATCTGGAAGAGCTTGAGCAGTGGGCCGGCCGCCCCATCAAGACCCTGAGCGAGCAGGCCGAGTGTGCCCGTGCGCTGCAGGCAAGCGGGATCCCCAATGTGGTGATCTCCAACGGCGCCGATGGCCTCATCTGGTTTGCCCCGGATGCAGTCTGGCAAGCCATTCCGCCGCGGATGCAGGTAGTCAGCACGGTCGGTGCGGGCGACTCGTTGGTCGCCGGTCTCGCCCATGGTCTCAGCCTTGGCTGGGCGCCGGAGCAGACCCTGCGGCTGGCCACCGCTGTCTCGGCCTTGGCGGTCAGTCAGGTGGCGGTCGGTTTTAGCGATATCAGTGTGCTCAACCCCTTACTTGAACAGGTGCGCGTACAGCCTCTGGATGAGCTGGCACCGGTTCAATGCAATACCCCCTCAATGGAAAACTCAGGAGATGCCCAATGAAAGCAATCTTGGTTACGGCTTGCCCGGCGGGCATTGCCACCAGCTTTCTCGCTGCAAAACGGATAGAACAGCAGGCCAAACTGGCTGGCTGGGAACTCACCCTCGACGTCGGCTCCAGCGTGCAACCGCGCCAGATCCCCTCAAAAGAGCAGATTGCCGCCGCCGATCTGGTGCTGGTTGTCGCCAGCGCCCCAGTGGATCTCGCTGCCTATGATGGCAAGCGGGTCTATCAGGGCAGCATGGATCTCGCACTGCAAGATCCGGCTGCCTTGCTGGAAGCCGCAACCAGCGGTGCCAGCGTCTATCGTCATCAAGCCGCTCCCGCTGCAGCTAAACCCGCCGCCGCTGGCAAGCGCATCGTCGCAGTCACCGCATGCCCGACCGGTGTGGCCCACACCTTTATGTCGGCAGAAGCGCTGGAGACCATGGCCAAGCAGCTGGGTTACCAGATCCGCGTCGAGACCCAAGGCTCGGTCGGTGCCCAGAATGCCCTGACCGCCGAAGAGATTGCATCTGCCGATCTGGTGTTCCTTGCCACCGACATCGAGGTGGACATGGCCCGCTTCGATGGCAAGCAGGTCTATCGCACCAGCACCGGCGCTGCGCTGAAGAAAACCCGCGCCGAGCTCGACAAGGCGTGGAACGAGGCAAAACTGTATCGCCACAGTGGCGGCAGCCAGCCCAAGAAAGAAGAGAAGGCTGGCCCCTACAAGCATTTGCTGACCGGTGTCTCCTTTATGCTGCCGATGGTGGTGGCGGGTGGTCTTATCATCGCGCTCTCGTTCGTGTTCGGTATCGAAGCGTTCAAGGTGGAAGGCACCCTGGCCGCCGCCCTGATGAAGATCGGTGGTGGCTCCGCTTTTGCCCTGATGATCCCGGTGCTGGCAGGTTACATTGCCTACTCCATCGCTGACCGCCCAGGTCTCGCTCCCGGCATGATCGGCGGTATGCTGGCAAGCTCGCTGGGCGCCGGTTTCCTTGGCGGCATCGTGGCCGGTTTCCTGGCCGGTTACAGCGCCAAGTACCTGAGCGACAAGGTGCGCCTGCCGACCACTCTGGAAGCGCTCAAGCCCATTCTGATCATTCCGTTGGTGGCTAGCCTCTTTACCGGTCTGGTGATGATCTACGTAGTGGGTGGTCCGGTGGCTGGCATCATGAATGCCATGACGGAGTTCCTCAACAACATGGGCTCTGCCAACGCCGTGCTGCTGGGTGTCATCATCGGCGCCATGATGTGCTTCGACATGGGCGGCCCGGTCAACAAGGCGGCTTACGCCTTCGGTGTCGGCCTGCTGGCCTCCAAAACCTATGCCCCGATGGCAGCGGTGATGGCCGCCGGTATGGTGCCGGCACTGGGGATGGGGATCGCGACCTTCCTGGCTCGCACCAAGTTCATCAAGGCGGAGCAGGAAGCGGGTAAAGCCTCCTTCGTATTGGGACTGTGCTTTATCTCCGAGGGGGCCATTCCGTTTGCCGCCAAGGATCCGATGCGCGTCATCCCGGCCTGTATGGTCGGTGGCGCCCTGACCGGTGCGCTTTCCATGCTGTTCGGCTGCGAGCTGATGGCACCCCACGGCGGCCTGTTTGTGCTCTTTATCCCGCACGCCATCAGCAACGTCATGATGTATATCGTGGCGATTGCCGCAGGCTCGCTGCTGACCGGCGTCTCCTACGCCATGCTCAAGCGCGGTGAAGAGCAGGCCAAGCTGGCGACAGCCTGAGTGGTGTAGCGTAAGTAAATGTAATTAATAACAAAGCGGCCTTCGGGCCTAATGCCGATCAGTTA
>NZ_CDBR01000065.1 GCF_000819685.1 Aeromonas allosaccharophila | reverse complement strand
ATCTATGTTTCCCAAATCGACGCGGTCTGAATGGAACCGTTTCACTTTGGTCATTAAGGTTAAGATGCCACTTTTCACCTTTTATTCAGGAGAGACGTCAATTTTGCTGACAGAGATGATGTTGTTGGCGGTGTTCGAACGGGCGGCGCTGATGCTGATGACCCTCTTCTTTCTGACCCGCACCCGGCCGTTCCAGCGGCTGTTTCAGAAGCGGGATCACACCCCGGCCGAGCTGGTGCTGGTGGCCTCCATCTTCTGCCTGTTTGCGGTGTTCAGTACCTATACCGGCATTCCGGTGGAGGGGGCGCTGATCAACGTGCGGATCATCGCCATCATCTCCGGCGGCATCCTGTTCGGCCCCTGGGTCGGCATTCCGGCCGGGGTTATCTCCGGCCTGCACCGCTACCTCATCGACATGGATGGCCACACCTCCATTCCTTGCCTCATCGCCAGCATCATCGCTGGTCTGCTCGCCACCTGGCTGCACCTGCGCTGCCGCAAGTCGCGGCTCTGGCTTTACGGCATTCTGGCGGGGATGCTGTGCGAAGGGCTGACCATGCTGCTGATCTGGCTGTTGACCGAACCCCATGAGGTGGGGGTGGAGATCGTCAGCCACATCGCCTATCCGATGATCGCCGGGGCGCTCTGCATCGGCCTCATCATCAAGCTGGTGCAGGATCTGGATGACGAAAAGGAGCTGATTGCCGCCAAGCAAGCCAAGCTGGCGCTCGATATCGCCAACAAGACACTGCCCTTCTTCCAGAACATCGATCGCCACTCCCTCAGTCAGGTGTGCGATGTGATCCGGCGCGACATCAGCGCCGATGCGGTGGCCATCACCGATACCCATGACGTGCTGGCCTATGTCGGGGTGGGCAAGGACTATTACGAGCTGGACGAGCACCACGCCATCAGCGGCATGACCCAGCAGGCGGTGCTGCTCGACCAGATCATCATCAACAACGATCTGCGTCAGTATCACCTCTCCGATTTCCACTCGGTCATCATTATTCCGCTGCGGGAAAACGGCGCGGTCAGCGGCACCCTCAAGATCTACTACCGCCGCACTCACAGCATCACCAGCTCGCTGCGGGAGATGGCGGTGGGTCTCTCCCAGCTCATCTCCACCCAGATGGAGGTGTCGCGCATCGAGCAACTCAAAGAGATGACCCGCAAGGCGGAGTTCACCGCGTTGCAGAGCAAGATCAACCCGCACTTCCTGTTCAATGCCCTCAACGCCATCTCGTCGCTGATCCGCATCCGACCCCAGCAGGCGCGCCAGCTCATCGCCAATCTGGCGGATTACCTGCGCTACAACCTCAACAAGGGGGATGAGCTAATCGACATTCAGGAGGAGCTGCAGCAGGTGCGCGACTACGTGGCCATCGAACAGGCCCGCTTCGGCGACAAGCTGGAGGTGGTGTTCGAGGTAGACGATGTCCACATTCAGGTGCCGAGCCTGCTGTTGCAGCCGCTGGTGGAAAACGCCATCCTGCACGGCATCCAGCCTCGCAGTGCGCCGGGTCGGGTCACCATCGAGGTGAAGCAACTGGCAGGTGGCATCCGGGTAGCGGTACGGGACACAGGTTACGGCATCAGCCAGGCGGTGATCGACGGGGTCGCCGCCGGTCGGGTGGAGAGCCGCAGCATTGGCCTGATGAACGTGCATCAGCGGGTCAAGCTGCTCTATGGCGACGGCCTGCACCTCAAGCGGCTGGAGCCGGGTACCGAAGTGAGTTTCTATCTGCCGGATCAGGAGGCAATGCCATGCTGAGTGCCATCATGGTTGAGGATAAGTGTGTGCCGCGAGAGGTGTTGTCATGCTGAAAGCGATCATTGTGGAAGACGAATGTTTGATACGGGAGGCGCTGGCCTCAACTGTGCTCCTTCAGGGGGCAATGCCATGCTGAAAGCCATCATAGTGGAAGATGAATATCTGGCCCGCGAGGAGCTGATCTATCTGGTGAACCAGCACAGCCAGATCGAGATAGTGGCGAGTTTCGAGGATGGGTTGGAGGCGTTCAAATACCTGCAGGATCACGAGGTGGATGTGGTCTTCCTCGATATCCAGATCCCCTCCATCGATGGTTTGCTGCTGGCCAAGAACCTGCACAAGTCGAGCCATCCGCCCCACATCGTCTTCGTCACCGCCTACAAGGAGTTTGCGGTGGAGGCGTTCGAGCTGGAGGCGTTCGACTATATCCTCAAGCCTTATAACGAACCGCGCATCATCAATCTGCTGCAAAAGCTCGAGCATGCGGGCAAGTCGCAGCCAGTCACCACGGAGGCGAGCGGCGAGGGGGGCAGTCCGCACAATCGCACCGTCAATCTGGTGAAGGGGGAGCGCATCATCGTCACCCCTTGCGAGCAGATCTACTACGCGGAAGCCGACGAGAAGCTCACCTATGTCTATACCCGCGATGACCGCTACGTGATGACCATGACCATCAGCGAGTTTGTCAGCCGCTTGCCTGCCGAGGGGTTCTTCCGCTGCCACCGCTCCTACTGCGTCAACATCAACAAGATCCGCGAAATTGTCCCCTGGTTCAACAGCACCTATCTCATCCGGCTCCATGATCTGCCGTTCGAGGTGCCGGTCAGTCGCAGCAACATCAAGGCGTTCCGTCAGCTGATGCGGCTCTGATTGTCATTCATTCCCGCCGATCTGCATTTCATGCCTTAATCGATCGGCGCGAGCTGCGTCTTGCCTATAGTGGCCTCAATTTCCTGAAGGCCATCGACCGAGACGCATCATGACCAAAGAGATGAATCGCACCCGGTACCTGACACTGATCGGTACCATCATCACCCAGTTCGCACTGGGTTCTGTCTACACCTGGAGTCTGTTCAACGCCCAGCTCTCCGACAAGCTGGACGAGCCGGTGAGTCAGGTGGCCTTCGCCTTCGGCCTGCTCAGCCTCTCGCTGGCGGTCGCCTCCTCCATGGCGGGCAAGCTGCAGGAGCGGTTCGGGGTGCGCAACGTGACCCTGGGGGCTGGCGTGCTGCTCGGCATCGGCTTCTTCCTCACTGCCCACGCCAGCAATCTGGCCATGCTCTACCTCTGCGCGGGCATTCTGGTCGGTTTTGCCGACGGTACCGGCTACCTGATGACCCTCTCCAACTGCGTGAAGTGGTTCCCGGAGCGCAAGGGGCTCATCTCCGCCTGCTCCATCGGGGCCTATGGTCTCGGCAGTCTCGGTTTCAAATACATCAACCTGCTGCTGCTCTCCAGCTCCGGCCTTGAGACCACCTTCCAGCTGTGGGGGCTGATCGCCATGTCCATGGTGCTGGTGGGCGGCATGCTGATGAAGGATGCGCCCAAGCAGGCCGCCTCTTTGCAACAGAGCGAGAGCCGTGACTTCACCCTGGCCGAGGCGATGCGCAAGCCGCAGTACTGGATGCTGGCGCTGATGTTCCTCACCGCCTGCATGAGCGGCCTCTACGTTATCGGCGTGGCCAAGGATATCGGCGAAAACATGGTGGGTCTGCCTGCTGTGGTGGCCGCCAACGCCGTCGCCATCATCGCCATGGCCAACCTGGGTGGTCGTCTGGTGCTGGGTATCCTCTCCGACAAGATGTCCCGCATCCGGGTCATCACCATCGCCCAGCTGATTACCCTGGCGGGCATGGTGCTGCTGCTGTTCGTGCCGCTCAACGCCAACCTGTTCTTCGTGGCGGTGGCCTGTGTGGCGTTCAGCTTCGGCGGCACCATCACCGTCTACCCCTCGCTGGTTAGCGACTTCTTCGGTCTCAACAACCTGACCAAGAACTACGGCGTCATCTATCTGGGCTTTGGTCTGGGCAGCATCATCGGCTCCATCGTGGCCTCCCTGTTTGGCGGTTTTATGGCGACCTTCAACCTGATCCTGGTGTTGTTGGTGGTGGCGCTGGTGCTCTCCCTCACCATCCGCCTGCCGGCGCCGGTAGCGGTGGAGCGGGCCTGACAAGGCTCCCAGCCACAGCAAGCAAAAACAGAGACCCGGGCCATGCCCGGGTCTCTGTATTTCGGATGGTCGATCAGCGTGGCGCTAGCCCCAGCAGCTGGCGGGCCTGACGGCAGGTCTCCTCCACCATTGGCCAGTCGTCGCCGGTTACCGTGATATGGCCCATCTTGCGGCCGGGGCGGGGTTCGCCCTTGCCGTAGAGGTGCAGATGCAGGCCGGGCAGCGCCAGCAGGGAAGCCCAGTCGGGCGTGCCGTTCTGCCAGAGATCACCCAGCAGGTTGATTAACAGGGCGGGCCGCACGGCGATCTGCTCTGGCAGCGGCAGATCGCACAGGGCGCGCACCTGCAGCTCGAACTGGCTGCATGCGGCATTGTCGAGGCTGGGGTGGCCCGAGTTGTGGGGGCGGGGCGCCAGCTCGTTGACCAGCAGTCGTCCCTTCACCAGAAAGAACTCCACCGTCAGCACCCCGACGTAATCGAGGGCTGCGATCAGCCGCTCGGCGATCGCTTTGGCCTTGCTCTCCAGTGCCGGCACATTGGCCGGGGAGCGGGTCTGATCGAGAATGCCGCCGCTGTGCCAGTTCTGCACCAGCGGCAGGGCGCTGATGGCGCCGCTCGGGCTGCGGGCCAGGGTCAGGGCAAATTCCCCCTCCAGCGCCAGCCGTTGCTCCAGCACGCAGGGCACAGCACTGGCTGCCAGCGCCGTCGCCAGCTCATCCAGATTGCTCACCTGCCACTGTCCCTTGCCGTCGTACCCTTCGCGGGCAGTCTTGAGGATGGCGGGGAAGAGTTCGCTGGCCTGTGCGGGGATGGGCTCTTCCGGCAATAGCGCCAGATAGGGGGCGATCGGGATGTTGGCCCCGCGCAGAAAGGTTTTCTCCTCGCGGCGGTCCTGACAGATGCGCACCGCACTGGCGGCTGGCCGCACCGGTTTTTGTTTTTCCAGCAGGGCCAGGGTGGCGGCGGGCACATTTTCGAACTCGCAGCTGACGGCGGCGCAACGGCTGGCCAGCTCGTGCAGGGCGGCGGTGTCGTCATAGGGGGCGACAATATGGTGATCGGCGGCGGCACCGGCGATGCTGGCGGGATCGGGGTCCAGTACCACCACCTTGTAGCCGAGACGGTGGGCGGCCATCACGAAGTAGCGGCCAAGCTGACCGCCGCCGAGCATGCCGAGGGTGGCGGGGGGCACTATCATGTCGGTTCCTCCAGTTGCAGCGCCAGTACCCGGTCGCGCTCGTGGGTGCGGAAATCGTCGAGTTGCTGCCGGTAGCGGGGGGCGTCGTCATCCCGCGCGACCGAGAGCAGGGAGACCGCAAACAGGGCGGCGTTGGCGGCCCCCGCTTCACCGATGGCGAAGGTGGCGACCGGTACCCCCTTGGGCATCTGTACGATAGAGAGCAGGGAGTCCATCCCCTTGAGATGGCGGGAGGGGATGGGCACCCCCAGCACCGGCAATGTGGTCTTGGCGGCGACCATGCCCGGCAGATGGGCGGCGCCACCGGCCCCGGCGATGATGGCGCGCAGGCCGCGCTCGCGGGCAGTGGCGGCATACTCGAACAGCAGATCCGGGGTGCGATGGGCCGAGACCACCCTAGCCTCGTAGGGCACGCCGTGTTCCTTGATGATACGGGCGGCAGCCTGCAGCACGGGCCAGTCGGAGTCGGAGCCCATTACCAGACCGATCAGGGGAGGGGTGTTCATTTTCTCTGAATCCTTGTTGTTAAACGTTTGCTTTCGGTAAACAAAAAGATCTGGCAAGCCGGCTCAGAATTTCTCGGGTCGCACGATTTCGACCGGTTGCAGAAAGGCGATCATGGCGTAGTCGGGGTAGTAGCGACTCTGCAGGTGGGCCAGCAACCGTTCCGCCTGCTCCCGGCTGCAGATCGCCTCCAGCCGGATGTTGCCGCTCTCGCTCCAGCTGGCGTTGCGCTCGCCGTGATCGCCTCGTCCGCGGGCATCCGTGATGGTGTAGCCGCGCAGTCCCTCGCGGGTGAGGGTGCGCAGCAGGGTGGGTTCCAGATTGGCTTCCGTGATGACGGTCAGCAGGGTGCGGCTCTCGGTCTGCATGTGGCTACTCCGTGAAGTGGCGGGCCCAGCTGTGGTAGAGCGGGATCCCCAGCATGATGTTGAACGGGAAGGTGATCCCCAGCACGGCGCTGAGGGACAACCCCGGGTTGGCCTGAGGCACGGCGATGCGCAGGGTGGCCGGCACAGCAATATAGGAGGCGCTGGCCGCCAGAGTCGCCAGCAGGGTCAGGCCGCCGAGGGAGAGCCCCATCAGCTGGCCAGCTACCAATCCCAGTCCCGCCGAGGCGAGCGGCATCAACAGCGCAAAGCCGAGCAAGAAGAAGCCATGCTTGCGCAAGTCCTGACACTGGCGGGCGACGATGAGGCCCATCTCCAGCAGGAACAGCGCCAGCGCCCCCTTGAACAGGTCGACAAACAGCGGTTTGAGCGGGGCAATCCCATCCGGTCCGGCCAGATAGCCGATGGCCATGCCGCCCAGCAGCAGGGTCACCCCTTTGCCGAGGAAGGTCTCGTGGGCCAGCATGCGCCAGCGGGTCTCGCGGCTGATGCCGCGGGCCAGCACTATGCCCACCAGAATGGCCGGGATCTCCATCACCGCGAGGAAGATGGAGAGCTGGGATTCAAAGCTGATGCCCCGTTCGGTGAGCCAGTTCACCCCGACCGCGAAGGTGGCAACGCTGACCGATCCGTAGTGGGCGGCAGTGGCGGCGGCATCGACCCGGTTCATCTTGAGGCGCAGCACGGCAAAGCCGAGCAGGGTTTGCAGCACACCGAGCAGGATCACCAGCGCCAGTTGCGGCAGCAGGGGCAGCAAGGATTGCTGGGCCAGACCGACGCCGCCCTTGAGGCCGATGGCCAGCAGCAGAAAGAGGGAGAGGGTGTCGTAGAGGGCAGGCGGCAGCTTGAGCTCGGAGCGTACCAGACCGGCCAGCAGACCAAACAGAAAGAAAAGAACAACAACGTCCAGCATGATGGTTCGCAGGGCAGTTCAGATAATGGTTGCATGCTAGAGCCCGCAATGTTTCGATAAAATCAGATTCTCGCTGATGGTTGTTCGGAAAAAACTGATAGGGAACGGCATGCTCAACTACAAACAGCTCTACTACTTCTGGCATGTGGCGCGCAGTGGTAGCGTGACGCAGGCCGCCGAACAGCTGCACCTCACGCCGCAGACCATCAGTGGTCAGGTGGCCGAGCTGGAGCTCTCCCTCGGGGTGGCGCTGTTCAACCGGGTGGGGCGGCGTCTGGTACTGACCGCCGCCGGACGGCAGGCGCAGGAGCAGGCAGGGGCGATTTTCTCGCTCGGCGCCGAGCTGGAGCACACCCTGCGCCACGCCAGTCAGGAGTTGACCATGCAGGTGGGGATCGCCGATTCGGTACCTCGCACCCTGGCGTTCGAGCTGCTGGCTCCCGCCATGGCGCTGGCGACCCCGCTGCGGTTGGTGTGTCACGAAGAGCGGGCCGAGCAGCTGTTCAGCGAGCTGGCCCGCCACAAGCTGGACATGGTGCTGATCGATCGCCCGCTTCCTCCCGACAGCGGTGTGCGCGGCTACAACCACGAGCTGGGACGCAGCCCGCTGGCGCTGTTTGCCAGCCCCGAGCTGGCGGCGCGGGCGCGGGATGGCTTTCCCGCCTCGTTAGAGGGGTTGCCGCTGCTGATCCCCGGAGAGAAATCGGCCACCCACGATCGGCTGCTGGAGTGGTATCGCCAGCAGGGCATTCATCCTCATCTGGTGGGGCAGTTTGATGACTCCACCCTGATGAAGTCGTTCGGCAAGGCGGGGATGGGGATCTTCCCGGCGCCGCTGGCAATGGCTGACGAAATTGGCCGTCTCTACGGGGTGGAACGGATTGCAACCCTGACCGAAGTGAGCCTCTCTTACTATCTGGTCTCGGCGGGGCGCCATCTCTCCCATCCAGGGGTGCAGGCGGTGATGGAGGGGGCCCAGCAGCGGCTGGCGGCGCTGGCTGGCAATAAATAGAAATCTGGATGGCTATACATCCAGCTTGGCTCTGCCTATAATCCTCCCGCTTTGGCGCATCATGCTTAATAGGGAATCCGGTGAGAATCCGGAGCTGGCGCGCAGCGGTAAGGGGGAACGAAGCGACATCAGGGCACTGCCGTCAGGCGGGAAGCCGTCGCCGTAGGCTATCAGCCCCCGAGCCCGAAGACCTGCCAGAGTTCGTATTTCGGGCCGAGAGAAACCGGCCACGAAGTAGATACTTACGCGAACTTAAGGATCTCTCATGTCGAAGAAATTTCTGGCGGCTGCCCTGTTGCCGACGGCGGCGTTTGCCCAAACCACCATCCCCATCAATCCAACTCTGGTGATCACTGCCAATCGCGTGGAGCAACCGGTCAGCTCGGTGCTGGCTCCCGTGGTAGTGATTGATCGCGCCGAGATTGAAGCCCGCCAGATAGACAATTTGCCGGATCTGCTAAAAACCCTGCCGGGTGTCCAGGTTACAACGCTGGGCGGGAGAGGTCATCAAAGCAGCCTTTACATCAGGGGGGCCAAAAACAAGCACTCCCTGCTGCTGGTAAATGGCCGCCCGGTCCCCACTCTGGTAACCGGTAGTAATGACCTTAGCCAGATTCCGCTAGGCAATATCGAGCGTGTTGAATATATCCGCGGGCCTCGAGCCGCCATCTATGGCTCTGACGCCATCAGTGGTGTTATCAACCTCATCACCAAAACGTCGGCAAAAAATGGCAACGAGACTCACGTTAAAGGCGGTGTTGGATCACATGGTTATGGGCTTGGGGAGCTGAGAACCGTGCAGGCACTCGGCCAGCAGACCGATATGAATATGATGATCGGCTATGAGCGTACCGATGGTTACGACGTTCGGGCACAAGATGGCTGGACGTCGCTGCAGCCAGATCGCGATGGCTTTGCCGGTTTGAACGGTCAGGTTGGCCTGAACCACAGCTTTAGTGATGCCTGGAGCGCTGATTTTAACGCTCAGGGTTTTAATAACATCACCGAGAGTGACGGTGACTATAGCGATATGAATCGGAATCAGGCTGCCCAGCTTGATGGCGGAGTGCTGTTCAAAAGCGATAGTATCTCTAGTCGCCTGGAAGCTAGCTATGGCGAAAACAAGCTAAAAACCTGGCTTGATAACAAGGGCGAATCTAGCGGCGAGCCGATTCACACTGGCTTGACGCGCCTCTCTTGGGTCAATAACTGGAACCTAATTAAAGGGGCAAATATCACGGGGGGGGCCGACTGGCAGCGGGAACAGCTGAAGTCTGATTCCCGTTCGAGTGGTCAATCATTTACTGCGCCTGACCGTGATAATACAGGGCTCTTTATGGTAGGGAGTTATGGCTGGAATCCGTTCCTGTTTGAGCTTTCCGGCAGGACCGATGACAACGAGCAATACGGTCGCCACAACACCTGGTCTGCAGCCAGCGGTTTGGATGTCGATGAGAATCATCATCTGCGACTGAGCTATGGAACGGCGTTCAAAGCACCGACCTTTATGGATCTTTACTCTCCATACTCCCCAAAAAGCGATTATCTCAAGCCAGAAGAGAGCAAGAATATTGAGCTGGGCTTATCCGGCCGCTATAGCGCCTGGGATTGGTCAACGAATCTTTATCGCAACGACATCAATGAAATGATCGACTACGGTCCAGACTATCGCCCTTACAACATCGGAGAGGTGCGACTGGGAGGTGTTGAGCTAGCCATTGGATTGGACACCGGGCCGTTCCACCACAAGGTGAGTTACGATTACACCCGCGCTCAGGATAGAAGCAAGCAAGATCGCCAGTTGGACCGGGTGGCCAAGCATAAAGGCAGCTTGATTACTGAAGTCAGTCTTGGCTCCGTTCTGTGGTCTGGCGAGATCCTTTATACCGGGGAACGGACCGATCTGGGGGCAACTAAACAGTTACCTTCTTATACCGTGTTCAATCTGGCGGCGACCTATCCGGCGACCAACGCCCTGACCCTCGGGGGGAGAATCGATAACCTCTTCGATCGTAACTATGAGGGGGCGTATGGCTACGCTGCGCCAGGAGCCGAAGCCAAGGTGACCGCAGACTATCGTTTTTAAGGTTAAAGCGCTCTGTCGTTTTAAGGAGAAAACCGAGGCCCTGCCATATGCGGGGCCTTTTCTATTGGGCACAGGCGGGAGTATGATCGCCGCCTTGCACCAAAGGGGAGGTCAAGTGGCCAATATTCTCGTGTTTGATTCCGGTATGGGTGGCTTGACCATCTATCGCGAGATCCGCCGCGTTCTGCCGGCACACAACTATTTCTACTGCTTCGACAATGCCAACTTCCCCTATGGTGAATTGAGCGAGCCCGCCCTGATTGCTGCCTGCACCCGTTTGGTTACCACCATGGTGGCCCGTCATCATATCGATCTGGTGGTGATTGCCTGCAACACGGCCAGCACCATAGCGCTGCCGGCCCTGCGTGCGGCACTGGATATTCCTGTGGTGGGGGTGGTGCCTGCCATCAAGCCCGCCGCCGCACAGACTCGCAACGGTTGCATCGGTCTGCTGGCTACGCCGGGTACGGTGAGTCGCGACTATACCCATGAACTGATCGCCCAGTTTGCTCCCGGCAAACGGGTGCTGCTCAAGGGCACCACCGAGCTGGTAATAGAAGCCGAACACAAGCTGGCGGGTTTACCGGTCAATATGGCGTTACTGCGTGAAGTGCTGGCCGACTGGCTGGAGGGGGAAGAGAAGCCGGATACGCTGGTGCTCGGTTGCACTCACTTCCCGCTACTCAATGAAGAGATTGGGCAACTGATGCCGCAATGCCAGCTGATCGACTCGGGCAGTGCCGTTGCCAAACGGGTGGCCTGGTTGCTGAGCAATGGCGGGCATGGCGCCGTGCAGCCTGTATATATAGAAGAGGTGATTGCCAGGGCTTACTGTACCCGACTGGATTGGGTGGCCCAAAAACTGACAGCCCCCTTGCAAGCATGGGGGCTGTCATCACTGGAAGAGGTAAGGTACTGACGAGCGGTTAGGCGTCAGCTTCGCTACCTTCCCTTTCCTCTTTATCACGTTTGTCATTCGCTTCACGCACCTTGAGGGTGCGCTGCTGGTACTCTTTATCATTCAACGCGGCAATCGCCTTGGCGGCATCGGCGGCGGGCATCTCCACGAAACCGAAACCTCTGCGCTTGCCGGTAGACTTGTCCTTCATCAACCGCACGGAAATGACCTGGCCCTGTTCGGCAAACAATTCGCGCACTGCAATCTCGTTGGCGCGATAGGGCAGGTTGCCTACATATAAGGTGCAAGTCTCCTGATTGGCGATCGACTCGGCGACATTAGCCGGGGTTCGCTTCAGGAACAGCGGTACCACGAAACCGCCGATGGCCAGACCTGCTGCAAAAATCACTTCCGCTTTCAAAGAGAACTGCAGGGCCTGGGCAACCAGGTAGCCAACCACTGCCAATACCAGAGCAAGGATTGCGGCCTGCATATAGACGGGAAACTTGGATAAATTCATCTTAAAAGACCTTTTGTAAATGAAAGCAAAAAAGGTGCAACACTATATTCACCTCCATGGTAACCAGCTTTCCTGATTGGCGCTACCATGGACCACTCGGGAGAGGTTATCGGCTCCAGTATGGCATTCCCAAGGTCACTGAAGGCGACATAAATGACGCTGAAAAGGGAGTGAAATAACCGGATTGTGGATAACACTGTATATATACACTGAATAAGCTGTTTCTAATTGAATAATTTGAAATTTTCGTGATTTTCTTCAAAAAAAGCCTTGTCATCGCGGCCTCGCTCCCTATAATGCGCCCCTACCAGCACGGCGGAACACGCCGGACTGATGAGCCAGCTTCCTTGCGAAGTGGGCGCCGAAAGAAAAGCGAAAACAATCGCTTGACTTTCGAAGTGAGAAGCGTAATATGCGCCTCCTC
>NZ_CDBR01000064.1 GCF_000819685.1 Aeromonas allosaccharophila | reverse complement strand
CTGACTCCGTCGGTGTGTAGCGCAGCCAGGTAGCGCATCTGCATGGGGTGTAGAGGGTCGGAGGTTCGAATCCTCTCACACCGACCAAATTCCCCGATAAAGGCCTTGTCAAACGACAAGGCCTTTTCTTTTGCACGCAATTCAGCGCCGGTGTGCGGCCCCAGACAGGCGGATCAGTCCGGAAGGGCGGGCAGAGGCGGCAGCGAACAGAGACGGGTAGAAGAGGCGGCTAGAAGCAACGGAGAGCGGAGATAGCCACTGTGATTGTGTCGCCACCGGGGTTTGTGCTGTAGTAACGGCTCAGTTGCCCACACCACTAGCCGAGGTCTTCTGTGCCTGCACGTCTGTTCAAACCGGTTTGTCTGCTGATGTTCACCCTGCTGCTGGCGGGCTGCGCCACCCCTTACCAGAGTGAAAAGTCGTTCTGGAATGGCCAGACCGGTTTCTCCCAGACCCGGCTTGGCCCGGACAAATGGCAGCTGGAGTTTGTCGGCAACGATCTGGTGGACAGGGAGACAGCCCGCAAATATGTGCTCAAGCGGGCAGGGGAGCTGGCGCTCACAGAAGGCTATAGCTGGCTCGGCGTCGATGAGCTGACCATTACCCGTGATGCCGTCAGGGTGACGCCATCGCGGCCGATCTTCGGCTTTGACGAGGATGAACCGGATCTCTTTATGGCCCAGATGCAGGTGCAGCACCGCATCTCGGCGCTGCTCACTTTTCGCCTGTTGCCACGGGCAATGGATGAGCGAACCCTCAACGCGAAATATCTCGCCACAATTAAAACAAACAGCGATTAATATTGGTGGTTTGCAAGATCCATATCACATACACCTAATGGCAGCATAAAATTCTGGAACAACCCTCTAGATTTACCCCCTGCTTTTAGGCATTCTCCCAGCATACCAGCCGCCAGGAATCAACGGCTCGGATCACAAAAACGGACTGTAGTGGCTCCCATGCCACCGTTAACGGCTTGCACCAATCAAAACCGGGACTCCCCCATGAAAATGAATAAACTGACGGTCGCCATCCTCATCTCCATGATGTTTGGCATCCTCACCGGCCAGGGCTATCGCATGTTTGCCGCAGATCAGGCTGCGGATTTCGCCAATAACATCACTATCCTGACCGATATCTTCCTGCGACTGATCAAGATGATCATCGCACCGCTGGTCTTCACCACTCTGGTGGTCGGCATCGCCAAGATGGGCGACACCCGCACTGTCGGCCGCATCGGCGCCAAAACCCTAGGCTGGTTCATGCTGGCCTCCCTGATGTCCCTGAGCCTGGGTCTGGTGATGGTGACCCTGATGCAGCCGGGCGTGGGTCTTTCACTCTCCCTGCCCAATGACACCGCCAGTTCCGGTATTGCTGCCGGTGCCATTACCCTGAAAGATTTTGTGACCCACGCCATCCCCAAAAGCGTGGTCGAGGCGATGGCCACCAACGAGATCCTGCAGATCGTGGTGTTCTCCCTCTTCTTCGGTCTGGCTGCTGCTGCGCTGGGCGATCTGGCCAAGCCGGTGGTGGTGCTGATGGCCAGTGCTGCCGAGATCATGCTGAAAGTGACCGGTTACGTGATGAACTTTGCGCCGTTCGCGGTATTTGGAGCCATCGCCGCCATGGTCGCCAAAGAAGGGCTGGGTATTCTGGTCACCTACGGCAGCTTTATGGCCCAGTTCTACATCGCGCTGGCCTGCCTCTGGTTGCTGCTGATCGCCATGGGTAGCGTCTTCCTGCGTGGTCGCGTCATCAAACTGCTGGCGCTTATCCGCGAACCTATCCTGCTGGCCTTCTCTACCGCCAGCTCTGAAGCCGCCTATCCCAAGACCCTGGATCGTCTGGAGAAGTTCGGCTGTGACAAGCGCATCGCCAGCTTCGTGCTGCCGATGGGTTACTCCTTCAACCTCGATGGCTCCATGATGTATTGCACCTTCGCGGTGATGTTCATCGCCCAGGCTTATGGCATCGAGCTCTCCATGGCCCAGCAGATCACCATGCTGCTGTTGCTGATGGTCACCTCCAAGGGGATGGCCGGGGTGCCGCGCGCCTCTCTGGTGGTGATTGCCGCGACCCTCAACCAGTTCCATATTCCGGAAGCGGGCATCCTGCTGCTGCTGGGTATCGACCACTTCCTCGACATGGGCCGCTCTGCTACCAACGTGCTGGGTAACGCCATCGCCGCCAGCGTGGTTGCCAAGACCGAAGACAGTCTGGGCGAGACCGATGAACTGGGCGAGCGTGAGCCCGCCAAGGCGTAACAACGGTTTAAGCCGCCCGCAGGGTTGGCAGGTTGAACGAAAAATCCCCGTCATGACCATGACGGGGATTTTTTTATATGGCGGGTGTCAGAAGCCCGAGCCCGGTTGCTGCAAAAATTCCGCCTCTTCCGGCGTGCTGGTGCGACCCAGTATGTCGTTGCGGTGGGGGAAGCGGCCAAAGCGCTCGATGATCACCTGATGGCGGCGGGCAAAGTCGGCAAATCCTGCGAAGGTCGCTTGCGCCGGTGTGCTGGCCTGCTCGGTTGCCAGTGCCTCGAACAGCGCCACGCTTCTGGTCTGCTGTTCCCGGGATTCGGCATGTTCCAGCGGGAGATAGAAGAAGACCCGCGCCAGTGGCGAGAGGGATTGGTCTGCCCCGATGGACAACCCTTTCAGGCAGAGATCCCTTGCCAGCGGATCTTGGGCAAAGGCCGCAGGCGTGCCGCGATGGATATTGCGTGGCAGCTGGTCGAGCAGCAGGATCAGCGCCAGCCGACCGCTGGGGGCATCGGCCCAGTGGGCGAGACTGCCCTCGGCTGCGGCCTGTGCCAGCTCGCCGAAGCGGCTGGCCAGCAGGGCATCCGTTTCGCTGTTTTTTCCCCACCAGAGGGGTGCTTGCCGGGTGGCCCGGAGGGCGTCATCGGCCTCGTCGCCAAACCAGAGATCGAGCAGAGGTTGCCAGGGTTGCATGGGAACTCCTTGAGGTGATTCAGAGGGAACCAAGATCAAATGGCTCAGGGGTGCTGCCGAAACGGCGGCTTCTCGTTACACTGTGCCATCTTTTGCCCGAAAGACGTAACCTCGGAGCGATGAAGCGGGTCTGCTTATCCTGTCGCTCTCTCTGAGGGGGTTTGCATCACTGATATAAGGAATCTCTGATATGGCCGGAACCAGTTGGTTGGCCCTGCTCGACGATATTGCCAGCGTGCTCGATGACGTGGCGCCGATGACCAAGGTCGTGGTGAACAAGCGCGAGACATTTTTCGGGAAGACGTTTCTCACTGATATAAGGGATCTTTGATATGGCCGGAACCAGTCTGTTGGCCCTGCTTGATGATATTGCCAGCGTGCTCGATGATGTGGCACTGATGACCAAGATGGCGGCGAAGAAGACCGCCGGGGTGTTGGGGGACGATCTCGCCCTCAACGCGGAGCAGGTCTCCGGGGTGCGCGCCGAGCGGGAGCTGCCGGTGGTATGGGCGGTGGCCAAGGGCTCATTTCGCAACAAGCTGATCCTGGTGCCCGCCGCCATCGCCATCAGTGCGCTGGTGCCTTGGCTTATCACGCCGCTTCTGATGCTGGGGGGCGCCTACCTCTGCTTTGAGGGGGGCGAGAAGCTGGCGCACAAGTTCCTGCCTCATGAGGTGAGCGAGGGGGAGAGTCACGCCACCCCCATTCCCGATGATTTGGCCGCGTTTGAGCAGCAGAAGGTGAAAGGGGCGATCCGCACCGATTTTATTCTTTCTGCCGAGATCATCGTCATCGCCCTTGGCACGGTACAGGGTGCGAGCCTCGCCCTGCAGCTCTCGGTGGTGGCGGGCATCGCCGTGCTGATGACCATCGGGGTCTACGGGCTGGTGGGGCTGATCGTCAAGCTCGACGATATCGGCCTGCACCTGCTGCAAAAGCCCGATGGCAGCGCCCTGCGCCGCGCAGTAGGGCAAGGGCTGCTGGTGACGGCGCCGCGCCTGATGCACCTGCTGGCACTGGTCGGCACCATCGCCATGTTTATGGTGGGGGGCGGCATTCTGGTGCATGGCTGGCCTTTTGCCCATCACCTGATCGAAGGGGCTGCCGCTGTCGTTGCCACCCTGCCGACCGTGGGGGCCGTACTGGCGGCGGTGACGCCGACCCTGCTCAACGCCGTAGCCGGTGTGGTGGCGGGTCTGCTGCTGGTTGCGGTGATGACGCTGGTGAGCCGCCTTGCCCCGGCCAAGGGATAGTGAACTTGCGGGCTATTTTCTCTTTTTTCCTCTCTTCATTTTTTTGCCTGCGGGACGCTCGGTCTCGGGCTTGCTGCCCGCAGGTCTGTTGCGCCTCCCGATGAAGGCCTTTGCGAGAAGCTATGTATCAACAACAGTGGAATAACAACCATATCTACCCGGGCCTCGACAGCCCAGAGCTGGAAGCGGACATGCGCGCCGCCCGTCACGCGCTGGAGGAGCTGGCCAGCTATATGGCGGGTCTGGACGGGGTGCGCGGCGATGACGCTGCGCTGCAGGATTTTTTGCGGGAAGTGCGGCTGCGCGCCCGTGATATTCGCCATATCGGCTGGAACGTCGCCATTCTGGCGGCGTGTCGCGGCAGTCAGGATGCGCGGGATCCGCAGGCCAAACAGCTGGCGTCCCGTGCCCGCGCCCTCAACGCCGATCTGTTCAAGACCCTGGCGCCAGTGGACGATCTGATGCTGGCGCTACCGGAAGAGGAATTCGACGCGCTGATGAGGGATCCGCTGCTCGGCGAGGAGGCGTACCGCTTGCGCCATGAGCGTCGCTTGCAGGATCAGCGCCTGCCGGTGGCGGCGGAGCAGCTGGTGATCGGCCTTGGCACCGATGGTTTGCACGGCTGGGGCAACCTCTACAACGATCTGGTGGGCAAGATCCGCTTGACCATTGATGGCCGCGAGATGGGGCTGGCCGAGGCGAGCAATTTGCTCTCCAGTCCGGTGCGTGCGCTGCGTTTAGAAGCTTTTGATGCCATCAGCGCCGGTTGGGAAGGGGAGCAGGAGACGGTTGCCGCCATCCTCAATGCCCTCAACGGCTGGCGGTTGGAGCTGGCCCGTCAGCGTGGCAAAACCCGTGTGCTCGATGCGCTGGATCTCTCCTGCCATCAAAGCCATATCGAACGCGCCACCCTCGATGCCCTGATGAGCGAAACCTGGCGGGCCCGTGGGCTGGGTCAGCGCGCCCTGGGGCTGATGGCTGCGCGGCTCGGACTTGACGATCTGGGGCCGGAGGATCTGTTTGCGCCGCCGCCAGCTTCCAGCAGCCGTGACATTCCTTTTGATACGGCGATCGAGTTGATTGCCGATGCCTTTAGCCGTTTCGATCCCGAGATGGGGGCGTTTGCCCGCATGATGGCCGAGAAGGGGTGGATTGATGCGGCGCCCACGCCAAATCGCCGCACCGGTGCCTACTGCACCAAGTTTGCCGCGCCGGTGGAGCCGCGGGTCTTCGTCACCTACGCCGGCACCATGGATAACGTCATCACCCTGGCGCACGAGCTGGGCCACGCTTGGCACAACTGGGTCATTCGCGATCTGCCGATGAGCCAGCGCAGCTACCCCATGACGCTGGCGGAGACCGCCTCCATCTTTGCCGAAACCCTGGTGCGCAGCGCCCTGTTCGAGCAGGCGCAAAGCCCGGAAGATCAGCTGGCCATCGCCTGGGCGGAGGCCGATGGCGCGGCTACCTTCCTGGTCAATATCCCGGCTCGCTTCGATTTCGAGCAGGCGCTGGTGGTCGAGCGGGCGCAGGGCTATGTGCCGGCAGAGCGGCTCAAGGCGCTGACCGACGAGGCGTGGGGACGCTGGTATGAGGGGAGCCTGACCCGATATCACCCCATGTTCTGGGCGGCGAAGGCGCACTTCTCCATCGCGGGGCTGGGTTTTTACAACTACCCCTATCTGTTTGGTTATCTGTTCAGCCTCGGGGTCTATCAGCAGTTGATGAGCCGCAAGGCGGCGGGGGAAGAGGGAGTTGCCGAGGCGTATCGCGCCTTGCTGCGCGATACCGGCCGGATGAGCGCCGAAGATCTGGTGGCGAAACATCTGGGGCAGGATATCCGTGAGGCTGCCTTCTGGCAGGGGAGTTTGGCACAGGTAGCGCAGGCGGTAGAACGCTTCGAACAGCTGCCAGCCTGATTGGTTGAGTAGCGATGTGAACAACAGGCCCCGGACAGCCTCGCTGTCCGGGGCCTGTTTGTTACGCCTGCTCCTGCTCCGGTTTGATGGGACCAACGAACAGAGGACGGGTCTGGTGACTCAGATCAGGCTGATAGCCGTTAAAAAAGAGGTTGAGTGCCACCGAGCTGATGGTGGCCAGCAGGATGCCGCTATGAAACAGCGGTTGTGCTGCCGCCGGGAAGTGCTGGAAGAAATTCCCTGAAACGGTGGGGATCATGCCGACCCCGAGGCTGATGGCGACGATGTAAAGGTTGTGGCGGTTGGTGTTGTAATCGGCGCGCGCCAGAATGCGAATGCCGGTCGCCAGCACCATGCCGAACATCACTATGCCTGCACCGCCCAATACGAAGGGCGGAATGGAGGCGACCAGCACCGACATCTTGGGGATGAGGCCAAAGGCGAGCAGGATCCCCCCCGACATCACACAGACCCAGCGACTCGACACCCCGGTCACGCTCACCAGCCCGATATTCTGGGAAAACGAGGTGTGGGGGAAGCTGTTGAAGACCCCGCCGACGATGGTGCCGATGGCATCGACCCGCAGCCCGCGCACGATGTCGCCGCGACTGGCCGGATGGCCGACAATGTCACCAAGGGCCAGAAACATCCCCATCGACTCGATAAAGGTGATGAGCATGATCACCGTCAGGGTGGCGATGGAGATGGGGTCGAAGGTGGGCCAACCAAACGCGAACGGCACTATGGGGGCAAACCAGGCCGCATTGCCGAGGCCGTCGAGGCTCACTTCACCCATGGCGATGGCCACCACGAAACCGAAGATGATCCCGAGCAGTACCGAGATATTGCTGAAAAAGCCCTTGGTGAAGCGGGTCACCAGCAAGATGAAGGCGAGCACCACAAAGCTGGTGCCAATATAGCGCAGGCTGCCATATTCCGGATTACCCTTGCCCCCCGCCATCCAGTCGATCCCCACCTGCATGATGCTGATCCCGATAGAGGTGATAACCACCCCGGTCACCACAGTGGGGAAGAGCGGCATCAACCGGCCGATCAGCGGTACCAGCAGGGTCGAGATGATACCGGCGGCGATGGTGGCGCCAAAGATACCGGTCAGCCCCAGATCCGGATTGCCGCCGATGGCCAGCATCGGCATCACGGCGGCAAAGGTGACCGACATGATGACCGGCAGCCGGATCCCGGCAAAGCGGCCAATCCCGACACATTGCAGCAGGGTGACGATACCGCAGCAGAAGAGATCCGAACTGATGAGGTAGGAGATTTGATCCTTGGGCAGCCCCAGACTGCCGCCGATCACCAGTGGCACCGCCACGGCACCGGCATACATCACCAGCACATGTTGCAGGCCGAGGGTAAAGAGCTGGCCCATGGGGAGCATGCGCTCCACTTCATCCACCGGGCGCTTGCGCGTACCCGGACGAGGGGAGGGGGGGTTGGTCTCGTTCATGAACAGATCACTCCTTGAAGCCCGCGCAACCGCTACAGGCAAGATAGTGAAAGCCGTGGCTTTCCCGGTCATTGATCTCGTGTATTGACTGACGTGCCAGATCCCTTTGCAGTGGTGAGAGGGATCCGGTGCAGCACGGGTCAGTGCACAAAACATGCACAACGCCGGTTATGAGCGAAAACGTTTGGCGCTAACGCCTTGTTTTTGTGGGATGAGTCACATCCCGGCCAGATAAGTGGCCAGGGTGGGGCTGCATCGCGCGGGAGGGAGATCTCACATTGGTAATGTTTTTATCATTATCGGGAGGCCACTCTCACTTTGATAGCCAATCGCTGGCCCCTAGGTTAGCAACGCCGACGTGACGGGCCATGATCAGGTCTATGGGCGTGATCCAAAGCAAGAAAGTTGGATGTTTTGGTGGCGCGCGGGGCCGCCGCTGGGGTAGTTTCGATAAAACCGACACAGTTCCTGAGGTCTTATCCATGATCATCTATCTGCATGGCTTTGATGCCACCAGCCCCGGCAATCACGAGAAAGTGCTGCAGTTGCAGTTTATTGATGATGATGTGCGTTTCGTGCACTACAGCACGGTTCACCCCCGTCATGATATGAGCCACCTGCTCAAGGAAGTGAAGAAGCAGCTCGATATGAGTACCGATCCAAAACCGCTGATCTGCGGCGTGGGGCTTGGTGCTTACTGGAGCGAGCGGATCGGCTTTCTGTGCGGTATTCGCCAGGTGCTCTTCAACCCCAACCTCCATCCGGAAGAGAACATGCAGGGCAAGATCGACCGGCCGGAGGAATATGACGATATCGGTACCAAGTGTGTAACTGAATTTCGTAAGAAAAATTCAGGAAACTGTCTGTGCATCCTTTCCGTTCAGGATGAAGTGCGCGATAATCGGGAAACTGAACGTGAATTGAAGAACTATTACGACATCGTGTGGGATGAGCGCGAGACCCATAAGTTCAAAAATATCTCGCATCATCTGCAGCGGATGAAGGCCTTCAAAGAAGCCTGATCCATCACGTCGACCGATTTCGTTTTAGGGAGCCCATGGCTCCCTTTCGTTTTGAGGAACCGAGGAAAATCATCATGATGAATATTGTCGTTGTAGGCGGCGGCGCCGGTGGCCTGGAGCTGGCCACCAGTCTGGGTCGCAAGCTTGGCAAAAAGAACAAGGCCAAGATCACCCTGGTTGACCGTAACCGCACCCACCTGTGGAAGCCCCTGCTGCACGAAGTGGCCACCGGCTCCATGGATGCGGGCATCGATGCCCTGAGCTACCAGTCCCATGCCAAGAACCACGGTTTCGACTTCCAGCTCGGCACCCTGACCGACATCCAGCGTGACGAGAAGCGCATCGTGCTGGCCCCGATCCACGACGACAATGGCGACATCGTGGTCAACGAGCGCGCCGTGCCTTACGACGTCCTGGTGATGGCCATCGGTTCTGTCTCCAACGACTTCAACACCAAGGGGATCAAGGATCACTGCATCTTCCTCGATAGCCCCTCCCAGGCGCACCGCTTCCACAACAGCATGATGAACCGCTTCCTGCAGTTCGCCACCGAATATAAGCCGGGCGACAAGGTGAAGATTGCCATCGTCGGCGGCGGCGCCACCGGCGTTGAGCTCTCTGCCGAGCTCTACAACGCGGTCGAGCAGCTCTACGCCTACGGTTTCAAGAACCTCACCACCGACAGCCTGAAGGTGACCCTGGTGGAAGCGGGCCCGCGCATTCTGCCGGCCTTGCCGGAGCGCATCAGCGGCGCCGCCCATCAGGAGCTGGTCAAGCTGGGTGTGGACGTGCGTACCGCCACCATGATCACCGAAGCGACCAGCGATGGTCTGCACACCAAGGATGGCGAGCTGATTGAAGCGGATCTGATGGTGTGGGCGGCCGGTATCAAGGCGCCGGACTTCATGAAGGACATCGCTGGTCTCGAGACCAACCGCATCAACCAGCTGGTGGTCAAAGAGACCCTGCAGACCACCCGTGACGAGAACATCTTCGTTATCGGTGACTGTGCGGCTTGCCCTCAGCCGGATGGCAAGTTTGTGCCGCCGCGCGCCCAGTCTGCCCACCAGATGGCCAGCCAGGCGTTCAAGAACATCCTGGCCAAGATGAACGGTGGCGAGATGAAGCCCTACCTCTACCACGACCACGGTTCGCTGGTGTCCCTCAGCCGCTTCTCCACCGTGGGCAGCCTGATGGGCAACCTGATGCGCGGTTCCATGATGGTGGAAGGCTACATCGCCCGTCTGGTGTACATCTCTCTCTACCGGATGCACCAGATCGCCCTGCACGGTTACGTCAAGACCGGCCTCATCATGCTGGTGGGTCGCATCAACCGGGTACTGCGTCCTACCCTGAAGCTGCACTAAGCCAGGATTTGGCACCATTCGGAATACCAAAAAGGAGAGGCGATGGCCTCTCCTTTTTTATGGGCGCAGATCAGGGAAGAGAGAGTTACTGGCCCAGATAGGTGCGGTCGAAGAAGGTATTGACCCAGTGTGGACGGTAGATGGCCAGTACCGTCATCGCCATGCCGTTGAGCAGCGCTTCGGGGAACAGCAGCAGCGGCCAGATGGAGAGGTAATCTGCCGTGATGGTGTGCCAGGGGTAGCTGTCGCTCAGCCCCATCAGCAACGCGCTGGCCACCACCTTGACCGAGATGGCGAGGGCGCCGCCGAGAAACGCGGCCACAAAGATATAGACAAAAAGGTGGCGCGGCAGCCAGGCCCAGCTGGCCAGAAACAGCAGCCAGCTGGTGGCTACTGGCAGGGCGATGCCAACCAGCGCCTGCCAGCCAAAATCGGCCAGATTGGTGACGCCGAAGTAACCGAGCACCAGCAGGGTCAGGCAGGGGGCGAGCAGCGCCAGCCGCCAGCCCAGCAGCAGGGTGAGGGAGGTGAGCCCGAGAAAATGGACCTCGAGCCCCTCATGCAGACCGGCCCTTAGATACCAGAGCGGCACCAGCGCGATGGCACTGCCCAGCAGCAGGTGCTGATAGAGAGGGTTGTCATGGAGGGTTTGCCACAGGGAGCGGCGCAGGCTAAAGGCCAGCAGTACCAGCCAGATCAGGAGGGCGGCGAGTTGTCCTTCACTCATCTTGTCGTCCATTCATGCAGTAGAGTCCGGGCGGCCTTCCCGACCGCCCCATAGCAGAGCAGGCTGACGAGTCAGCCTGCTTTTACCATCAATATTTGACGTTGTCGTGGTACTTGCCGAGGATGCCCTTGACCCGTTCCATGGTCTCCTTGCTGGGGGGCTTGATCCCGCTCAGCTCGTACGGGTCGCCCAGCACATCCCACTTGTGTTTGCCCAGTTCGTGGTAGGGGAGCAGCTCCACCTTCTCCACGCTCTCGCCCAGCTCGGCGATGAACTGGCCCAGCCCTTCGGCGCTCTCGTCGTCGTCGCTCCAGGTCGGCACCACCACGTAGCGGATCCACATGGTCTTGCCTTTGGCCGCCAGATAGCGGGCAAACTCCAGGGTGTATCTGTTGCTGACGTGGGTCAGCGGAATGTGTTTCTCGTCATTGATCTGTTTGATGTCGAGCAGCACCAGATCGGTCTGTTCGAGCAGCTTGTCCACCTGTTCGTCGAGATGACGGACGAAGCCGTTGGTGTCGAGACAGGTGTGGATCCCTTTCTCTTTGCAAGCGGTAAACAGCTCGGTAATGAAAGCCGGTTGCAGCATGGCTTCACCGCCGGACGCTGTCACGCCACCGCCGGAGGCATTCATGAAGTGGCGATAGCTGGTGATGTCACTCATCAACTCCGGTACGGTCACTTCGCGGCCACCTTCAGTATCCCAGGTATCGCGGTTATGGCAGTACTTGCAGCGCATCAGGCAGCCTTGCATGAATACGATAAAGCGTATCCCCGGACCATCGACAGTGCCGCAGGTTTCGACGGAATGGATCCGGCCAATGGTGCCGTGAGATCCGGCTGGCTGGCTGATTTCAACGGCAGGGATCCGATTAATGACAGACATAAACAACTCCAACGATTCGAGCAGGCCGTGATTTTATTACATAAACCCCTATTGATCCTACACCTTTAGTCCTGTGCCCGGCTGCCAAGCAACTGCTCCAGCGCCTTGACGGTGAGCGGCCGACTGGTGAGAAACCCTTGATAATGCTGGCATCCCAACGCTTTGAGGATGGCAAGTTGCGCCTCCTCTTCCACCCCTTCGGCGGTGACGGTAAAGCGGAAGACCTGGGCCAGATCGAGTATCGCCTTGACGATGGCCCTGTCCTGTTCGCTGTGCACCAGGGTCTGAATGAAGCTTCTATCCAGCTTCACCTCATCGGCGGGCAGATCCCGTAGATAGGCCAGCGACGAGTAGCCGGTGCCGAAGTCGTCGATGGAGATGAGGATGCCCAGCTCCTTGAGCTGGCGCATTCTGGCGATGCTCTCGCGCCGATTCTCCAGCACTACCGATTCGGTCACCTCCAGCAGCAGGCGGGAGGGGGGCACGCCGGTGTCGCGCAGAATGTACTCCACCTGTTGCACGAAGCCCTGGGTGTGGAACTGGCGGGCGCTGACGTTGACCGACAGATGGGGGATCTGCAGGCCGCGGTTGAGCCAGAAGCTGTACTGGGCGCAGGCGGTCTTCATCACCCAGTAGCCGATCTCGAGGATCAGGCTGGTCTCTTCGGCGATGGGGATGAACTCCCCGGGTGGCACCATGGTGCCGTCGCTGCGCTGCCAGCGTAGCAGCGCCTCGATGCCCGACAGCGAGCCATTGTCGACCCGATATTGCGGTTGATAGTGCAGTTGCAGCTCGTGATGACGCAGGGCGTCGCGCAGCTCATTGGTGAGGGTCAGCCGGTTCTTCTCGTGCCGGGCCATCGCCTCGGTAAAGAAGACGTAGTGGCCCTGACCGGCGCGCTTGGCCATGTGGGTCGCGGTGTCGGCCTGTTGCATCAGAACCAGATGATCCGTCTCGTTGCCGGAGAAGAGGCTGATCCCCACCGAGGCGCTGCAGTGCAGCTTGTGATCACCGATGTCGAACGGGGTGCGAAACAGCCCCATCAGCTCGCGGGCGAAGTGCTCCGCCAGAATTTTGGCGGTGACTTCCCCTTGCCCCAGCTGGGTAAAGAGCAGGGCAAACTCGTCCCCCGAGATGCGCGCCTGCACCAGATTGTCCTGAGGCAGCTCCCTGAAACGTTGCACCACCGCTTGCAGCAGTTGATCGCCGCAGGCGTGACCGAGGGAGTCGTTGATCGACTTGAAGTTATCGAGATCCACCAGTAGCAGGGCGCCCCACTGGCCGTTGGGGGCGCTCAGGGTCTGCTGCAAAATCTGGTTGAGGCTGCGCCGGTTGTGCAGGCCGCAGAGATCGTCGTAGTAGGCGAGCTGCTCGATGTGTTTGGCGGCCTCTTTTTCCTGGGTGATGTCGTAGAAGCTGCAGATAAAGTGGCTGAGCTCCCCCCGCTCATCCTTGACCCCGTTCACCATCAAGCGCACCGGAAAGAGGTGGCCATCCTTGTGCAGGCAGCGCTCTTCCCCGAGCCAGAACTCCTGCTCGTTGACGGTGCGGCTGACATCTTCCTTGAGATGATCCCCGTAGTAGGTGGGGCGCAGCTTGCGAATGGAGTGACCGATCACCTCTACCTCGCCAAACCCGGTGATCCGGCTGAAGGAGTGGTTGACCTTGAGGATGATGCCGCTGTGATCCATCACGATCAGCCCATCGTGGGTATTGAAAGCCACTTCGGCCAGCCGCAGGGCGTCGTCGGCGGCGAGGCGCTTGAGCTCGATGGCCGCCCGCTCGTGCTGGCTGCTCAACAGATCCAGTAGCTGCTCGGGCTCTTCAAGGGGGGTATCGAGCAGCAGGGTGATCTGACCAATGGGGGGGCTGCTCTGGCCATGGAGCGGAATGCCGATGTAGGCGCTGGCATTGAGGGCCAGCAGCCGGGTCGCCTTGGGATAGCGCACGGGCAGATCTTCCACATAGATGGCCTGACCATGCTGGAACAGCTCCTGAGCGGGGCCGGGGTCGAGCTGGATGGGCTTGAGGGTGGAGAAGCCCTCCTCGTTAAGGACGCCGCGGGGGATGATCCAGAGATCCTGTCCGCGGGGCTGGAACTCGCCGATCCAGCCCACCCGGGCGCCGCTGGCGCGCATGGCCCAGCTCACCAGCGTCTTGCAGTAATCGATGCCGGTCTGCTGGTGCAGCTCGGGCGGGAGGGCCAGTTCGGCACGGTGCTCTTCCGGTTGTGGCTGCCAGTGGCCGAGCAGCTGGGCGCTGCTGCGCACCAGTTGCAACATCTCCTCGCTGAGCGGGGTAGGGTCGAGATACTCCAGACTCAGCACCCCGAACAGCTTGTCCTGCTCCAGCAGGGCACCATCGAGGCGCGAGCGCACACCGGCACTGCTCAGATAGAGGTGATTGCTCAGCATCGGTTGGTGGGCCGCTTCAGAGAAGCTCAAGGATTTACGGGTGCGCAGGGCGCGGATATAGCGGCTGTCACCGCGAATGGGGTAGAGCGCCTCGACCCCCAGGGTGAACACCGGGGTGAGTTGCTCGCTGCCGAGATCGCCGTTGGCCTGATAGTGCCAGAGGATGAGCCGATCGGCCCCCAGACTCTCTTTAAGGGCCTCGAGCAGGGGCGCATACTGTTGCTGGCTCGCCATCTGGCTGAAACGTGGCAGTTGCAATGCCAGATCGGCGATGGGCTCCTGACGAAGGGCCTGCAGACAGATGAGCCAGAAGCCATCCTGCTCGTGGGCGAGGGCGATATGCCACAACTGACTGGCAAAGCGCACTGTGATCTTGCCGCCATGACCGTTGGCCAGCAGTTGTTCGATGGGCAGGCGCAGGGCATCGGGCAGCTGGGCAGGCCAGGGGGCGCGCGGCTCGTCGAGCCAGTAGAGCGGGGTTTGCATCACGTCGGTCAGGGCGACCAGCCGTTGACTGCGTAGATCCAGACGGAAAAAGAGCGGCGTCTGGAGGGCAGGAGGAAGATGACTGAGTGCGGTAGACGACATGAACAAACAACATCCTGTTAAGCAACCGTCGGGGTTGCAAGAATACTGCAAAATGGTGTGAAACAAAATTTCATTGAATTCTAAATTAGAAAAGCCTAATTTATTGCCCATTATCATGTATGAGGAGTCTTGCAGATGAAACGGATCCTGATTATCGGTGGTGTCGCGGGGGGCGCATCGGCGGCGGCTCGTGCTCGTCGTTTGAGTGAAGAGGCAGAGATCGTGATGTTCGAGCGAGGCGAGTTTGTCAGCTTCGCCAACTGCGGTCTGCCCTACCACATCGGGGGCGATATCCCCGACCGGGATGCCTTGTTGCTGCAGACTCCCCAGAGTTTCAAGCGCCGTTTCAACGTCGATGTGCGGGTCTTCCACGATGTGATCGAGATCGACAAGGCGGGCAAGACATTGCTGGTGCGCAACCTGCAAACCGGTGAAGAGCAGCGCGAGCATTACGATGTGCTGCTGCTGAGCCCGGGGGCGGCGCCGATCCGTCCTCCCTTCCCCGGCATCGACAGCCCCCATGTCTATACCCTGCGCAACATCCCGGACATGGATCGCATTCTGGCGGCCCTGCAGCACGATCAGCCACGCCACGTCACCGTGGTGGGCGGCGGTTTTATCGGACTGGAGATGATGGAGGCGCTGCATCAGCGCAAGCTGGATGTCACCCTGCTGGAGCTGGCCGATCAGGTGATGGCGCCGGTGGACAAGGAGATGGCCAACATGCTCCATGCCCGCATCCGGGAAGAGGGGATCGACCTGCGCCTGCGCACCGGCCTCACCGCCATCGAGAGTCTGGATCTGCCTGCCGAGAAGACCTCCGCCGTACCGACCGCCAAAAGCGGTGGCCTGCGCCTGACCCTCAATGACGGTTCCCATCTTGATACCGGTCTCTTGATCCTCGCCATCGGCGTCAAGCCGGAAACCCTGCTCGCCGCCAAGGCGGGGCTGGAGCTGGGCCCACGGGGCGGCATCAAGGTGGATGCCGGGATGCGTACCTCGGATCCCTTCATCTATGCGGTGGGGGATGCGGTGGAAGAGATTGACTTCGTCACCGGCGAATCTGTGCTGATCCCGCTGGCGGGCCCGGCCAACCGGCAGGGGCGCATCGCCGCCGACAATATGCTGGGCCGAAGCGAAACCTACAAGAAGACCCAAGGGACCGCCATCTGCAAGCTGTTCGATCTGGCGGTGGCCAGCACCGGCCTCAACGAGAAGCGACTGGTGCAACTGGGATTGCCGTTCGAGAAGGTTTATGTTCATCCGGGCAGCCACGCCGGTTACTACCCGGGCGCACATCCGGTCAGCCTCAAGCTGCTGTTTGCCCCGGATGGCAAGATTTATGGCGCCCAGGCCATCGGCAAGGATGGCATCGACAAGCGCATCGATGTGCTGGCGGTGGCCCAGCGTGCCGGTCTCACCGTGTTTGATCTGCAGGATCTGGAGCTTACCTATGCGCCGCCGTTCGGCTCGGCCAAGGATGTGATCAACATGGCGGGCTTTGTGGCAAGCAACCATCTGAAAGGGGACACCCTGCTCTGCCACGTGGCCGAGGTGCAGGCTCGTAACCCCCATCAGCTGGTGGTGGATGTGCGCAATGGCCCGGAGCTCGACAAGCTGGGCCGCATTCCGGGGGCACTGCATATCCCCCTCGACGAGTTGCGTGGTCGCCTCCATGAGCTGCCCAAGGACAAAGAGCTGCTTATTAGCTGTCAGGTCGGGCTGCGCGGCCATGTCGCCTGCCGCTTGCTGAGCCAGCACGGCTTTAAAGTGAAGAATCTCTCCGGCGGCTTCAAAACCTGGCAGATGGCCACTGCCGAGTAACCGTTTTATTTCTGTGCCTGTTTGCCCCTCTCCCTTGTGCGTGCAAGATGAGGGGCTTTTTGTTTCTGCGAAATCCGGCACTATGTGCTTGCAAACCACCCTGCTCAACGCAGCAGATCACCCTGTTGCTTGCGAATATGGTGCTGCAATACCGCCAGCATACTGGCGCCGGACAGGCCGATCATCAGGGCGCCATTGACCGCTTCCAGCGGTCCCAGCAGTTTCCACTGCGCGCTCATGACGATATCGCCATAGCCGAGGGTCGCGAAATTGACGCCGGAGTGGTAGATGGCCTCCTGCAGGGTGTCGAACTCTCCGAGCCACAGGAAGAGCGCCCCCCAGACGCTGATCTGGGCCAGATTGCCGAGCATCACTATGGTGATGATGCCAAATAGTGCCAATATTCCGGAGAAGAGCCCTTCCCGTTGGTCAAATCGCTTGAAGTAAAAGCGGATGCACCAGACCGATACCATGGATTGCAGCAGCATGTTCACCAGTATCACCGGGATGCCGACCAGAAAAATAAGCAACATGTCACTCTCCTCATTGAGTTTCCGCCAGTGGGCGGCCTGCCGGCCACCACTGCTCGAGCAGCAAGAGACAGAACCAGCCGTAGCTAGCGACCAGCAGATAGAGGCCGCAGCGCATTGCCGCCGCAAGCCAGACATCCTTGCCAGCGGCACTGTCTTCAATGGCCGGACCAAACAGGATCAGCGCCGTTATCCAGGCATTGCTCCAGAAAGAGGGCGGGAAGCGGCTCGCGACCAGTCGCAACAAGCGTCGTGCCAGCCATAGCGTCATAAGAGTCAGCAGTAGCATCAGCATGAGCAGAGAGGGCCAGATTGCCAGTCCAAGCCACAGCGCGAAGGCCAGCAGGGCGCCACACAGCGTCGATAATACCAGTGCTCTGCCCGCCTCTTTGGCATGTAACGCTGTGCTCTGCTGGCCCAGCGTGACCGTTTTCATCACGGCCGGTATGTAGAATGCGGGATTGCTGAGTGCGAGCAACCAGACTGGCAGTACGATGGCCACGGCTCTGAGAGCCAGACGTTTCGGGTGTTCGGGGCGTGGCGGGGCTGGCTTGGCCACCGCACTGCCCGTGGCCTGTGGTGGAAACAGATGATGGGCAACCCCGTTGACCAGCATGCCGATCAGCGTACCCATGGCCATCATCCTGGCGAGGGCGATGGCCAGCGACTGTTCGATAAGCCCCGCCACCGGGATCACCGTGATGGCCATGATAAGCAGGATGGCAGGGGCACCTTTGCCTGCCATCACCAACTGCATCAGGAGATAGAGCAGCAAGCCGACAAGCAGCACGGCCGCCAGGGCATAGTGTGCCAGCAGGGGCACCAGCAATACCCCACTGGCCATGATCCCCAGCAAGAGGGCCGCACTTGCCAACCCCTTTTTCAGGCCAACCGGCTCTCCGGGTTGGCACAGCACCAGCCAGGCCATGATGAGCCCAAGATGGGGCATGGGCAGTGCCAGCCCGTAACAGAGCAGGGTCGTGAGCATGATCCCTGTCCCGATCCGTAGCACAGCCCTGTCAGCGTTATGCATAAGCGACCTTAATAAAGAAAGGAGCAGAGGCTCATCAGGCGAATGTGGAGTGCACCGAGCAGGTTCATCACAGAGTTATCGCTCGCGTAGACCAGCACATCGGCCTGGCCGCCGACCCGCAGTGCCTCAACGGGGGGGAAATCATCAGGAGTGAAGCGGATCTTGACCGGAAAACGCTGGGCCTGGCGCAGCCAGTCTCGGTTGTTGTCTACCGTGGGCAGGGTGCCGGCGGGCTGGCTCTTGCCATCACTGATCCCGTAACCGATGCTGCGCACTTCGCCTTCGAACAAGTGACCCGGCAGGCTGTCCAGCAAGATGGTGACCCTGTCGCCAGTCTGGATATTACCGAGGTTGTTCTCTGTCATGTCGGCAGAGACCCAGACATCGTGGATGGCGATCAGGGTCATGGCTGGGCTACCGGCCGCGATGAACTGCCCCGCATCAGTGTTCAGATCCGTGACAAGGCCACGGCCGGGGGCCAGCACCTTGGTGTTGTTGCGATCCAGTTCGGCTTTGTGTACCGCCGCGCGGGCACTGAGCAGTTGGGAGTTGTTCTCGCCAGTTACGCCGGCGGCTTCAATGGCACGGCGGACGTCGGCTTTGGCCGCGGCTACTTGACTCAGTGCTGTCTCCCGGGTGGCCTGGGCCACTTCGAGGCGGCGTACCGAGATGGCGCCCGGATCTTCGCGATAGAGCCGCTCCTGGCGCTCTGCATCCTTGGCGGCGTTATCATAGGCCGCTTTGGCTGCCTGCCAGCCGGCTTCTGCTGCTGTGACCATCTCATTGTTGGCCTTGACCGAACTCAGTACCGTTTGATAATCGGCGCGAGCCCGTGCCAGAGCGATGTCGTAGGGCTCCGGGTCGAGTTCGAACAGGGGGTCACCAGGGGCGACCTCCTGATTGTCATGAACGTAGACCTTCTGGATCTGGCCTGCGACTTCGGCTGCAACCGGAATGACGAAGGCTTGTACTCTGGCCTGTGATGTATACGGGGTGAGGCGATCCGCCAGCAGATACCAGCCTAGCAGCAAGAGCGTGAGGAACAGCACGGCCATGACGCCATTGAGACTGGCACGACCGGCCGGGGATGAAGAGTCATTCATGGTTGTCCACCTTGTTCGGTGCCGTCGCCGCGGGCAGGGGCATATTGAGGAGGGGGGACCAGCCATCCCGGGTGCGAAGTCGGGCGTCGACCTCGGGTGAAACCAGCGGTCTCTGACGCCCCTGCTCCCAGCCGCCGCCGAGGGCCTTGTAAAGGGTGATCAGGGCGCGCATCTGATCCCCGCGACTATTGACCAGCCGCTCCTGCTGGTTGAAGAGTGCGCGTTGTGAATCGAGCACCCGCTGGAAGTCCGCCATTCCCTCACGGTATTGGGTGTTGGCAATCGCCAGAGAGCGCTCTGCTGCCGCTCCCGTTGCTGTCAGTAGCCGGATTTCCTCCTTGCCATTGGCATAGGCGATGGCGGCATCATCGACATCGCGAGCCGCCTGAAAGACCCGCTCGCGGTATCGCTCATGAAGTTGCAGGAAACGGGCATCCTGTACCAGCACCTGATTGCCAAGGCGTCCTTGATCGAGCAGATTCCAGCTAAATGTGGGACCGGCCACCCAGGAGATGTTGCGGCCATCGCTGTTGTTACCGCTGATCCCCAGGCTGCCGATCAGGGAGATGGCGGGATAGAGCTCGCTTTCCGCGACACCGATGAGCGCCGACTGGGCTGCCAGTTGTCGCTCGGCCGCGCGCACATCGGGACGCCGCCGCAGCAAATCTGCGGGAAGCTCGGTGACCAGCGCCAGCTCTCCCTGTGGAATGATGCCGCTATTGGCGGCCATCTCCGGCAGTGGACCGGGTAGCCTGGCCAGCAGAATACCCAGGGCGTTCTGGCTCTGCCGCAGGCTGGTCTCCAGCTGGGGGACGCTGGAGAGGGTGGAGAGGTATTGGGTGTTAGCCTGCTGCACATCCAGTTCGGCATTATTGCCGCTGTGGAACAGCCGTTCGGTGATCTGCAGACTGCGTTTCTGGATCTGTGCGTTGTGGTTGGCGATTTGCAATCTGGCTTCCAGCGTTCTGATCGTGACATAGAGCTGGGCCACTTGTGCCGCCAGCAGCACCTGAACATCGTCATATTGGGCGAGAGTGGCAAAGTAGTTGGCATCGGCCGACTCGATACCGCGCTGGAATTTTCCCCAAAAATCGAGTTCCCACCCCAGATTGAAACTCGCGCTATAACGCCTGCCTGATTGATAACTGCCATTGCGTTGCTGGCCGCTGCGCAGCCACTCTCCGCTGCCAATGGTTGCCTGCGGTCCGAGCAGGCTCTCGGCGATGCCGAGCTGGGCGCGTGACTCGAGCAACCGCAGCCCTGCCACCCTGACATCCGGGTTTTGCTGCATGGCTTGCTCGACCAGGGTTGTCAGGATGGGGTCATGCAGTTGGGCCCACCATCGCTGGTAATCGTGCCCGGCGGATCGCTCCTGTGGCAATGTCATTTGCCACGGGGCGATCTCCGGCACATGCGGTGTGCGGTAATCCGGGCCGAGCGTCGTGCAGGCAGAGAGCAGCAAGGTTGCCACGCCGCTCAGCAGGTAGCGGCCTGCCTCAGGGTTGCGGATCATGGTCGACACCCGTTGTGTCGGTGGCCACACCGTCATTCACCCAGGCCATAAAAATCTGATAGCCAATGGAGAGCATGGTCGCCCCGATGAACATCCCGAGAATGCCATTGGTTGCCATACCGCCCAGCGCACCCAGCAACACCACTGGCATGGGGGCATCGACACCTCGACCCAGCAGCAGCGGCTTGAGCACGTTGTCGGCCATGCCCGCCACGATCAGCAGCACGGAGTAGATAACGTTAACCGCGGTGCCATGATCGCCGGCGCTCCACATGTAGGCAATGGCCGGCGCCGTCACCAGGATGACCGGTATCTGGGCAATCCCCAGGATCAGTGCCAGAACGAAGAAGATGCCGACTGCCGGGATCCCCGCCAGCATCATGACGATCCCGGCCAGCAGCGCCTGGATAAAGGCGACCCCGATGACCCCCTGGGCCACGGCGCGAATCGTGCTGGTGCACAGTTTGGTCAGCGCGAGTCCTTTGCGTTCATCGGTGATGCGCATGGCGATGCGTTTGGCACTGATTGCGCCCAGTGCACCCCACGCCATTATGATGCCAGCCACAATGAATGAGGCGACAAAGCCCAGCAAGCCCCCGCCCATACTGGCCAGGATGCCGACGACTTTCTTGGCCAGATCGCCGAGTTGTGGCTGGTAGCTGATGATGAGGCTGGGCAGATCCACGGAGGCCTTCAGCCACAGGGCATGGAGTTTTTCGCCCACCAGCGGTATGGCGGCGATGTCGGCGGAGGGAGCCGGGATGATCAGGGTGTTGTTGTTCACCTTGTCGACCAGAGCGCTGACGCTGTCCCCCAGGGAGCTGAGCATGACGACGGTGGGGACAACGATGAGCAGCACCCCCAGCAACACCAGCAGGGTAGATGCCCGGCCTTGTTTACCGCCCAGGCGCGCGGCAAAGCCTTGCTGGAGGGGGTAGAGGGTGACGGCGAGGATCAGGGCCCATAGCATCATATTCATGAACGGCGAAAACACCGTAAAACAGAAAGAGGCAAGCGCCAGGATAAGCCCAAGCTTGATGAACATATCCAGCAGTCTCGTTACCAACCGTTTTTCGACAACCGAGAGATCGTTATTTTCCATGTTGGGTGTACTCCGCTCAGTAATAGATGTTTGGCGAATCAGGTGCGTGTCAGAGAACACCCGACACCGTAATAAATAAGAGAGGCATAGCAGGAACCCTATTGATTAGTTACTGTAACACGCTCTTTTTGTCATGCTGGATAGCGCCTTTTTTGTGATTAAAGTTTTGTTTTTAAATTATTTTTTTGTTGAGCCAGATTGTTGACTGGATGGGTGGTGAATCTGAACCATAGTGCAAGTACGCAGACTCAGTTTAGCTTGACTGCTGGATGGTGGCGGGATTTGCGGTATATGACATGTGCCACGTCCGTATTGCCGTTGCCCGGTCAGGGCACCGCCCCTTCATTGTTTAAGATGTGACTGGGTTGCATATTTTCACGACATGGCATGTCAGCAATATTTCCACACACTTTTTTTCCGGCGCCGGACAAAATTAACGTTTTGTTCAGGGGATGGGTGCTATAACCCCTGCCTCGTTCATGATGAACCCTGTAGTAGGGAGAGTGACATGCTGGATATGCTGATGGCCATTTGGCATCAGGATTTTGACGCCCTGGTTCAGATGCAGGCGGTGCCCCTGCTGATCAGTTGCCTGATGCTGGTACTGCTGCTGGAGTCCGCATTCGTCTTCCTGCCCCTGCCGGGGGACAGCCTGGTACTGCTGGCCGGTGGGTTGGTGGGCATGAGGGTATTTGGCCCCGAAGTGACTCTTGTCTATCTGCCGTTGGCTGCTGGCATAGGTTCTGTGCTCGCCTACTGGCAGGGACGGGCACTGCAGCGCACCCGCTTTATGGATCATATCGAACGGATGTTGCCTCCCGACAGCCTGCCCAAGGCGACCCGGTTGCTGAAAAAGTACGGTTTTCTGGCGATGTTCTCCTCCCGTTTTATCCCGTTCGTGCGGGTGCTGACCCCCATGCTGATGGGGATTGGCCGCCTGAGCGTGCTGCGGATGTGCGTGGCCAGCTTTGCCAGTGCCTTTATGTGGGCGCTCTGCCTCAGTTTGGTGGGCAAGCTGGCGATGAACACTCCCTTCTTCCTCCACCACAGCGAACTGTTGACCCGGGCCCTGCTGATTACCTCACTGGTGCTGTTTCTGGCGGCCGTCATGGCCATCCTGTTTCGCTGGTTCAAAGGCGGAGCAAAAAACGAGACCAGCCACGACTAGATGACAACCCTTGCCGCACTGGATCAGTGGGCAAGGGGATTCTCGTGCATTAGGGGCGCGGAAATGTGCCCATTCGGGTAATGAGCTTTGTGTCGGGTGAGCAGGATGCCTTATTCTGTTTCCAGCCACGCTGCGTTTGCAGCGCTCCAACTCGGGATGGAACCTATGCGCCTCTTCGACTCTCCCTCTGCTTCTCACCGCTCTACCGCTGAAACCGGCGCTCTGCGCCGCCGCTGGTCGGCCTTACTGCTTTGCGGGGTGGTCGGTTTGCTGTCTGGCTGCGGCCCTGACAAGCCCACCAGCCAAATATCGAACACAGAATCCACAGCCCAGCAGGAGGCCGGGGCGCCAACTTCTGTAGTGCAGGCCAATGCCCGCCAATATCGGGATGCGCCAGCGCTGGCGCTGGTCTTCTCCGGCCCATTGGCACCCAAGGCCAATTGGCAGAGTTGGCTTGCGGTCAGTGAAGGTGGCAAGCAGCTGCAGGGGGAGTGGATCCTCGCCGACGATGGTCGCACCCTCTATTTCCCGAACGTGCAGCCCGATAAAAGCTATGAGGTGAGCCTCAAGGCGGGGCTGGGCCCATCCCCCCGAAGCTGGACCCTCAAAACCCGGCCGCTGGAGGCGGGGGCTTCGTTTACCGCCAGCGGCATGGTATTGCCGCTGCGCGACGAGCTGCGCCTGCCCATCAGCGCGGTCAATGTGGATGAGGTCAATATCGACTTCTTTCGGGTCGATGCCGAGTATCTGCCCCGTTTTCTGGCGGAATATCGCCCCGGTGCCGGCATGGGGAACTGGGAGCTTGAGCAGATCACCAAGCGGGCCAAGCGGGTATTCAGCGGCCGCTATGCGCTGGAGCTCGATGCCAACCGGCGCGAGACCCGCCTTATTAACGTGAAGGAGTCGCAGCTGGCGGAGGCCGGTGTCTACTTTGCGGTGATGTCGCCCCTTGGCAACTACGACTGGCGCAAGGAGACCACCTATTTCGCGGTGAGCGACATGGGGCTCAGTGCCCGTCGTTACCGCGATCAGCTGGAGGTGTTCGTCAGTTCCTTGGCAACCGCCGACCCCCTCAAGGAGGTGCAACTCTCCCTGCTCGACGAGAAGGGCAACCGGCTGCAGGTGCAAACCACGGATCCGCAGGGTCATCGCCGCTTCGATCAGGTGCAGGGGGCCCGCCTGCTGCTGGCCGAACAGGGCAACCATCTGGCGGTGCTGCGCCTCGACGGGGCGGCGCTCGATCTCTCCACCTTCGATCTCGGCACCCAGCCCTGGCAGGCCCAGCAGCTTTATCTGTTCAGCGGGCGCGATCTCTATCGCCCCGGCGAGCGGCTCGACAGCGAGATCCTGCTTAAGGGCCAAGATGGCCAGCTGCTGCCGGGCATGGCGGTGGAGCTGGAGGTGAAACAGCCGGACGGCCAGCTGCTCGAACAAAAGCGCCTGCTGCCGGACAATCTTGGCGCCGCCCACTACGGCCTGCGTCTGCCGGACGATGCGCCGCTCGGGCGCTGGACCATCAACCTCAAGACTGCCGCTGGCAGCCGCTTCGAGTGGCCTTTTCTGGTGGAGGAGTTCTTGCCGGAACGGCTCAAGCTGCAACTTGGCAAGGGGCCGGATGGCGAAGTGACGGATCTGGATGCTGCCCTCGCCCTGCCGCTGCAAGGGGACTATCTCTACGGCGCACCTGCGAGTGCCACCAAGGCCAAGGCCGAGGTAAAAATCAGCCGCGCTACCATGCCCTTTACCCAGTGGCAGGAGTTCACGCTGGGTGACGTGCTGCTCGCGGAGCAGGCCAAAGATCTCGAGCCCCTCAATCTCACCCTCGATGCGCAGGGGCAGGGGACTTTTTCGTTAGCTGATGAGCTCGATGGGGTGCGCGCCCTCGGGCCGCTGGAGGTGGCCTATCGGGTGTCGCTCGCCGAGCCCGGTGGCCGCGCCGTCAATCGCAGCCGCACCCAGTATGGCTGGCCCATGGGCAGCCAGTGGCCGGCCCTCAAGGCCGATTTCGTGGCGGATCGGGTGGAAGGGGGCAAGCCGCTCCCCTTCCAGATCCTCAACCTCGATGACAAGGGCCAGCCGGTGGCGGGGGCGGTGAAAGTGCGTCTTATCAACGAGTACCGCGACTACTACTGGCACTACGCCGATGGCGAGGGGTGGAAGTACGAGTTCAACAGCCAGCCCTATCTGGAGCAGGAGCAGACCCTGCAGCTGGATGGCAAGGGGCCGACCCCGCTCACGCTGCAACTGGCGGCGGGCTGGTACCGGTTGGAGGTGGAGAATAGTCAGGGCCATCAATCCAGCCTGCGGGTGGAGATAGGCAGTTACGCCTGGGGCGGTGGTGGCGAGCAGGCACGGCCCGACAAGATTGCCATCACCCTCGACAAGCGCGCCTATCAGGCGGGTGACAAGGCCAAAGTGACGCTGGTGGCGCCGCGCCCCGGCAAGGGCTTGCTGCTGGTGGAAGATGGCGACGGCCTGCGCTGGTGGCAGCGCATCGAGCTCAAGGGGGCCGGTGGCGATGCCAAGGATGCCCGCGGCGAGTTCGAGATCCCGGTCAGTCCCGAGTGGCAGCGCCATGACTTGCATATCTCGGCCCAGATCGCCGCGCCAGACAGCGCCTCCAAACCGGCTGGCAAGCAGCAGGGGCAGAGCCTGCGCTCGGTCGGGCTGGTGCCGCTCACGCTGGATCGGGAAGCGCGCCGTCTGCCGCTCACCCTGAGCGCGCCTGATAAAGCGGTGCCCCTTACCCGGCTGGAAGTGACCGCAACCTCCACCCCCAATAGCCAAGGCCGTGTGGTGCTGGCAGCGGTGGATCGGGGCGTGCTCAATATCAGCGATTATCAACCCCTCGACCCGTTCGAGATCTTCTTTGGCCGCAAGCGCTTCGCCCAAGATTTGTTCGACAACTACGGGCAAGTGATCCCGCCGCAAGATGGCAAGCTGGCCCGCCTCAACTATGGGGGCGATCGGGCGCCGCTGAAAAAGGGCGGCGCGCTGGAGAGCCGGGTAGAGATAGCTGCACTGTGGAGCGGCGAGGTGAGTTTTGATGAGAGCGGCAAGGCGGTGATCCCGCTCGATCTGCCCAACTTCAACGGCGAACTGGCGCTGATGGCGCTGGCCTGGAACGAACAGCAAGTCGGCGAGGCCGAGCGCGCCGTCAAGGTAGTGGCGCCCTTGGTGGCCGAGATCGGCTGGCCGCGCTTTGGCGCCAGAGGGGATGAGACCCGGGCGCTGGTGCAGCTGCGCAACATGAGCGGCGAGGATCAGACCCTATCCCTTGTCTGGACCCTCAACGGTGGGTTGAAAGCAAACGGTGAACTGCCCAGCACCCTTTCCCTTAAAAACGGCGAAGAGCAGTGGCTAACCCTGCCGCTTACCGTGACCGGGGCAAGCGGGGTGGCGAGCCTGCAGTTGGCGGCCAGCGGCAAGGATTTTGCGATAAGTCGCGACTGGACTCTGCCGCTGCGCTCCCCCTGGCCTGCCGAGACTCGCCAGCGCTACCAGATGCTGGCCCCCGGCCAGCAGATGAGCTTTGCGCCAGCTGAGCTGGCCGGGCTGGATCGCGCCAACCTGCAGGGGCTGCTCAGCCTCTCCGGCACTCCCCCCTGGGATCCGGCAGCCCAGTGGCAGGCGCTGGCCGATTACCCCTATGCCTGTCTGGAGCAGACCTTGTCCCGTGCCTGGCCCTACTTGCTGACCACGGCCGATGAGCGGGCCGCCTGGCGCAAACCCGCAGAGGGCAAGCAAGCGGCGAGTGAGGCGGATGTGCAGCGCGCCCTGCTGCAACGGCTGCAGCGGTTGCAACTGCCAAGCGGCGGCTTTGGCCTCTGGGATGGTCGCTCCGACGAGGAGCAGTGGCTCACCGCTTATGCCGCTGACTACCTGCTGGCGCGCAAGGAGGCAGGCGACGCGGTGCCGGAGGCGATGCTCAATCAGGCGCTAAATCGGCTGCAGAGTTACCTCACCGATAGCCAGTACGGCGAGCGCTGGAGCAGCGCCCCCGAGCACAGCCGGCTGGCCTATCAGGCTTACAGCGCCTATGTGCTGGCCCGGGTGGGCAAGGCGCCGCTCGCTACTCTGCGGCTTATCTGGGAGCAGCAGGCCGATCACGCTCGCTCCGGTTTGCCGCTCTTGCACCTCTCGCTGGCGCTCTCGGCCATGGGGGATGAGCAGAACGCCGCCAAGGCCCTCAGCCGGGCATTGGCGACCGAGCGCGGGGATGACTATCTGGGAGATTACGGTTCGCAGTTACGCGATGGAGCCCTCGAGCTCTCCTTGCTGCGCCAGCACAAGCTGGCTGCGGAGCGCTGGCCTGATCTCAGCGCCAAGGTGGCCGATACCCTGGCTCACCGTCAGTGGCTCAGCACCCAAGAGCGGCTTGCCTTGTTGCGACTCGCCCGCTTCGATCCGGCCGTCGACTGGCAGACCAAGGTAACTTCCTCTCTTGGCAGTGGATCCCTGAGCGGTTCGGCCCCGTTGCAACTGAGGGCCCCCGAGGCACTGGCCGCGAGCACCGTCATCAACGAGGGCAAGGGATCCCTCTATGTACAGCGCACTCTGGTCGGTTACCCCGAACAGGCACCGGCACGGATCAGCAAGGGTATGAGCGTGACCCGCAGCTGGTTCAACAGCGACGGTCAGCCGTTTGAGCCCGCCAAGGTGAAGGTCGGCGATCTGGTGGTGGTGCGGCTCAATGTCAGCAGTGAATCGGCGGTGCCCGATGCCCTGCTGGTGGAGATGGTGCCCGCTGGCTTCGAGCTGGAGAACCCGGCCTTTGGCAACAGCATCAAGCTCGAAGAGCTCTCCATCGAGGGGAAACCGGCGTGGCAGAGCGAGTGGAACGACTACCTCAAGCATCAGGAGTTTCGCGATGACCGCTACACGGCAGCGCTGGATCTGAGCGAGGGGAGCAACCAGCAGCTGGTCTACCTGATGCGGGCGGTGACGCCGGGTCGCTATCAGGTGTCACCGACCCAGGTTGAGGATATGTACCGGCCTGAACTGCGGGCTGTGGGTGAGGACATCCACGAGGTGCGTATCTCTGAGTAACAAACCCTCCCTTGAGCGGGTTCGCCCGCTCACTTTTTGGCAGCGTGGTTGGCTGAGCCTGGGTCGCAGTGGCCGCGCAGGCTGGCGCTGGCTGGGCGGTCTGCCGCGCTGGCTGCGCTTTTCGGTGCTGGGAGTTGTAGCACTGCTGCTGTCATTGCTGGCGCTGGATCGGATTTTCCCGCCGCCACCGCTCGACCCCGCCTATGCGCGGGTGGTGCTCGACATGAAAGGGCGGCCGCTGCGCGCCTTTGCCGATACCAGCGGCGTGTGGCGCTACCCCGTGACCCTGGAGCAGGTCTCCCCCCGCTATATCGAGGCGTTGCTGGGCTACGAGGATCGCTACTTCTGGCGTCATCCCGGGGTCAATCCGGTGGCCATGGTGCGCGGGATCTGGCAATGGCTGCGTTATGGGCGCGCCGTGTCGGGCGGCTCAACCCTCACCATGCAGGTTGCCCGCCTTATCGAGCCCTACCACCGGAGCGTGCCCGGCAAGCTGCGCCAGATGGCCCGCGCGCTGCAGTTGGAGTGGCACTACGACAAGCGCACCTTGCTCACCGTCTACCTCAACCGGGCGCCGTTTGGCGGCAACCTGGAGGGGGTGCAGGCGGCAAGTTTTGCCTATCTCGGCAAGAGTGCGGCCAAGCTGACCTATGCCGAGGCGGCGCTGTTGGCGGTGCTGCCACAGGCTCCCAGCCGCAACCGGCCGGACCGGCATCCCGAGCGGGCCCGCGCCGCCCGTGACAAGGTGATGCAGCGGCTGGTGGCTCAGGGTGTCTGGCCCGAACAAGTGTGGCTGGAGGGGCGTATCGAGCCGGTGCTGGCCCGAGGTCACTTCACGCCGATGGAGGCGCCGCTGTTTGCCCGCCTCGCCGCTGACCATCAGGCCGGGGCGCTGGTGCACACCACCATCGACGGTGATCTACAGCGCTGGCTGGAGGGACGGGTGGCGAGCTACATTCGCCGCTTCCCCGAGCAGACCTCAGCGGCGTTGCTCTTGGTAGATAACAAAACCATGGCGGTGCGCGCCTATGTGGGCAGCGCCGAGTATGGCAATTTGCGCCGCCACGGTTATCTGGACATGGTGCAGGCGATCCGCTCCCCGGGATCCACCCTCAAGCCCTTTATCTACGGTCTGGCGATGGATGAGGGGCTGGTGCACTCGGCCTCCCTGCTCTCCGATGCGCCAAGGCTGGGATCTGATTATCGCCCCGCCAACTTTTCCGGCGCCTTTCAGGGGCCGGTGACCCTGGCCCAGGCGCTGCAGCAATCCCTCAACGTGCCGGCGGTGCAGGTGCTGGAGGCGCTCGGGCCCGACAAGCTGGTCAGCCGCCTCGACAATGCCGGGGTGCGGCTGGCGCTCTCCGACAAACCCAATCCGGCCATCGCGCTGGGGGCGGCGGGCATTCGACTCGAGCAGCTTGTGGCGCTCTACAGTGCGCTGACCCGGCAGGGGCAGGTGGCGATGCCGGTTTGGCTGGCGGGGCAGCAGGCGGTGTCGCGCCCCTTGCTGAGTCCGGGTGCGGCCTGGATCATCTGGCAAATATTGAGCGCACAGGGGCGGGCGGATCAGCCTTTTGCCAGTGAGGCGACCGGCCGGGTCAACCGGCTGGCTTGGAAGACCGGTACCAGCTACGGCTATCGCGACAGCTGGGCGATGGGGGTCTCCGGTCGCTGGACCATCGGCGTCTGGCTTGGGCGCCCCGACGGCACCCCCATGCCCGGTTTTTACGGCCAGAGTGCAGCGGTGCCGCTGCTGCTGTCGGTCTACTCGCGACTCTCGGACAACAGCTCTCTGCCGGCACAACCCAACACGGTGAGCGAAGCCGAGATCTGCTGGCCGCTGGGGCGCAAGGCGAGCGCAACCCTGCCTGGAACCTGTTTGCAGCGACAGAGCGCCTGGTTGCTGGAAGGGCGCGATCCTCCCACCTTGCCGGATCCCATGGACTGGCCCTCGCCGCTGCGCCAAGTGGCGCTGACCGCCGAGGGCAAGCCGACCCTGGCACGCTGCCAAGATGTGGCGCAATCCGGTTTTCGGGCGCTCTGGCCATTGTCACTGGAGCCGTGGCGAACGCCCGGCGAGCGACGACAGGCGCTGCTTGCCAGTGGTTGTGCTGGGGAAGGGCAGAGTGCCGAGCTGCAGGCCCCTATTCGCATTGTGGCGCTGGGGGAGGGCAACCTTATCCGCAGCCAGCGCTATCGGTTGCAGCCCAAGGTGCTTGGCGGTGTCGGCAAGCCGGCCTGGTTTCTCAACGGTCAGCGGCTGCGCTGGGATGGGGATCAGGTGCTGAGCGTGGCGGGGCGCTACCAGTTGGTTGTGGTGGATGCAGCGGGCAACAGCGATCGTATCGAGTTTCGCGTGGTGCACCCTGACAGTGAGGCCGGCACCATCACCCGTTGAGCGTTTTGCCGACAGCCATTGAGGCGAATGTAATTAACCATTTGAAATGCATCAATATTTGATTGAATGAATTGATTTATGAATAATTACGAATTCATTCAAATCCAATCGGGAGTGCTCCTTTGCTGCGTGTTTTTTGTCCCTTGCTGGTGCTGATGAGTTCGGGTTGTGCCACGACCAATCATGGTGATCACCATGTTGCTCCTGAGCGTACCGGGTTCTATTCACCTTTCGAACCCGCTTCCGAGAGTTTTGTGCGTTGCTATCAGAAACAGTTTGCCTGTACCCCTGCCAATATCCGCCGTGACAGGGCGATGGAGGCGCGCAGGCAGGCGCAAGAGCAGGCCAATCACCGTGGTGATGATTGGTAAGTTGCAGATAACGAGAGGGGTTGGCAGATGCCAACCCCTTTTTCATTCCGCCGATTCAGCCAGGCTGGCGCAGATGACCGAGCCGGGTGAAGAAGTGCTGGCTCTTGCGCTGGTGAAAGTGGCTCTTCTTGATGGGATGGAAGATGAGGTTGCTTTCGGGGTGGCTCGCCTTTAACTGGTGGAGCATCGCCACGGCAGGCAGGCTGGTGCTGACCAGCGTGGTGAGTGGCATGCTGAGGGTCTCGGGACCCAGTAGTTGATTGAGCCCCTGCTGAGCCTGCTCAAAGCGAGTCAGGGCCGCCGGGTCCGCATAGCCGCTGCCCAGCATGGCGAGCAGGCTGTCGAGGGCCAGATGAAATTCGGCCAGCTGTTGGCGAAAGCCGCTGCGCCCGCGCAGGGCAATCAGCTCTGCAAACGGAATGTCGGCCAGGTGAGTGGGCACTTGCAACGGGATTTCGAGGTGGAAGCAATCCTGCCCGCCCCGGTTGTGGTAGCGGGATTCGAGCAGGTGGAGCAGGCGGTCGAGATAGTCGTGATCGGTAATGAGCGCCCCGTCATTGGCGAGTGCCCACTCACGGGCGAGACGCATGGAGAGCAGGTTGGCAAAGCGCCGCGCCATTCTGATCCCCCCCTCATCCCGGGTCGCAAAGCCGTGGGTCAGGCAAAAGCCGTGCAGCCGCTCCAGTCCGGCCTGCTCCGGGCAGAAGCAGTCGTGGTTGGCGCCCTGGCGCCAGCGACCAATCAGCTCCTTGTTGCCAAACACCTTGTGGCGTACGAAATCGGGGGCCACCAGGCCGCTGATCTGGCTCTCCAGTTGCGGGGTGATGGCGGCAAAGAAGGCGGCATCGGGCCGCTCGGCCAGCAGATCGGTCTGCTGCTGCAGGGTATCGAGCAGGGTGGTTAGGCCACTTTTTTCACTGACGGTGAAGACGAAGGCGAGCCGCTCCAGATAGAGCAGGGCAAATTTGAGCCAGAGCTCGTCGCGTACCTCCATGCCGGGGTAGTAGATATAGGTCTTCATCGGATCGGTCTGTTGTCAAAAATCTGGCGAGGTGCAGGGTCGGGAATATACGCAAGATTGCGGCCGCGCGGCAAACATTGCGTGGGGTAATGTGAGCAAACGCTCATCCAGTAGGCGCTGGCCACAAAGTTCTGATATAATTCGCGCCCTTAAATCAAGGCCACCCGAGTCAAAACCATGAAGTTCATTATCAAGCTGTTCCCGGAAATCACCATCAAGAGCAAATCAGTTCGCCAGCGTTTCACCAAGATGTTGCAGGGCAACATCCGCAACGTGTTGCGCCGCTTCGACGAAGATGCCCGCGTACGGATGGATTGGGACAAGCTGGTAGTGAGCTCCCGTAACGATCAGTTCCACGCACAGTATCTCGAGACCCTGGCCTGTATCCCGGGCATTCAGTACTTCCTCGAAGTGCAACTGAGCAACTTTACCGACCTGCACGACATCTTCGAGCAGACCCGCGCCGTCTGGGGTGAGCGCCTGAAAGGCAAAACCTTCTGCGTGCGTGCCCGTCGCGTCGGCAAACATGATTTCAGCTCGCTGGAGCTGGAGCGCTATGTGGGCGGTGGCCTCAATCAGCATTGCGAAACCGCCGGTGTGCGTCTGAAAAAGCCGGACATCCAGATCAATCTGGAAGTGGAAAATGACGAGCTCTACATCATCAGTGCGGTACACCACGGTATGGGTGGCTTCCCGATGGCCACCCAGGAAGATGTGCTGAGCCTGCTCTCCGGTGGTTTCGACTCCGGTGTTGCCTCCTACCAGTTCATCAAGCGCGGTTGCCGCGTCCACTACTGCTTCTTCAATCTCGGCGGCGCCGCCCACGAGATCGGGGTGAAGCAGGTCGCCTATTACCTGTGGAACAAGTTTGGTGCCTCCCACAAGGTGCGTTTCACTGCCATCGACTTTGAACCCGTGGTCGCCGAGATCCTCGAGAAGGTCGACAACGGCCAGATGGGCGTGGTGCTCAAGCGGATGATGATGCGTGCCGCCGGTCAGGTTGCCGACTACTTCCAGATCCCGGCGCTGGTCACCGGCGAGTGCGTGGGCCAGGTCTCCAGCCAGACGCTCACCAACTTGAACGTGATCGACCGGGTGACCGACAAGGTGATCCTGCGTCCGCTTATCACCTGGGACAAGCCGGATATCATCAGCGAAGCCCGCCGCATTGGCACCTTGGAGTTTGCCGAGACCATGCCGGAGTATTGCGGCGTCATCTCCAAGAAGCCGACCGTGAAGGCCGAGCTCTCCCGCATTGAAGCGGAAGAGGCCAACTTCGACTTCTCCATTCTGGACAAGGTGGTCTCCGAGGCCCGTTACCTCGATATCCGCCGTATCGGTGAAGAGACCGCCGCCGAAGTACAAGAGGTGGAAACCACTCAGGTGCTGGGCGATGACGAGGTGATCCTGGATATCCGCTCTGCTGATGAGCGTGACGAGAAGCCGTTGGTGGTGGAAGATCGTGAAGTGCTGCACATCCCCTTCTTCAAGCTTGCCACCGCCTTTGGCGATCTGCCCAAGGAGAAGACCTATCTGCTCTACTGCGATCGCGGCGTGATGAGCAAGCTGCAGGCGCTCTATCTGAAAGAGAAGGGCTTTGACAACGTCAAGGTGTACCGCCCGTAAGCGTGCTTTCACCTCAAATAAAAAATCCGGCCACTGTGCCTAATGCCGATCAGTTAA
>NZ_CDBR01000063.1 GCF_000819685.1 Aeromonas allosaccharophila | reverse complement strand
GCCATCACCCCTGCCGTGGTGAAAAACCACGAAGCGCTGATCGCCGACGCCCACACCCTGCTGTTGCAGCTGGAAGTGCCGCTCGAAAGCGTGTTCGAGGCGGCCCGTTTGGCCCGTGCCCACCGCACCCGGGTAGTGCTCAACCCCGCCCCCGCCCGTCCGCTCCCCGCCGAGCTGTTGGCGCTGGTGGATCTCATCACCCCCAACCAGACCGAAGCGGAACTGCTGACCGGCGTCAAAGTCACCGACGAAGCCAGCGCCCGCGAGGCGGCCACCCGTTTCCACCAGATGGGCATTGCGGATGTGATGATCACCCTGGGCTCCCAAGGGGTCTATTGCAGCAACGCAAAGCAGCAACAGCTGATCCCGGGTTTTCGGGTGAAAGCGGTCGACACCACGGCTGCTGGCGATACCTTCAACGGCGCCCTGCTGGCTGCCGAGCTGGCCGGGGCCGACTTCAACGGCGCAGTGCGCTTTGCCCACGGCGCAGCGGCGCTCTCTGTCACCCGGTTTGGCGCCCAGAGCTCCATCCCGAGCAAGGACGAGGTTGACGCCTTCCTGCTTGAGCAGAGTGCACAGGGGCACTGATGGCCAATATCAAGGAGGTGGCGGCGCTGGCGGGGGTATCTACCACCACCGTCTCCCATGTCATCAACGAGACCCGCTTCGTGGCCGAGGAGACCCGTGAGCGGGTCTTCGCCGCCATGCGCGATCTGAACTACGCCCCGAGTCTGGTGGCCCGCAGCCTCAAGGTGAAGGAGACCAACAGTATCGGCATGCTGGTCACTACCTCCAGCAACCCCTTCTTTGCCGAAGTGGTGCGCGGAGTGGAACGCTACTGCTTCGAGCAGGGCTACAACCTGATGCTGGGCAACACCGAAGGGCAGGCCGAGACGGCGCTCTCCTACCTCAAGATGATGCTGCGCAAGCGGGTCGATGGCCTGCTGATCATGTGCAGCGAGGGGCAACAAGAGGTGTTCAACCAGCTCGACTGGCTCAAGAGCCTGCCAGTGGTGGTGATGGATTGGGGGCTGGTCAGCGAGGATGTGGACCTTATCGCCGACAACTCCTTCCACGGCGGGTATCTCGCAACCCGCCATCTGATTGAGCTGGGTCATACCGCCATCGGCTGCATCTCCGGCCCCCAGAGCCGTGCCCCCGCCAACCAGCGCCAAGCTGGCTTTGAGCAGGCGTTGCAGGAGGCGGGGCTCACGATCAATCCGAAGTGGATCCAGGAGGGGGACTTTGACTGCGCCAGCGGCTTTGCCGCCATGGAGCGGCTGCTGGCTCTCCCTTCGCGCCCCACCGCCCTCTTTGTCTGCAACGACATGATGGCGATGGGGGCCATCAGTGCCGCCCATCAGGCGGGCATTGTGATACCGCGGGATCTCTCCATCGTCGGCTACGACAACGTGGCGC
>NZ_CDBR01000062.1 GCF_000819685.1 Aeromonas allosaccharophila | reverse complement strand
GTAATTGGGACATAGCCTTTCTTATGGGGTGTTTACGATGTTGAGCCTCAGAGCCCGAACAGCGGGCGCAGGCGAATGCCGATCAAGCTGCCAGCGAGGGCCATCAACATCCAGACCCAGCCGTGCAGGCTGCCAGAGGCGGTGCCATCGAAGAAGCCGCCGAGGTTGCAGGCGGCGTACATGGCGCCCATCCCCATCAACAGGCCGCCGAGGATGGAGGCCAGACTGTTGCCGATCCGCATCGGGGCGAAGTTGCCGCCACCGCTCAGGCAGCGCGCCAGCATGGCCCCCAGAATACCGAGCCAGAACATGCCTACCATGGGGTTGATAAAGAGCGGCTGGGCCAGTTTCGGGTTCCCCTCGAACAGGCCGAACAGAGAGGCGCCGCGCAGCGCCATGTCATAGACGGCGCCGGTGATGGTCCAGGCCGAGCCGTGCAGAGCGACGACAGTGGAGTTGAGTATGGCGATGATGATGCCGCCGGTCAGCACGGTGAATCGGCCATCGCGCCAGAACAGATTGCCGCCGCTGAAGAGGGGCTTGAGCTCGCCGGTACGCTTGAGTTCGCTGTTGCGAAACAGCAGGAACAGCGCGGCGACCAGCGCCAGGTTGAGCAGCATGCCGCTCCAGATATTGCCGGTCAAATCCTTGGCCAGCACCACATGGCTGGAGAAGGTGGCCTCCAGTTCGGGGCGGAACTGGTTGCTGATAAGGGTGCCGATGCCGTAGCAGATCAGTACCAGCCAGAAGCGGGGTTGTCCCTCGCCGCAGCAATAAAGAGTGCCGGTGGCACAGACGCCTGCCAGCTGCATGCCGATGCCGAACAGGAAGGCACCGACGATGAAGGGAATGCCGATAGCCATCACGTTACCCACCATGGCATCGCCAAACAGGGCGTGGCTAAAAGAGAGGAAGGTGGTGAACAGCAGAATTTCGATGGCGATGGTGAGCAGGTGAACCCGCACATAGTAACTGTTGCGCTTGGTCAGCATTTCGCGCCAACCGAAGACGATGCCGAAGCGGCTGAAGGAGAGGGTGACGCCGAAGCCGAATCCGATCAGGGCCATCAGAGCCCATTTCATACCAAAGGTGTTGCCAAGCCAGAGTAACGCTCCCCCCGCGATTGCCACGATGGGGAGCGACCATTTTCGAGTCATGTCAGTTGATCCTTGCAGTTGGTTTTTTAGAGGGGCGGATCCTATTCCCTCATGGAGTCCAATGCTACCCATTTTGCCAACGCAGAGGAAAATGGCGGCGCTGACGCCCGTCAGCGCCCCGGATCAGTGGCGGGGGGTGTCGAGATGGAAGTGACGAGTCTGCCTGGTCAGGATGCGGGCGTGCTGGGCGACCATGGTCGCCTCTTCGGCATGGGTGGTCGCTGTCAGGAAGGGGCGGGTGGCACAAAAAAGAACCCCGGCTGATGAGCCGGGGTCGAGGGGGGCTGGGGAGGTGTCAGGTCCGGCTTGGCGCGGCTCTGCCGCTGCGCAAACCATCGAGACTGAACAGCACCAGCGCACTCCAGATGCAGGCGAAGGTGAGCAGCTTGTCCATCGCCAGCTCCTCGCCATAGAGGGTGACGGCGAGGATGAACATCATGCTGGGGCCAATGTACTGGAAGAAGCCCAGGGTGGAGAGCTTGAGCCGGGTCGCGGCGGCGGTGAAGCAGAGCAGGGGGGCCGTGGTGACGGCACCTGCGGCGATCAGCAGCAGGTTGAGGTGCCAGTCGTTCTGGGTGAGATGGCTGGTCGGACTGTCGGCAAAGCCCCACAGATAGATGGCCGCTGGCGGCAGCATGATCATGGTTTCGATCAGCAGACCGGTGAGGGCATCGAGGGCCAGCTTTTTGCGCACCAGACCATAGATGGCGAAGCTCGATGCCAGCACCAGCGCAATCCAGGGCAAGGAGCCAAAGGCGATAAGCTGGATCGCCACCCCGGCAAAGGCCAGCGCCACCGCCCACCACTGCAGGCGGCGCAGCTTCTCGCTCAGAAACACCATCCCCAGCAGCACGTTGAACAGCGGGTTGATGTAGTAGCCGAGGCTCGCATCCAGCATGTGGCCGTTGTTGATGGCCCAGATGAACAGCAGCCAGTTGCCGCCGACGGTGACCGAGGTAAACGCCAGGGTGAGCAGCACTTTGGGCTGGCGCAGCACCGCTTGCACCTTGTGCCACTGACGGCCTGCCAGTGTCAGCACCATCAGCAGCACGCAGGACCAGATCATCCGGTGGGTCAGGATCTCGGCGGCCGGGACGGCAGAGATGGTCTTGAAATAGATGGGGGCTATGCCCCAAAGGGTATAGGCGCACAGGGCGTAGATGACGCCCTGACGCTGGATCTGTTGCGGCATGCGGATGACCTTTACTGAAGCGTTGGATGCGGGAAAACATCGCAAAAAATCAGTGTAGCGATCCTTTTGCGGGGAAAGAAGCGAATAAACGAAGTTTGAGGGAAGGAAGCGAGTGGCTGGCCGGTCAGCCTTTACCGCGGCGGATCTTGTCGACATCCATCAACAGCCACAACATCAGGGCGATGGCGGAGATCCAGGGGCCCCAGGTCACGTAGGCCTCGCCGTGCCCCAGCACGAAGAACAGCAGGGGCAAACCGATCACCAGAAAAAGTACGCTTCCCAGAAAAAATAGCATTTTTGTCTTTATATTTAACATGTTGGCTTTTTTGTCATTATAAGGATTGGGGCCGGTGATGGAAGGCCAAAAATGCAAAAGGGGGATTTCTCCCCCTTTTTGATCCGGTAGTGCTGCTTTATGGCGTTACTCCAGCTGGATCCAGGTGCTTTTCAGCTCGGTGTACTTCTCCAGCGCATGCAGTGACTTGTCGCGGCCGTTGCCGGATTGCTTGAAGCCGCCGAATGGCATCGTCATGTCGCCGCCATCCCAGTTGTTGACGAACACTGTACCGGCGCGCAGGGCGCGGGAACCCTTCACCGCCTTGTTGAGATCCGCTGTCCAGATCGCCGCCGCCAGCCCGTAGTCGGTGTCGTTGCCAAGGGCAATGGCCTCTTCCAGGGTATCGAAGCCGGTCACCGCCAGCACAGGGCCGAAGATCTCTTCGCGGAAGATGCGCATCTCGGGGGTCACGTCGTCGAAGATGGTGGGTTCGATATAGAAGCCGCCGCTCTCCGTATTGGTGCGGTTGCCGCCAAGCAGCAGCTTTGCCCCCTCCTGCTTGCCAATCTCGACATAGCGCAGCACCTGCTCCATCTGGATGCCATCGACCATGGCGCCGATGCGGGTGGCAGGGTCGAGCGGGTTGGCCGAGATCCACTCGCGGGCGTGGGCCAGCAGCCGTTCCATAAACTGCGGCTTTATGCTGTTTTGCACCAGCAGGCGAGAGGCGGCGGTACACACCTCGCCCTGGTTGTAGAAGATGGCGCCAGCGGCGCTCTTGGCCGCGGCGTCCAGATCCGGCGCATCGGCCAGTATGATGTTGGGGCTCTTGCCGCCGCACTCCATAAAGGCGCGCTTGAGGTTGGACTTGCCGGAGCACTGCACCAGATGCTTGCCAATCTTGGTGGAGCCGGTGAAGGTGATGCAGTCCACATCCATGTGCATGGCCAGCGCCTCGCCCACGGTGTGGCCAAAGCCCGGCAGCACGTTGAACACACCGTCCGGAATGCCCGCCTCCTTGGCCAGACCCGCGATGCGCAGGGCGGTTAGGGGGGATTTTTCGGAAGGCTTGAGAATGACCGAGTTGCCGGTAGCGAGCGCCGGGCCCAGCTTCCAGCAGGCCATCACCAGCGGGAAGTTCCACGGCACGATGGCGGCAACCACCCCGAGCGCTTCGCGGGTCACCAGCGCCAGAGCGGATTCTTCCACCGGCGCGACCTGATCGTAGATCTTGTCGATCGCTTCGGCGTTCCAGGCGATGCAGTTGGCGGCGGCGGGGGCATCATAGCCCATGGCATCGCCGATGGGTTTGCCCATATCCAGCGACTCCAGCAGCGCCAGCTCCACCTTGTTGAGGCGCATCAGCTCGGCGAAACGCTGCATGATCTGCTTGCGCTGTTTCGGGGCCAGCCCGCACCAGCGTTTGTCCTCGAAAGCGGCACGGGCGGCCTGCACCGCCAGTTCGGCATCGGCAGCATCGCAGGCCGCCACCCTGGTCAGCAGCTTGCCGTTGGCCGGGTTGATGCAGTCGAAGGTGGCGCCATTGACGGCATCCCGATAGCTGCCGTTGATAAAGGCTTGCGAGGGCAGGGTCAGATGGGAGGCCTTGTGTTGCCACTGGGCCAGGGTCAGGTCACTCATGTTCACTCCTTGAACCGGCAAAAGTCAGTTTCCGCGTATCAATATGCTAAACATCCTGCCGCTTGTAAATCCATCTTGTAACAATTCATTAAACATTGCCCCCCTGCCGACGCGCGTCTGAATGTCAGAAACTGGCGGGGGTGTTGGCCGAAATCAGCACGCACTCCTGCTCGCCGCTATTGCGAAAACGGTGGGGGGTGCGGCTGTCAAAGTAGTAGCCATCCCCTGCGCCCAGCAGGTAGATCTGCTCGCCCACGGTCACTTCGACTTCGCCCTTGATGACAATGCCGCACTCTTCACCCTCGTGGCTCAGCATGTCGTCGCCGGTGTCGGCGCCCGGTGGCAGCACCTCCTGCAACATGCCGATGGCGCGGTTGGCACGGCTATGCCCGACCAGCCGGTAGCTGATGGGGTGAGTGCCGAGATCCGGCATATCCGCAGCGCGGAAGATCACTTCGGTGCCCATTTCGGTCTCTTCGGTGAAGAAGCTGGCCAGCGACATGGGGATGCCTTCCAGCACCTTGCGCAGGGAGGCGACAGAGGGGCTCACCTGATTTTTCTCGATCTGGGAGATAAATCCGTTGGTCACACCGGAGCGCTTGGCCAGCTCGCGCTGGGAGAGGGCTGCCTTGGTGCGAACCGCCTTGAGGCGGTGACCGATATCCATCTATAGACACTCCTTGACTGTTTACTATTATTAAAATTGTGTTAAATATCTTATACCACCCTGTTGATGCATCTAGCTAGGGGTGGCACCAGACAGGGCAATATCGAGCCCTTTTTTATGGATTCAGGTGTTTAATTTAATAGGCATCAGCCGATAGTTGCTAAACACCTTAAGGATGAGGTGACCATGAAACCGATCAGCGACATCAATACGCCCTCCGACATGTCCGCGTTCTGGATGCCGTTCACCGCCAACCAGCAGTTCAAGGCGGCGCCGCGCATCCTGAAGTCGGCAGAGGGGATGTATTATCACTCAGAGGATGGCCGCAAGATACTGGATGGCACAGCCGGACTCTGGTGTTGCAACGCGGGCCATGGTCGGCGCGAGATTGCCGAGGCGGTCTCCCAGCAGATTTCCCATCTCGATTTCGCCCCCACATTCCAGATGGGCCACCCCCTGCCGTTCGAACTGGCCAACCGGCTGGTGGAGATTGCACCCAAGGGGTTTGGCCACGTCTTCTATACCAACTCCGGTTCCGAGTCGGTCGATACCGCGCTGAAAATCGCGCTGGCCTGGCAGCGGGCTCGCGGTCAGGGCACCCGTACCCGGCTGATTGGCCGCGAGCGTGGCTATCACGGGGTCGGCTTTGGCGGCATCTCGGTGGGGGGGATTCCCGGCAACCGCAAGTGGTTCGGCTCCCTGCTGACCGGGGTGGATCACCTGCCCCATACCCTCAACATCGCCAAGAATGCCTTCACCAAGGGGTTGCCTGAGGAGGATGTGGCGCTGGCCGACGAGCTGGAGAAGATCGTCTTTCTGCACGATGCCAGCAATATCGCGGCGGTGATCGTCGAGCCCATCGCTGGCAGTACCGGCGTGCTGATGCCCCCCAAAGGCTACCTCAAGCGGTTGCGGGAGATCTGTACCAAACACGGCATCCTGCTGATTTTTGACGAGGTGATCACCGGTTTCGGTCGCCTCGGCTCCCCCTTTGCGGCACAGGAGTTCGATGTCATCCCCGACATGATCACCTGCGCCAAGGGGCTCACCAACGGCGCCATCCCCATGGGGGCGGTGCTGGTGCAGAAGCACATTTATGACGACATGATGGTGGCAGGCAAAGGGGCCATCGAGCTGTTCCACGGCTACACCTACTCCGGCCATCCGGTGGCGGCGGCCGCAGGTCTCGCGACCCTCGAGATCTATCGCAACGAGAACCTGCTCAGCCGCGCCGCCGATCTGGCGGGCTACTGGGAGGAGGCGGCCCATTCGCTGAAGGGCTGCAAGCATGTGAAGGATGTGCGCAACTACGGACTGGTGGCGGGTATCGAACTGGAATCCATGCCGGATGCGCCGGGCAAGCGCGCCTATGAGGTATTTGTTCGCTGCTTCGAGAAGGGGGCACTGATCCGGGTGACCGGCGACATCATCGCCCTGTCGCCGCCCCTCATCATCGAGCGCAGCCAGATCGACGATCTCTTCACCCTGCTGCAGGATGTGTTGCAGGCACAACCCTAATCCATTTGATGGCCCCGCACTGGCGGGGCCTTGCGTTGTTTTGCTCAGCGCAATTACCACATCAGTTATCACGGAGGATACATGACATACAGGGTCAGCAACTTCATCAACGGCCAGCTGCAGGAGAGTCGCAGCGAGCGCCAGGGGGCCATCTTCAATCCCGCCTGCGGCAAGCAGCAGGGGTGCGTCGGGCTGTCGAGCGCCGCCGAGTGTCAGGAGGCGATCGCCATTGCCGAGCGCGCCTTTGCCGACTGGTCGCAAACCCCGCCGCTGGTGCGGGCCCGGGTCTTTTTCCGCTTCAAGGAGTTGATGGAGCAGCACAGGGACGAGCTGGCTCAGCTCATCAGCCGCGAGCACGGCAAGGTCTTCTCCGATGCGCAGGGTGAGCTGACCCGCGGGCTGGAAGTGGTGGAGTTTGCCTGCGGCATTCCCCATCTGCTCAAGGGGGAGCACTCCCTCAACGTCGGCCGCGGGGTGGACAGCTACTCCATGATGCAGCCGGTTGGGGTTTGCGCCGGTATCACCCCGTTCAACTTCCCGGCCATGGTGCCGCTCTGGATGTTCCCGGTCGCCATTGCCTGCGGCAACACCTTTATCCTCAAACCCTCCGAGAAGGATCCCTCCCTCTCGCTGCGGATGGCCGAGCTGCTTAAGGAGGCCGGTCTGCCGGACGGGGTGCTCAACGTGGTGAACGGTGATAAAGAGGTGGTGGACGTGTTGCTGACCGATCCGCGGGTCGGTGCCGTGTCGTTTGTCGGCTCGACTCCCATCGCCCAGTACATCTATGCCACCGCCTCTGCCCACGGCAAGCGGGTACAGGCGCTGGGCGGCGCCAAGAACCATATGGTGGTGATGCCGGATGCGGATCTCGATCAGGCGGTCTCCGCCCTGATGGGGGCCGCTTATGGGGCGGCTGGCGAGCGCTGCATGGCCATTTCGGTAGCCGTGGTGGTGGGGGACGAGACCGCCGATGCGCTGGTGGCCAAACTGACGCCGCTGGTGGAAAAACTGCGGGTCGGCCCGGGGCTGGGCCAGAGCCCGGAGAACGAGATGGGGCCGCTGATCAGCCGGGAGCATCTGGCCAAGGTGCGCGGTTATGTGGATCAGGGGGTGGCCGAAGGGGCCGCGCTGCGGGTCGATGGCCGCACGCTGAACCACGAGGAGGGTTACTTTATCGGTGGCTGCCTGTTTGACGAGGTGACGCCCGAGATGCGTATCTACCGCGAGGAGATCTTCGGCCCTGTGCTCTCCATCGTGCGGGTGCCTGACTACGAGACGGCGCTGCGGCTCATCAACGAACACGAGTACGGCAACGGCACCGCCATCTTTACCTGTGACGGCGACACCGCACGGGACTTCACGGCGCGGGTACAGGTCGGTATGGTAGGGGTGAACGTCCCCATTCCGGTGCCGATGGCGTTTCACAGCTTTGGTGGCTGGAAGCGCTCCATCTTCGGGCCGCTCAACATGCACGGGCCGGACGGGGTTCGCTTCTATACCCGGATGAAGACGGTGACGGCGCGCTGGCCCCAGAGCCTGCGCAGTGGCGCCGAGTTCTCCATGCCGACCATGAAGTGACGCGCTGGCGCGTGTTCATGGCCTAACCTTTTGCCCCCGCCGGTCGCTGATTGGCGGGGGCGAACTCTGTAAAGGAACAACAGATGCGATTGGGAATTCTCGATTGTGACCGGCTCGATCCCGATCTGGCGGATCGTTTTGGCCCCGTTTACTCCGAGATGTTTATCAGGGGCTTCGCGGCCCTGGCCCCCGAACTGGAATTTCGGGTCTGGTCGGCTCTTGATGGGGAATTGCCGGAGGATCTGCACGAGTGCGATGCCTGGCTTATCACCGGCTCGCGCCACGATGCTTACAGCGATATCCCCTGGATTCAGGCGTTGCGGGCGTGGATCCGCCAGGCGCACGATGCCGACGTCAAGCTGGCCGGTGTCTGCTTCGGTCATCAGGTGATCGCCCAGGCACTGGGTGGAGAGGTGGTGAAGTCCACCAAGGGGTGGGGGCTGGGGGTGGCGGTTCACCCTATGCTGGCGGATGCGCCCTGGATGGCGCCGGCGCGAGATCAGATCCGCATTCTGGCCAGCCATCAGGATCAGGTGGCCCTGCTGCCGCCGGGGGCGACCCGGCTGGCGGGCAATGATTTTTGTCCCAACTTCATGTTTTTGCAGGGGGATCACATCGTCGCCATTCAGGGGCATCCGGAGTTCTCGGTGGAGTACAACCGGGCGCTGATCGAGCGGCGCCGTGGCCTGTTGCCCGACGAGCGCTACCAGAGCAGCCTCTCCTCGCTGGAGGGGGAGGTGGATTCGGCGACCATGATGCAGTGGCTGCTGCAGTTTCTGGGGATCCTGCCGCTGCGGGCTGGCGCGGCCTGAGCCCGGTTTGTCAGCCACCCCTTCGGATGCTAGATTTTGTAGCAAAATGAAGGATCAAGCGCTGAGATGTCGGGATCGGATGGTACACTGGCCGCCCATGTGGCGGCCTGTTTGTCTGGCTTGATTGCCGTCCCGGCCTGAGCCAAACCTGTCTGAGCCAAACCAGTGTGAGAGTGTGACGCCTTGAAACTACAGCAATTGAAGTATTTGATCGCGATCCGGGACCACAACCTCAATGTGTCCGTGGCTTCCGATGCGCTCTTCACCAGTCAGCCGGGGGTCAGCAAACAGATCGGCCTGCTGGAGAGCGAGCTGGGGGTGCGGATCTTCGAGCGCCGTGGCAAGCACCTGCACCGCATCACGCCGGTGGGGGAAGAGATCATCAAGTGTGCCGAGGCGATGCTCAATATCGAGAGCAAGATCAAGGCGATCTCACGCGAATATCTGGATCCGACCGTGGGCACCCTCAATATTCACACCACCCACACCATCGCCCGCTACCTGCTGCCCAAGTCGGTCACCTACTTCACCAAGAAGTATCCCAAGATCTCGTTCCACCTCCATCCGGTGATGTCGGCGAGCAAGGAGCAGATCAGCAAGGGTTACTCCGATTTCTCCATCGTTGCCCACGAGATTGGCTTCGACAAGGAGCTGATTGCGCTGCCCGCCTACCTCTGGACCCTCTCGCTGGTGGTGCCGCAGGATCACCCGCTGGCCAAGGTGAAGAAGCCGACGCTGGAGCAGCTCTGCCACTACCCGATCCTCAGCTACGAGAGTGGCGCCACTGGCCGTCAGGTGCAGGACGAGGTGTTTCAAGCGGCTGGTCTCACTCCGAGCTACTACATGACGGTGATGGATGCCGGGGTGATCAAGCGCTACGTGGAGCTGGGCTTTGGCATCGGCATCATCTCCTCGCTGGTGGCCAATGACACCGATGCCCCCGGGCTGGTCTCCATCAATCTGGAGCACCTGTTCAAGCCCTGCCCGGCGCAGATCTGTTTCAGCAAGAGCATCCTGCTGCAGAACTACATGTATGACTTCATCAGCTCCTTCTCGCCCCACCTCACCAAAGAGGTGATCCAGAGCGTGATGCAGCAGCCGAGTCAGGCGCGTATCGACGAGCTGCTGGCCGGGGTGGAGCTGCCCATCTATTGATCCCGATCGGATTCCAGATCGCTGCCGGTTGTCTCTTCTGTCAGGCTGGGCTCTACTCGGGGTTCAGCCTGTCTCTTTTGGGCTATCTCCATCGTTCGAGGTCTCTATGTCCCGCATTCTGCTGCTTGCCAATCTCAACTGTGATCATGTGCTCTCCCTCTCCGAACCGCTGGTAGCAGGGGCCCGGCTGCAATATGTGGATCAGGGGCGCAGGCTGGGAGGCGGCGCCGCCAACACCGGCATCGGGCTGGTATGGGCGGGTCACGAGGTGACCATTGCCTCCCGTATCGGGCTGGATGAGACCGGCGACTGGCTGCTGGAGCAGGCGGCCGGTTACGGGCTGGATTGCAGCCATGTGGAGCGCTTTGGCGGCGAGACCGGCGAGCTGCTGATCCTGGTGGACTCCACCGGCGAGCGCACCATACTGCGCCGCCCGCGGCGTCCCGATCTGCCCGGCGATCTGCCGCTGGAGGGGGTGGATTGCCTCTATGTGAACTATCCCGGCACCGCCATCATCAGCTACATGCGCCAGATGCTCGGCAAGAGTTTCGTGGTGGCCCAGTATCCTAAAGGGGGGCAGGCGCGCCGCCCCTGCCATGTGCTGGTGGCCTCCCGCTCCGATCTCGGCGAGGTGAGCGACCCCTGGCAACATGCCCGCCAGCTGGCGGGGGAGCAGCTCGAATGGCTGGTGCTGACCGAAGGCAAGGCGGGGGCGGTTGCCATCCACGGTGAGGAGCAGATCCGGGTCGCTGCCCGGCCCGTCTCGGTAGTCGATACCACGGGGGCGGGGGATGCCTTCGCTGGCGGCCTCATTCACGGGCTGGCTCGAGGCATGGCGATCAAGGATGCGTTGCAGTGCGCGGTGGACTGGGGCGCGTTTGCCGTCGCCTCCGAGAGCTCCATCCCCTCGGTTGCGCTGAAAAACTGGCTGAAACAGCCCCACTGAACCATCACTCTGCCGGTCGATTCAGGGGCGGTTCGCGGGCCATATGGCGGCTGGTCGAAGGGGCTTGGTGAGGGGGACTATTCGGGAGATTTACCCGCCATAAAGCGGGTAAACGCCGGGCTAACCCGGCAAGTTTGCGATCAATCAAAGAAAGTGTCGATTTATGTGCATCTTCATCGACACCCGGTTGTGCTGCTCTTAACCTGTCACTCCGCAACTCAGATTAAGAGACAGGCCTCCCCTCTGGCGAACCAATGGGCAAACAGAGGCAAACCGGTTGTCTCCTGCCTCTTAGCTCAATGTTGTCGTCCTGATTCCTGGCTTGTAGTAAGAGGCAAGTGCGACCATGCAACTGACACGATTTACCGACTACGCCCTGCGTACCCTGACCTTCCTGGCGGTTCAGCCGGGGGATCGTCTGTCGACCATTACCGAAGTGGCCGATACCTTCGGCATCTCTCGCAACCATGTGGTCAAAATTGTGCACCAGCTTGGCATCAAGGGGTACATCGAGACGGTACGCGGCAAGCACGGTGGCATCCGCCTCGGTCGCTCGGCGGTCTCCATCAATTTGCGGGATGTGGTGATGGACATGGAGCATGTGCTCTGTCCGGTCGATTGCAAGCGCGAGAACTGCCGTCTCTCCGGCGGCTGCCGTATTCAGGGCATCCTGCGCCGCGCTATGAACGCCTTCCTCGAAGTGCTGGGCGAGTACACCCTGGCCGATGCGGTGCGCGATCCCAACCGTCTCTGCCACCTGCTGGGTATCGAGCAAGAGACGATTGTGACCATGGCCTGACAGGGCGCGGCATAACGAACAAGATGTGAAAGGGGCCTGATGGCCCCTTTTGCTTTTGTACGCAGGTGGTTTTTAACGACTGCCCGGCTGGCGGATCAGGGTGATGGCGCCGTGCAGGCAGGCGAGGCCGCAGGCACCGCAGCCATTGCAGGCATCCATATTGACGTTGATGCCGTCGGCGGTGGCCTTGATCGCCTGCTGGGGGCAGGCATCTTCACAGAGCAGGCAGTAGAAGCCCTGCCGTGCCTGACAGCTCTCCTCAATCTGCACCCGGGTCTGCACCTGACGGCCCAGTTGCAGGTCGAGGGCGCCGGTGGGACAGGCTCTGGCGCAGCTGCCGCAGTAGCTGCACTGGCCGCAGGCGAGATCGAGCACCGGGGTGCCGGCGATCGGGCTCCCCTCGTACTCCTCCTGGGTGGCCGGTTTGAGCAGACCGCGCGGGCAGGCCTTGAAACACTCGCCACAGCGGGTGCAGAGGGAGAGGTACTGGGACTCCTCGATGGCCCATGGCGGGCGCGCTTCATGGCAAACCACGGCGGGCTTGCGGGAAGCTTGCCAACCTTGTGTCAGCCAACGGAGGAAATAGTGAGTCATGCTCGCCCCTGATACCTATTAGGGGTTAATTTTATCGAAGTTTCGGGAAGCAGGCCAGAGAATAGCGGCCGTCAGGATCGCAAGCGCAGTTGCCCTTGTGTAAGCTAGGCGGGTCTTTTTACGTGGTTGAATGAAAACATATGTGGCTATTTCTCTGGCGTGCGTCCCTGCTCTATGTCTTTCCCCTGCTGATGTGGGCCTACTGCCGCATCAAGGATATCGAGTTCGCCGAGCTCGATACCGGCGTCAACACCCACAAGTGGGTGGTGCTGGCCGCCTACCTCATCTACGTGGTGATCTGGATTCTGGTTAACCGCTATCTCGAACTGTTCCTGCGTCAGCGGAGCCGCAAATGATCGACCCCGGGCTCTGGGGGATCTTGTTGCCCGCCGCCGTGCTGGCCCTCGGACTTGGCTGGCTGATCGGGCGGAGTGCCGCCACGGCGCAGGCTCAGGAGCTGATGCTGGGGCAGGAGCGTTATCAGGCGCTACAGGATCGCTTCGACGAGTTGCAGGATGAGCGGATGCAGGGCCAGCAGAAGCTGGATCAGCAGCAGACCCTGCTCATCAAGCTCACCGCCCGCCTCAAGGATGCGGAAGCGACCCTGCGCAGCGAGCGGTTGGCTGCCGCCGAGAAGCTGCAACTGCAGCAGGAGGCGGAACAGCGTCTCAGCCAGCAGTTCGAGAACCTCGCCAACCGGATCTTCGAGCAAAACTCCGGCAACTTCCGCGAATTGAACCAGAACAGCCTCGATCTGCTGCTCACACCACTCAAAGAGCAGCTCGAGGGCTTCCGCCGTCAGGTGGGTGAGACCCACGCCCAGGAGACGGCCCAACGCCACAGCCTCAAGTTCGAGCTGGAGCGCCTCGCCGAGCTCAATGCCCGCATGACCGAAGAGGCGGCGGCACTGACCCGCGCCCTCAAGGGTGACAGCAAGCAGCAGGGCAACTGGGGTGAGGTGGTGCTGGCGCGGATCCTCAGCGAATGTGGCCTGCGCGAGGGCCACGAGTACCACACCCAGGTCAATATCGAGGTGGAGAAGGGCAAGCGCTACCAGCCCGATGTCATCGTCCACCTGCCGCAGGAAAAAGACATCATCATCGACGCCAAGGTGTCGCTGACCGCCTACGAGCGCTGGTACAACGCCGATGACGAGCTGGAGAAGGCGGTGGCGCTGAAAGAGCACGTCGCCTCGGTGCGCAACCATATCCGCGAGCTGGGCCGCAAGGATTACCAGCAGCTGCCCGGGGTGCGCACCCTCGACTATGTGCTGATGTTCGTGGCGGTGGAGCCCGCCTTCCTCACCGCGATGGAGGCCGATCCCTCGCTGGTGCGTTACGGCCTCGACAACAATATCCTGCTGGTGAGCCCTACCAACCTGATGGTGGCGCTGCGCACCATCGAGAACCTGTGGCGCTACGAGCGGCAGAACCAGAATGCCCGCCAGATTGCCGAGCGGGCCGGTCGTCTCTACGAAAAGCTGCGGCTGTTTGTCGAGGAGATGCAGCAGATGGGCGGCAGCCTGCACAAGGCGCAGGAGAGCTACGACAAGGCAATGGGACGGCTGGTCAACGGCCGTGGCAACCTGATTGCGCAGGTCGAGCGTTTCCGCGAGCTGGGGGTGGAGGTGACCAAGAGCCTGCCAGAGCCGCTGGTGGAGCGGGCACTGGAGCGTGACAAGGAGCAGGAGTAGTTTTTACCTGCACCGACATCAACAAAAGACCCAAACACTGTTTGGGTCTTTTGCTATCTGCCTGCTGGCCCAGTGCTTACCCATCATCAGAAATCCGCAAAGCAAACGGCCCACTGAAGTGGGCCGTTGTTATTTGCAGTGCCGGTGTGGATCAGCGGCTGGCAGCGCGGGCGCTCAGCTCGGCTTTCTCGCTATCGCTCAGGAAGGCCAGGGTCAGGCCGTTCTGCTGGGCGGTGCGGATCTCGCTCGCCGTCATGCCAGCGGCCGGAGCGGCCACCTCATATTCGTGGGGCAGGTCGATCCCTTCCACTGCCGGATCGTCGGTGTTGAGGCAGGCCAGCACACCGGCGGCCAGGAACTGGCGGATCGGGTGTTCGGTCAGGCTCGCTACTGTGGTGGTCTGGACGTTGGAGGTGAGACAGGATTCGATGCCGATGCGGTGTTCGGCCAGATAGGCCATCAGGGCCGGATCCTGAATCGCTTTGACGCCGTGGCCGATACGTTCGGCGCCCAGCTCGCGAATGGCCTGCCACATGCTCTCGGGGCCAGCGGCTTCACCGGCGTGCACCGTGACGCGCAGGCCCGCATCGCGCACCTTGCGGAAGTGGTCGGTAAAGAGGGTGCCCGGGAAGCCCAGCTCGTCACCGGCCAGATCGATGGCCACCAGCTTGTCGCGGTGAGCCAGACAGGCGGCCAGCTCCTGATTGCACTGCTCGGTGCCGAAGGTGCGGCTCATGATGCCGATCAGATTGGTCTTGATGCCGAAGTCGCGGCTGCCAGCGGCCACGCCGTCGATGATGGCTTCCACTACGCCCTGCGGGTGCAGCTTGTGGGCCATCGCCATGTAGGCCGGGCTGAAACGCAGCTCGGCATAGTCGATACCGGCGCGCAGCAGATCTTCCACGTTTTCGTAGGCGACCCGGCGGCAGGCGTCGTAGTCGGCCAGCACCGCCACACCCCAGTCCAGTTTCTTCAGGAAGGCAACCAGACTCGGTTCGTTCTCGACGATCTGCACGTGGGGGCGCAGCGCTTCCAGCTCGAAGGCGGGCAGCTGGATATTGTGTTGGCGACCCAGCTCGAGGATGGTTTGCGGGCGGATGTTGCCGTCCAGATGGCGGTGCAGGTCGGTCAGGGGGAGAGATCTGTCAATCATGGTTGGCGCCCTCGTCGAGTCAGGTTTGAAAGCCTGCCATTCTAGGCGGGGCTTTCAAAAAAGATACCCCGTTTATGGTTAAACGGGGTTCTGGCGGGCGGTGATTTGTCAGGGCGTGATGGGAATCGTTTTTCCCCGGGACTCAGGAGAGATCGAGTTCCTTCAGCTTGCGGGTCAGGGTGTTGCGACCCCAACCCAGCAGGCGCGCCGCTTCCTGTTTGTGGCCGTGGGTGTGTTCCAGCGCCGTCTCCAGCATGATCCGCTCGAACTGGGGCATGGCATCGGCCAGGATATCGATCTCCCCCAGCGCCAACTTGCTGGCCACCCACTCCTGCAACTGCTGCTGCCAGCAGCCGGGCATCGCCGGTTGGCCCGGTTCGGCACTGTTGGTGATGGGGGTGAGCAGCTCGGCAGGCAGATCGCCGACCAACACCTCTTGCCCCGAGGCCATCACGGTGAGCCAGCGGCAAACGTTCTCCAGCTGGCGCACGTTGCCCGGCCAGGGCAGGCGGCTGATATAGGCCTGGGTATCCGGGTGCAGGCTCTTGGCCTCGACGTTCAGCTCCTTGGCGGCACGCAGCAGGAAGTGGCGGGCCAGTTGGGGGATATCCTCTCGGCGCTCCTTGAGGGCGGGGATGTGGATGCGGATGACGTTGAGGCGGTGGAACAGATCTTCGCGAAACTCGCCATCGGCGACCCGTTTCTCCAGATTCTGGTGGGTGGCGGCGATGATCCGCACATCCACCTGCACCGGCTGGTGGCCGCCGACCCGGTAGAATTGGCCATCGGCCAGCACCCGCAACAGCCGGGTCTGCACATCCAGCGGCATGTCGCCGATCTCGTCGAGAAACAGGGTGCCGCCGTCGGCCTGTTCGAAGCGGCCGTGGCGGATGTTGTTGGCACCGGTGAAGGCCCCCTTCTCGTGACCGAACAGCTCGGATTCGATGAGATCTTTCGGAATAGCCGCCATGTTGAGGGCGATGAAGTTCTTGTGGGCGCGCGGGCTGTGCTTGTGCAGCGCGTGGGCGACCAGCTCCTTGCCGGTACCGCTCTGGCCGTTGATCAGCACCGAAATGCTGGAGCGCGACAGGCGGCCGATGGCGCGGAACACCTCCTGCATCGCCGGTGCCTCACCGATGATCTCCGGAGTGGCTGTCGCCTCTTGCTGGCGAGACTTGCGCTTGGTGCGCTGCTCCTTGAGGTGATTCTCGGCGCGGCGCACCAGGGTCACCGCCTCGTCGATATCGAACGGCTTGGGCAGGTACTCGAAGGCACCGCGCTGGTAGGCGTTGACCGCGCTGTCGAGATCCGAGTGGGCGGTCATGATGATGATGGGCAGATCGGCCTGACGGCGGTGGATCTGCTCCAGCAGGCTCAGTCCGTCGATGCCGGGCATCCGGATATCGGAGAGGATCACATCGGGCGAGCGCAGCTCAAGGGCGTGCAGCAGCGCTTCGCCATCGGCAAAGCTCTCGCAGTTGAAGCCTTCGCTGCCGAGAGTGCGCTCCAGCACCCAGCGGATAGAACTGTCGTCATCGACGATCCACACTTTGGCGGTCATGGGGTTCCCTTACTTGCGAAGCGGTAGAAAAATGGTGAATTCGGTGTGGCCCGGCCAGCTGATGCAGTCAATCCGCCCCTTGTGCTGGTCGATCAGGTTCTGGGCGATGGAGAGGCCGAGCCCTGTGCCTCCCTCCTTGCCGGTGATCATCGGGTAGAACAGGGTGTCGCGGATGGCATCGGGAATGCCGGGGCCGTTGTCGATGATCTTGATCTCCGCCGCCAGCCGGTAGCGCTGACCGTGGATGGTGATCTGGAACGCGGTGCGGGTCTTGATGCGGATAAGCCCGGTCTGATCGCCCAGCGCTTCGGCGGCGTTGCGCACTATGTTGAGAAACGCCTGCTGCAGCTGATCCGGCTCCATCTCGAATTCGGGGATGCTGGGATCGTAATCCCGTTCGATGCGCACCGAAGGTGGCAGCTCCAGCTCCACCAGTCGGCGTACCTGCTCCAGCACAGAATGGACATTGTGCATCTGGTGGCGGCCGGGGCGCTGGGGGCCGAGCAGCCGATCGACCAGCACCCGCAGCCGGTCGGCCTGTTCGATGATGATGCCGGTATATTCGCGCAGGGCAGGGTCCGGCAGCTCTTTTTGCAGCAGCTGGGCCGCGCCACGCAGGCCGCCGAGGGGATTCTTGATTTCGTGGGCCAAGCCGCGCACCAGCTCCTTGGCCGCCAGCTGCTGGGCATGTTGCTGCTGCTCCTGGCTGATCTTCTTCTGCTGGTCGATCTTGCGCAGCTCCACTACCAGCAGACGCTGTTCGTGGTCGGCCATCGGGGTGGCGCTCAGCTCCACCAGTCGCGGTTCTCCCTCCACCACCAGGGTCACTTCGCTGTCGGTAAAGCCTTGCCCTGAAACGAGGCAATGTTTCAGTCGTTGCAGGTCGAGGGAGATATGTTCCAGCAGATGGGGCAGTTCAATGCCGATCAGCCTGCGTTCGCTGAGGGAGAGCAGCTGTTCAGCCGCCGGGTTGACGAACTGGATGCAGAGCCGCTCATCCATCAGGATCACGGCGGTCAGCAAATTATCCAAGAGTGTTTTGGCGTTGTCCGAGCGGGTTGGCACAGGTTTCTCCCTAAAACGGTGCTACACACCTGTTATGCACCGATATGGTGCATAGAGTTTACCCGCATCGGTACGTTATATCACCCCTAGTCGGCTTTGGGGGTGGGTTTGGGAGCCGGCGTCACGCTCGCTCTATGCAGGTAAAAGGTGACTGCACTGGATTTAGCAAGGATCGTACCGTCTTTGGCGAGCAGCTCGAGCTGAGCCTCGTGGGCGCCGCGATCAACGTTCTCGACGCGGATCGACAGGCTGTTGTTGACGATGGGGGCGGGTTGGCCATCCAGGATCAGGCGCACATCATACTGGGTCGGTGGTTTCGGACTGATATTGCCCTGAAAGACGATGTTGCCGGTGTTGTCGCGCAGCGTGCTGCCCTGTTCCGGCGAGAGCAGTTCGATGGCCAGCTTGGCTGCTTCTTTTTCCTTCTTGGCATCGGCGCCGGTCAGGCTGTTGAAGTTGTCCACTTGCACCGATCTGGGCGTGCTGCTGCCCAGCAGCGGGGCAACCCGCAGATCGACCTCTTTGGCACTCTTGTTTGGCGGTGGTGCATCCGTGTAGTGGGTGATGCCATTGCCATCGACCCAGGAGTAGACCTTGGCCGCATCCGCCCCGAACGAGGTCAGTAACAGCAGGGTGAGCACCCCTAAAACATGCTTGTTGTTCATCCATCTCTCCTTGACGGTCATTTTCTTAATCCTATCAGAGAAAAAACCCGCCAGATGGCGGGTTTTGTCACGATTAAGCAAGCTGACCGGATTTAAATGGGCAGCCTGTTCTGACTTAGACGGAGTAGTACAGTTCGAACTCCAGCGGGTGCGGGGTCATGCGCACACGGTCAACATCCTGCTGTTTCAGTTCCAGGTAGGAGTTGATGAAGTCATCGCTGAACACGCCACCACGGGTCAGGAACTCGCGGTCTGCATCCAGCGCGGACAGTGCTTCGTCCAGAGAACCGGCAACGGTCGGCACTTCTGCGGCTTCTTCCGGTGGCAGGTCATACAAGTTCTTGTCCATGGCATCGCCCGGATGGATCTTGTTGATGATACCGTCCAGACCGGCCATCAGCTGGGCTGCAAAGGCCAGGTACGGGTTGGCAGCCGGATCCGGGAAGCGCACTTCAATACGACGGGCTTTCGGGCTCGGTACCACCGGGATACGGATGGAGGCAGAGCGGTTGCGGGCAGAGTAGGCCAGCATGACCGGTGCTTCATAACCCGGAACCAGACGCTTGTAGGAGTTGGTGGTCGGGTTGGCAAAGGCGTTGATGGCCTTGGCGTGCTTGATGATACCGCCGATGTAGTGCAGAGCCATCTCGGACAGGCCGCCGTACAGGTCGCCAGCGAACAGGTTGACGCCGTTCTTGGCCAGAGACTGGTGGCAGTGCATGCCGGAGCCGTTGTCACCGAACATGGGTTTCGGCATGAAGGTGACGGTCTTGTTGTAGGCGTGGGCCACGTTGTGGATCACGTACTTCAGCACCTGCACTTCGTCAGCTTTCAGCGTAAGAGTGTTAAAGCGGGTGGCGATCTCGTTCTGACCGGCAGTGGCTACTTCGTGGTGGTGAGCTTCAACAACCTGGCCCATCTCTTCCAGCACCAGACACATGGCGGCGCGGATATCCTGGGAGGAGTCGACCGGTGCAACCGGGAAGTAACCGCCTTTCACGAACGGACGGTGACCCTTGTTGCCATGCTCATAGGCAGTGCCGGAGTTCCATGCGGCTTCTTCAGATTCGATTTTCACGAAGCTGTGGCCCATGGTGTTGGAGAAAGTGATGTTGTCGAACATGAAGAATTCCGGCTCCGGCCCGAACAGCACGGTGTCAGCGATGCCGCTGGACTTCAGGAAATCTTCTGCACGCTTGGCAATGGAGCGCGGATCGCGGTCGTAGCCCTGCATGGTGGCCGGTTCCAGCACGTCACAAACGATGTTCAGCGTGGTCTCTTCGGTGAACGGGTCCAGCTTGGCGGAGGCTGCGTCCGGCATCAGTACCATGTCGGATTCGTTGATGCCTTTCCAGCCGCCGATGGAGGAACCATCAAACATCTTGCCGTCTTCGAAGAAATCTTCATCAACCTGGTGAGCAGGGATGGATACATGCTGCTCTTTACCCTTGGTGTCGGTAAAGCGCAGATCAACAAACTTGACTTCGTGTTCCTGGATCAGGGCCAATACGTTCTGGGCTGACATGCTAAGTAACCTCCGGTGTTAAAACTCTCTGGGTGAATGCGTCGTCACATTCACATAAGCCAGTATCGTGCCAAGTTTGTGACAGCTTGATTTCAGGGCAATCCCGCTGATGAGGCTCCCCAAAATCAGGCGTTCTCGACTCATGTTGCATCAATTTAGTGCAGTGGTGGATCGTTTTGGTGCGCTGTAATGGTGCGCAAAATACGGCCACCGCCCATCTAAGCAGGGTTTGTCAGGGAGGTCTATGATCCAGATCCGTTGTTGTGCGCGAATGTACTGCAATTCTGCTAGGCAGATCACAAAGGCGAGAGTACAATTAGCGCCCAATTTTACCCGGTGATTTGAGGCGAGAATGTTAGAGAATTTACGCAATATTGCGATTATTGCGCACGTTGACCACGGCAAAACGACTCTGGTTGATAAGCTGCTGCAGCAATCCGGTACTCTGGATCGCACCAGCGAAGGTCAGGAACGGATCATGGACTCCAATGATCTGGAACGGGAACGTGGCATCACCATTCTCGCCAAGAACACTGCGATCCGCTGGAACGACTACCGCATCAACATCGTTGATACCCCGGGTCACGCCGACTTCGGTGGTGAAGTTGAGCGCGTACTGTCCATGGTTGACTCCGTGCTGCTGCTGGTTGACGCCGTAGATGGCCCGATGCCGCAAACCCGTTTCGTGACCCAGAAAGCGTTCGCTCAGGGTCTGAAGCCGATCGTGGTCATCAACAAGATCGACCGTCCGGGTGCTCGTCCTGACTGGGTAATGGATCAGGTATTCGACCTGTTCGACAACCTGGGCGCGACTGACGAACAGCTGGATTTCAAAGTTGTTTACGCCTCTGCACTGAACGGTTGGGCCACCATGGATCAGGACGTCGAGTCCGAGAACATGGAGCCGCTGTTCCAGGCTATCGTTGACAACGTAGAAGCCCCGGCGGCGGATGCCGACGGTGGTTTCCAGATGCAGATTTCCCAGCTGGACTACAACTCCTACGTCGGCGTTATCGGTATCGGCCGTATCACCCGTGGTCGCGTCAAGACCAACCAGCAAGTCACCATCGTTGGTGCTGACGGCAAAACCCGTAACGGTAAAGTCGGCCAGGTGCTGGGTTACCTGGGCCTGTCCCGTACTGAAGTTACCGACGCGCAAGCGGGTGACATCATCGCCATCACCGGTCTGGGCGAGCTGAAAATCTCCGACACCATCTGTGACAACGGTGCTGTTGAAGCCCTGCCGCCGCTCTCCGTTGACGAGCCGACCGTGAACATGACCTTCCAGGTCAACACCTCACCGTTCGCCGGTAAAGAAGGCAAGTTCGTGACCTCCCGTAACATTCTGGAGCGTCTGAACCAGGAGCTGGTCCACAACGTGGCCCTGCGCGTGGAAGAGACTGATGATCCGGACAAGTTCCGCGTATCCGGTCGTGGTGAGCTGCACCTCTCCATCCTGATCGAAAACATGCGTCGCGAAGGTTACGAACTGGCTGTGTCTCGTCCGGAAGTAATCCTGCGTACCGTTGACGGCGTTCTGCAAGAACCGTTCGAAACCGTAACCGTGGACGTTGAAGAAGCGCACCAGGGTTCCGTGATGGAGCAACTGGGTCTGCGTAAAGGCGAAATGACCAACATGACGCCGGATGGCAAGGGTCGTGTCCGTCTTGACTTCATGATCCCGAGCCGTGGCCTGATTGGCTTCCAGACCGAGTTCATGACCATGACCTCCGGTACCGGTCTGCTGTACCACACCTTCGACCATTACGGTCCGCACAAGGGTGGCAGCATCGGCGAGCGTCAGAACGGCGTGCTGATCTCCAACGCAACCGGTAAGGCCCTGACTTACGCCCTGTTCGGTCTGCAAGACCGCGGTCGTCTGTTCATCGGTCACGCGACCGAAGTGTACGAAGGCCAGGTGATCGGTATTCACTCCCGTTCCAACGACCTGACTGTTAACTGCCTGAAGGGCAAACAGCTGACCAACATGCGTGCCTCCGGTACCGACGAAGCCCAAGTGCTGACTCCGCCGATCCGCATGACTCTGGAACAGGCTCTCGAGTTCATCGACAACGATGAACTGGTAGAAGTGACTCCGAAGAACATCCGTATCCGCAAGAAATTGCTGACCGAGATGGACCGCAAGCGCTCCGGCCGTGGTTAATGCCATGCGCTGAGTCTCGGTAGCCCTCGCGGCTGCTGACGGTTCACTGATAAACGGACCCAAACCTCTGGTTTGGGTCCGTTTTTTTATGCTTGTGATCCGCTCTGGCCATCTAGGTGAGGTCGTTCAGGCCATCCGGCAATGGGTGATGAGTGGGCTGATAAGCGCTGAGCAAAGTCGTGAGAATGCTTGAGATAAAAAAGCCGCAGCGGGTGAACGCGGCGGCTTTTTGCTGACATGCAGTAAGGGGTTACTGGCGCCAGAAGGAGGGGAAGAAGAGCACGGCGACCGTCAGGATCTCCAGCCGTCCCAGCAGCATGCCAAACGACAACAGCCACTTGGCTGATTCCGGCAGGCTGGCAAAGTTGGTGCTGGGGCCAACCACCGGGCCCATGCCCGGGCCGACGTTGGCGACGGCGGTGATGGAGCTGGAGATGGAGGTGAGGGGGTCGAGCCCGATGGCGGCCAGCAGCGCGGCGATCACCAGAATGATGGCGAAGTAGGCCAGCACGAAGGAGATCATCGAGCGGATGATGGCGTCATTGACCGTCCGGCCGTTGTATTTCTGCGGGAATACGGCGGAGGGGTGCATCAGCTGACGCATCTGCTTTCTGAACAGGGCAAACGCCACCTGTACCCGGAAGATCTTCAGACCACCCGCAGTGGAGCCTGAGCAGGCACCGAGTGCCAGCAGCACGATGAAGACGATGCTGGCGAGCGGGCCCCAGGTGCCGAAGTCACCGAGACCGAAGCCGGTGGTGGTGAGTACCGAGACGATGTTGAAGCAGCTGATGCGCAGGGCATCCATAAAGCTGAACAGATCCCGCTGCCACAGATAGAGGGTCATGATGGCGGTGACCCACACCACCAGCCAGAAGAAGCCGCGCACCTGGGCATCCTTGAACAGGCTGTAGTCCCTGTGGTTGAGGCTCTGCACATAGAGCAGGAAGGGCAGGCCGCCAAGGAACATGAACAGGGTGCCAATCCAGTGTGCCGAGTTGGAGAAGTGGGACATGGATTGATCGGAGGTGGAGTAACCGCCGGTACTGAGGGTGGTCATGGCGTGGTTGATCGCCTCGAACATGTTCATGCCACTGGCCCAGTAGGCCATGAAGCAGAGCATGGAGAGCACCAGATAGACCACGACGATGTTGTTGGCGACCGTCTTGGCCCGCGGCGCGCTTTTGTCTGACCAGTCCGAGCTCTCGGTCTGGAACAGCTTCATACCGCCGACGTTGAGGTAGGGCAGTACGGCAACCGCCATCACGATAAAGCCGACCCCGCCCAGCCACTGCAGGATGGAGCGCCACAACAGGATGCTGTGGGCCATGTTGTCGAGGCCGGAGAGCACGGTGGAGCCCGTGGTGGTGACCCCCGACATGGTCTCGAAGTAGGCGTCGGTAAAGTTGATGTGGGTGATGAAGACAAAGGGCAGCGCGCCGAAGGCACAGGCCACTACCCAGACCGAGGTGGTGAGCAGGAACATCTCCCGCACCCCCAGATGAAACTCCGCCTTGCGGCCGTAGTGGAGGCAGAGAAGGGCGGCGCCGTGGGTGATCAGCACGGACTTGAGAAACTCGACAAATCCCTCTGACCCGGTGAGCAGTGCCAGCAAGGTGGGCAGCCACATGAAGAGCGCCAGCTTGGAGAGCACCAGCCCCAGGGTGAAGATAATGGGACGCAGCTTGATCATGTTCGATAACCTGGTCGTTGATTAACAAAAGACCCGGACCATCCCCTTGGAGGAGCTGAGCCGGGTCTGGTTTGACAGCCTGTGCGCATGAAGACGTTACAGGAAGAAGGGGCTGGGCTGGAACAGCCGCTCCACTTCCGGGATGTACTTCTTGTCCACCAGGAACATGACCACGTGGTCATCCTGCTGGATCTTGGTGCGATCGTGAGCGATCAGTACCTCATCCCCGCGCACCACGGCACCGATGGTGGTGCCCGGCGGCAGCTTGAGTTCGCCCACCGTCTTGCCGACCACCTTGGAGGTGTTCTCGTCGCCGTGGGCGATCGCCTCGATCGCCTCGGCCGCACCGCGGCGCAGGCTGTAGACGTTGGCGATATCGGCCCGGCGCACGTGGGTCAACAGCGCCGAGATGGTGGCCTGCTGCGGCGAGATGGCGATATCGATGGAGCCACCCTGCACCAGATCCACGTAGGCGCCGCGCTGGATCAGCACCATGGTCTTCTTGGCGCCCATCTTCTTGGCGAGCAGCGCCGACATGATGTTGGCCTCGTCCTCGTTGGTCACGGCGATGAAGACGTCGATCTGATCGATGTGCTCCTCGGCCAGCAACTCCTGATCCGCCGCATCGCCGCAGAAGACAATAGTGTTCTCCAGCAGTTCGGAGAGCTGCTCCGCCCGCTTCTGGTTGCGCTCGATAAGCTTGACGCTGTAACGCTTCTCCAGCTGGCGGGCGAGGCCTGCGCCAATGTTGCCACCGCCGACGATCATGATGCGGCGGTAAGGGCTCTCGAGGCGCTGCAGCTCCGACATCACGGCGCGGATATGGCCCGCGGCGGCGACGAAGAACACCTCGTCATCCGCTTCGATGATGGTGGTCCCTTGCGGACGGATCGGACGGCCCTGACGGAAGATGGCTGCAACCCGGGTTTCGATGTTGGGCATGTGCTCGCGCAGGGTGGAGAGGGCATTGCCTACCAGCGGGCCACCGTAGTAGGCCTTGACCGCGACCAGACCGACACGACCACCTGCAAAATCAACTACCTGCAGGGCGCCCGGATATTCGATCAAACGACGCACATAGTCGGTCACCAGCTGCTCCGGCGCGATCAGGTGATCTACCGGCACCGATTCCGGCAGGAACAGGCGATCCCGCTCGGTCAGATAGGCGGGCGAGCGGATCCGCGCCACCTTGTTCGGGGTGTTGAACAGGGAGTAGGCGACCTGACAGGCGATCATGTTGGTCTCGTCACTGTTGGTGACGGCGACCAGCATGTCGGCATCCTGGGCCCCCGCTTCGCGCAGCACCCTGGGGTGGGCGCCGTGACCGTTGACCACCCGCAGGTCAAACTTGTCCTGCAGCTCGCGCAGCCGTTCGCTGTCGGTATCGACGATGGTGATGTCGTTGTTCTCCCCGGCCAGGTTCTCGGCCAGGGTGCCGCCGACCTGGCCGGCTCCCAAAATGATGATCTTCATAGGGAACGTCTACTCACGTTGATGCAGTAAAGGGGCGTGCCGCCAGCATGGCGGCCACCCCGGGAGAAGCTGGCCAGACTCACAGCTTGAACAGTTTGGCGTAGTAGAAGCCATCCATCTCGGCTTCACCCGGCAGGAACTGGCGACCCGGGCAGTCCGGGGTGTCCTGTTCGTGCAATGGCACCAATTTGGCATCTTTGGTCGCCGCAAGGAAGGCGCGGATCTGCTCGCGGTTCTCTTCCGGCAATACGGAGCAGGTGGCGTAAAGCAGGGTGCCGCCGCTCTTCAGCTTGCCCCAGAGGGCATTGAGAATGCGGCGCTGCAGTTCGGCCAGCTCGCGAATGTCCTGATCCCGGCGCAACCACTTGATGTCGGGGTGGCGACGGATCACGCCGGTGGCGGAGCAGGGAGCATCCAGCAGAATGCGATCGAACTGACCCTCCGGCCACCACTGTTCCGGTGCCGCCGCATCGCCGTGGATCACTTTGGCATTCAGGCCGATGCGGTCCAGGTTTTCCTGCACCCGCTTGAGGCGGTTCTCGTCGGCATCGACGGCGACTACGCCGGCCAGCTTGGGTTGACGCTCCAGCAAGTGGGCGGTCTTGCCGCCAGGGGCGGCGCAGGCATCCAGCACCCACTCGCCCGGTTGCGGGTCGAGCAGCGCCGCAGCCTGTTGTGCTGCTCCGTCCTGTACCGAGCAGTCACCGACCTCGAAGCCGGGCAGCTTGGTCACGTCGCAAGGACGCTCCAGCAGGATGCAATCCTCGCCCTCTTCACCGGCCACGGCATTGATGCCGACGTCGGCCATGCGGGCCAGCATGGCATCGCGGCTCTGGCGCTGGCTATTGTTGCGGATCCACATGGGGGGGCGCTGGTTGTTCGCCTCCATGATGAATTCCCACTCATCGTGATAGGCCTGACGCAGGCGCTTGGTGAGCCACTCAGGATGACCGAGGCGAATGCTGGGGACGCGGTCGATGCGCAGCAGAATGACTTCGGCGCTGCGCTGGAAGTTGCGCAGCACGCCGTTGATGAGGCCACGCAGGGAGGTACCCTTGAGCAGTTTGACGGCGTTGACGGTCTCGGCCACTGCGGCGTGAGCCGGAATGCGGGTGTAGATGAGCTGATAGAGACCGATCAGGATGAGGTAGTGGAAAATGCGGCTCTTGTTCTTGAGCGGCTTGTCCATCATCTCGTTGACTGCCGCATCGAGGCGGGGCAGCCAGCGCAGGGTGCCGTAGCAGAGTTCTTGCAGGAGAGCGCGATCGCGAGGCGCGACCTTCTCCTGGGCAGCAGGCAGAACAGCGGAGAGGGATTGACCCTGATCCAGCACCTGTTGAATAACGAGAGCGGCCTGTGCACGTGTTTTCATAGAGTTACCTTAGATGCGCAAGTCGGGGCCTGGGCCCCGCTTGTGTCAATTCAATCCAGTTCAATTCAATTGCGTGCCGGGTTCAAACCAGTCGCGGCGAGAGTTGAGCAGATCCGAAACGGACATGGCCTTCTTGCCGGGCGGTTGCAGGGTCAGCAGGCGCAGTACCCCTTTGCCGGTGGCGATGTCGATCCCCTGCTTGTCGGCCTTGAGCAGGGTGCCGGCGGGCTGGCCGTGGTCACTGTCCACCACTGCGGCTTGCCATACCTTGATCGTCTGGTCAGCCACTTCAAACCAGCTGATTGGCCAGGGGTTGAACGAGCGGATGCAGCGTTCAATGGCAACAGCCTCCATCGACCAGTCGATGCGGGCCTCTTCCTTGGAGAGCTTTTCGGCGTAGTTTGCCTGCGCATCATCTTGCGCTTCGGCAGCGGTTTCACCGGCGGCCATGGCATTGATGGTGTCGACCAGTGCCTGCGGGCCCAGCTCGGCCAGCTTGTCATAGAGGCTGGCGGAGGTGTCATCGGCGGCGATGGGGCAGCTCACCTTGCGGATCATGGCGCCGGTATCCAGCCCCACATCCATCTGCATGATGGTGACGCCGGTTTCGCTATCGCCCGCCCAGATGGCGCGCTGGATCGGCGCCGCGCCGCGCCAGCGGGGCAGCAGGGAGCCATGGACGTTGATGCAGCCCAGACGCGGGGTATCGAGCACCACCTTGGGCAGGATCAGGCCATAGGCCACGACGACCATCAGGTCGGCACCCAGAGCAGCCAGCTCGGCTTGCGCCTCTTCTTTGCGCAGGGTTGCCGGTTGATAGACCGGCAGATTGTGGGTCAGGGCCAGCTCTTTGACCGGGCTGGCAGTGAGCTTCTGACCACGACCGGCTGGTTTGTCCGGCTGGGTATAGACGGCAACGACCTCGTGGTCGGAAGACAACAACGCCGCCAAGTGACGGGCGGCGAAGTCGGGAGTACCGGCAAAAATCAGTTTCAGCTTATTCAATGGGGCAGATCCTCAGAGGACTTTGCGATCTTCACGGGCCATCTTTTCCAGCTTCTGGCGAATGCGCTGGCGCTTGAGCGGGGACAGGTAATCCACGAACAACTTGCCGACCAGATGATCCATCTCATGCTGGATGCAGATGGCGAGCAGATCGTCGGCTTCCAGCTCGAACGGCTTGCCGTTGCGATCCAGCGCGCGGATTTTGACCTGTTCGGCGCGCGGCACCAGAGCACGACTGCCGGGCACGGAGAGGCAACCCTCTTCGATGCCGGTGCTGCCGCACTGCTCGATGATCTCCGGATTGATCAATACCAGAGGATCTTCACGGTTTTCAGAGACATCGATCACTATGATGCGTTGATGAACGTCGACCTGAGTCGCGGCCAGGCCAATGCCTTCCTCCGCATACATGGTTTCGAACATATCATCTACAATCTGTTGTAACTCGGGTGTAAAGGTCTCGACAGGGGCTGCGACAGTGCGCAGGCGTTCATCGGGAAAACGCAATACATCTAGAATGGCCATAGTTTTTTCTTTAGTTTCGTATAAATGCAGTCAATATTGGCGTAATTCTAGTCATTTACGCCGACAAAAAACAGCAACACTTTGCGTGCAGAAGTAACAGGGAGTGTTATGTATCTGAAGCAAACCATCCTCGCCTGCCTGCTGGTGACCGCGAGCCACTCCGCTCTGGCCGACCAGCTGAGGCTAAAAGCGGGCTATCCCGAAAGCTATGTGGTGCAAAAAGGCGACACCCTGTGGGATATCTCCGGCAAGTATCTCTCCGAGCCCTGGCTGTGGCCCCGGCTCTGGAACATCAATCCGCAGATTGCCAATCCTCACTGGATCTACCCCGGTGATGTGCTGCACCTGAGCTGGGTCAATGGTGAACCCCGGCTCGGCAAGGCGATGCAGGGGGGCAAGCAGGTCATCCGTCTCGGTCCGAAAACCCGTTACGAGAACAAGGCCAACCCCATTCCGACCCTGCCCATCAGCGAGATCGGCCCCTTCTTGCAAACCGACCATATTCTGGCAGACAGCCAGCAGCAGAAAACCCTGCCTTATCTGCTGGGCTCGGACCAGAAACATATCGGCATGTTGGAGGGGGACACTCTCTATGTTCAGGGCTCCCTGACGCCTGGCCAGATGTATGGCATCTATCACCCGGGGGTGGTCTACAAAGATCGTGAAACCGGTGAACAACTTGGCCAGGAGGCCATCTTTGCCGGTGTGGTACGGGCTGTGGCGCGTCTTGATGGTGACCGGACCGAAGTGACGCTGACTCATAATCAGCGGGAGGTGCTGCAGGGCGACAAGGTGATGCCGCTGCCCGCTCAGGAGAACATGCCCGCCGTCTTCACGCCGAAGGCGGCACCCGCTATCACGCCGGGTTATATCATCGACTTGCCGAACAAGACCCGGGGCGGTGGCAAGTTTGATGTGGTGCTGATCAACCGGGGTGGTCGTGATCAACTGGTCGCCGGGGATGTGCTGGATGTCAGGCGGCCCGGTGCTGCCTTGGTGACCAAAAATGGCGATGTGCAGTACAAGGAACTCTCATCGGTCTACAACAAGGTGTTTTACAGCAGCAATAAGAAGGCACCACTGCCTTCCGAAGCGATTGCCCGCGTCATGTTGTTCAAGGTGTATGACAAGGTGAGTTACGGTCTCATCATGCAGAGTAACGATATGGTGAGTTCGGGTTATCAGGTCACTCACTTCTGACGTGAGCTACCCCGACGAGCGTCTGGCGCTCTGGTTAACCCTTGATGCGGTTACCGGTATCGGTCCGGTGACCGCAACCCGCCTGCTGGAGCGGGTCGGGGGACGCATTGATGCCCTGTTCCAGTGCGATGAAGCGCAACTGCATGGTATAGGGCTATCGTCAGAGCAGATCAAGCAACTGCGTTGGCCCTCGCCGCTTGTTGAGCAGAGCCTGGCTTGGGCCGCTTTGCCTGGCAACGTCCTTATTCCGCAAGATCACCCGGTTTACCCCTCTTTGCTGCGGGAGATCCCTGCTGCCCCCTTATTGCTCTACTGTCGTGGTGATCTCGCCGCCTTGTCACTGCCTCAGCTGGCGATGGTGGGGACGCGCCATCCCACCTACGCAGGCAAGGATAATGCTTCCCGTCTCTGTAGCGAGCTGGTTGGGTGCGGGTTGGCCATTACTTCGGGCCTTGCGCTTGGTATCGATGGCGTCTGCCATCAGCAGGCGCTGGCTGCCGGCGGTATCACCCTTGCCGTGTTGGGATCGGGGCTCGACAGTCTCTATCCCAAACGCCATCAGGGGCTGGCTGGCCAGATTCTGGAAACGGGTGGTTTGCTTATCTCCGAGCTGGCGCCTGACAAAGGGCCGTTGGCTGAACATTTTCCGCGTCGCAACCGTATTATCAGTGGTCTGTCGCTGGGAACCCTAGTGGTGGAGGCGACCGAGCAGAGCGGTTCGCTGATCACCGCCCGCTATGCGCTGGAGCAGGGGCGCGACGTGTTTGCGGTTCCTGGCGCCCCGCAAAATGCCCAGGCGATAGGGTGCAACAGATTAATTCAGCAGGGAGCCAAACTTGTGCTGAATGCGGCCGATATAGTGGAAGAGCTGCCAGAGTGGGTCTCACGGCCACATCCGTCGGTTACATCATCTGAGCAACCGCATAATAGCGAATTGCCTTATGCCGATTTGTTGGATAACGTAGATTATGAGACCACGAGCGTGGATACCGTCGCCGAGCGGGCCCAGCTTCCTGTCGAAGTGGTATTGGGCAGGTTGGTAGAGCTGGAGCTGGCCGGTGCAGTGATGGCGGTAGCCGGTGGATACGTCAGAGCGAGGAGGGCGAATCATGTTTGATGTATTGATGTACCTTTTCGAGACCTACATCCACAGCGATGCAGATGTGATGGTCGAGCAGGATGAGCTCACCGACGAGCTGAGCCGGGCCGGTTTCGATAAAGCCGAAATCGACAAGGCGCTCGATTGGCTGGAGCGACTGGCCAATCTGCACGATAGCGAGCGGGAGGTCTATGTCACCGCCAGCGCGCAAGGCTCGATGCGTATCTATGCCCCGCAAGAGCTGGCACGCCTCAGCACCGAGTGCCGCGGCTTCCTGCTCTTTCTGGAGCAGGCTCAGGTGCTGAATGCCGAAACCCGCGAGATCTGTATCGAGCGCCTGCTCGATCTGGACAAGCCGGATATCGAGCTGGATGACCTGAAGTGGGTCGTCATGATGGTGCTGTTCAACGTACCGGGCAGTGAAAATGCCTACCAGCAGATGGAAGAGCTGGTGTTTGATGAGTCAGACGGCGTCATCCACTGACAGTCCGGTGCCGCGCTGGTAGAATTCAGACCATCTGGATTTTAAGGCGCGGCCCATGTCAAAAATCGATCATCACCTCTTTTCAGCCCACGAACATGCCTTCGAGCGCGAGCCGTGCCCGCAGTGCGGGGCCGAGCTGGTGATCCGCCAGGGCAAACATGGTCCCTTTCTCGGCTGCTCTGCTTACCCTGCCTGTGATTACATTCGTTCCCTGACGCCATCTGGCCGCGACATCGAAAAGGTGCTCGAAGGCTCTGCCTGTCCCGATTGCGGACAGCCGCTGGCGATCAAGAAGGGGCGTTACGGTCTGTTTGTCGGTTGCACTCAGTATCCGGCCTGTGAGCATATCGAATCCCTGCAGGAGAGCGACGATACCCAGATCCTCTGCCCCGAGTGCGGCAAGGGTCATCTGGTGGGCCGCACCTCCCGCTACGGCAAGCAGTTTTACTCCTGTGATGGCTATCCCCATTGTAAATATGTGGTGAACGACAAGCCGATCCCCATGCCTTGTCCCGCGTGTGGCTGGGGCATCATGATCGAGAAAAAAGTGAGGGGAACGCTGCGTTGGGTCTGTCCGCAAAAGAAATGCGGCCACCAAAGTGAGCAGGTATAATCCCGCCGCCGCAACCGGATTGAAACGTTTTCGGCGAACTTCAACCCCCCACTTGGAGTAAGGAAATTCCCACCATGAATAAACCCTTTGTTGCCGTATTGATGGGCTCTGATTCTGATTTCCCCGTGATGCAGACCACCCTTGAGGTGCTCAAGTCATTTGATATCGCAGTGGAAGTCAAAGTCACCTCCGCGCACCGCACGCCAGCTGCGACCCATCAGTATGTGACCGATGCCGAGGCCCGTGGCTGCAAGGTCTTTATCTGTGCTGCCGGTCTGGCGGCGCATCTGGCGGGTGCCGTAGCCGGCATCACGACTCGTCCTGTGATCGGGGTGCCCATCGATGGTGGCCCGCTCAAGGGGCTGGATGCACTGCTCTCCACCGTGCAGATGCCGGGTGGTGTACCAGTGGCGACCGTGGCGATCGGCAAGGCCGGTGCCAAGAACGCGGGTTATCTGGCAGCCCAGATGCTGGCAGTAGCCGATGATGAACTGGCGGCCAAGGTTCGGGCCGAACGCCAGAAGAATGCCGAAGAGGTGATGGCTAAGGATGCTGCCCTGCAGGCTCAACTCAAGTAAGTGAACGGGTGGCGATCCGGAAGTGTCATATTTTCTATGCTACAGCAGCATGTCACTTCGCCATGGTCGCCGCCATACGAATTCAACTTGCTACCAAGTGACGAGGCGGCAGCCTGGCTGCCGCATTTTTCCTATGCCAAATGAATTTGAACAGGCAGTTGCCGCCCTCCAGCAGGAAGGGGTGATTGCTTATGCGACTGAGGCCGTGTTTGGTCTGGGTTGTGATCCCGACTCCGAAGTGGCGGTGCAGCGACTGCTGGCCATCAAACAGCGTCCGGTAGAGAAGGGGTTGATCCTGATTGCTGCCGATTTGGCGCAATTGCAGGATTACATCGATCTGAGCCAACTTAGCGGTGAACAACTGGCTCGGGTTGAAGCCAGCTGGCCCGGTCCTTTTACCTGGATCATGCCTGCCCGTGCAACGACGCCGGCCTGGCTGACCGGGCAGTTCGAGACCCTGGCGGTACGCGTGACGGCTCATCCTCAGGTGCAGGCGTTGTGCCGCGCTTTTGGCAAGCCGCTGGTCTCTACCAGCGCCAACCTGACCGGCGAGGAGCCTGCCCGTCGGGTGGCCGATATCGGTGAGCGGTTGGCCAGCAAGCTGGCCTATATCCTGCCCGGTGAAGTGGGTGGTCAAGCCAACCCCTCCGAGATCAAGGACGCCCGAACCGGCGCCATTATTCGCCCCTCCTGAGCAGGCGGATACGTCATGATTTGCTATCAATCCGCTGAGCGGTGAGCTCATCGGATTGATTTAACTATTAAAATGGACAGGGCGTTCACGATCCTGCCTGACTGGAGACAAGATGAGCAAACCGGATGTGGCCCAGGTCAAGGCCTTCCTGTTGCAGTTGCAGGACGAGATCTGCCGTGGTCTGGAGCAGGCCGACGGTGCCGGACACTTTGTGGAAGATGCCTGGAGCCGTGAAGGCGGTGGTGGTGGTCGCACCCGCGTGCTGCGCCACGGCGCGGTGATCGAGCAGGGGGGCGTCAACTTCTCCCATGTCTATGGCGATGCCATGCCTGCCTCTGCTACAGCCCATCGGCCCGAGTTGGCCGGCCGCAAGTTCGAGGCGATGGGGGTGTCGCTGGTGATCCATCCGCACAACCCCTATGTACCGACCAGCCACGCGAACGTCCGTTTCTTCATCGCCGAGAAGGAAGGCGAAGAGCCGATCTGGTGGTTTGGCGGTGGCTTCGATTTGACGCCCTTCTACCCGTTTGCTGAGGATGTGCAGCACTGGCATCAGGTCTCCCGTGATCTCTGCCAGCCCTTTGGTGATGAGATCTACCCCGAGTTCAAATCCTGGTGCGATCGCTACTTCTTCCTCAAGCATCGTAATGAGACACGGGGGGTGGGCGGCCTCTTCTTCGACGATCTGAATCGCTGGCCTTTTGCTGACTGCTTCGCCTTTATGCAGGCGGTCGGTCGGGGTTATCTCGATGCCTACCTGCCGATCATCGAACGACGCAAGGCACTGCCCTATGGCGAGCGGGAGCGGGAGTTCCAGCTCTATCGTCGCGGTCGTTATGTGGAGTTCAATCTGGTGTATGACCGGGGCACCCTGTTCGGGCTGCAGACTGGTGGACGTACCGAGTCGATCCTGATGTCGATGCCACCGCTGGCACGTTGGGAGTATGACTGGCAGCCGGAAGCGGGCACTCCTGAAGCCTTGCTCTACACCGACTATCTCACGCCGCGAGAGTGGCTGTGACCCGAGGGGCCATGATGGCCCCTTTTTGCTGGCCGATATTCGGCTTGTTCCCGAGTGCGAAAACCCGTTAAATCGGAATATTGCCCTCTGATGGAACTCTTTGATGGATCGTTATCTGGTTTTTGGCCACCCGGTGCGCCACAGCAAGTCCCCCTTCATTCATACCCTGTTTGCCAGACAAACCCAGCAAGAGCTGGAGTATGGGCTGGCTGAACCCGCCGTCGACGAGTTTGCCCACACCCTGCGGGCCTTCTTTGCCCAAGGGGGCAAGGGGTGCAATGTCACCGTCCCCTTCAAGGAGCAGGCATTCACTCTGGTCGATCGGTTGAGCCCGAGGGCCAAGCGGGCGGGCGCGGTCAATACCATCAAGCTGACCGATGATGGCGTGCTGCTGGGGGATAACACCGATGGCGCCGGTCTGGTTGCCGATCTCAAGTCCCACGGTGTGACGCTGGCGGATAGCCGGATCCTGCTGCTAGGGGCCGGCGGGGCGGCTCGCGGTGCATTGGCGCCGTTGCTGGCAGAGCTGCCGAGCGAGCTGGTGATCGCCAACCGCACGCACACCAAAGCGCAGCAGCTGGCTGCTGAATTCCACGATCTGGGGCCCGTGACCGCCCAGACCTATGAGCAGCTGGCAGGGCCGTTCGATCTCGTCATCAACTCTACCTCCGCCAGCCTGCAAGGGGAGCTGCCGCCGTTGGCTCCCGCCCTGATCCACACCGATATTGCCATCTACGACATGATGTATGGCTCATCGGATACGGCGTTTATTAGTTGGGCCAAACAGCAGGGAGCCCGCCAAACCATGGATGGACTCGGCATGCTGGTGGAACAGGCCGCCGAAGCGTTTACCGTGTGGCGCGGAATTCGTCCTGGGACTAAACAGGTATTGAGAGAGTTGAAGCGTAACTTGGGGGTGATATGAACCAGGGTATTCTGTTTCCCGATCTGATGGAGTGGCAGGCTGGCGAACAGCGGGTTCGCTTTCCCGCCCAGCAGATGGGGGCACTGATAGATTGTTACATCAGCCAGCGGCGACTGGAGAAAATGACCGGTCTGGTGCTGACGAGGGAGGATGACATCGTCAGAGCCTTCGAAAGCGTGCGTTTTGATATTGAAGACATGGCTGAAAAACTCATTGAAGAACAAGAGTTTGCTGAAGATGGCGCTATCTATCTCTGATTTTTCAAAGTTTTTTTGTTTTGTAGCGGAACTACTTGGAAATAGCGCTGACTAACTAGATAGTTGAGGAAGTGCTAGCTAGTCACCTTTATAACTCCCCGGTATTCGTACTGGGGATTTTTTTATCTGCATGAAAGTAAAAGATTTTTTCTTAATCTGTAAGTTGTGAAACTAAATTACATAAATTACTTTCACTTTTTGCTGCTTTGCTGTACAGTTGTCTGCGTAGGGTACAGAGGTAAGATGTTCTATCTTTCAGACCTTTTATTTCACGTAATTGAATGTGGCTGAATAGCTGCCCCGATGAGGTTCTCGTCGGGGTGTTTTTTTATGCGCGCCATTTAGAGTAAATGCTTTAAATTGGCGATGCATTTGATAGAATGAGGTTGCTTCTTGAGGAATACCTGTCGTCTGGTACTCAAGATTCAGCTTCTTCCCAATTTTTTGAACTTATTATTTCAGGCTGGATGGCATCACTGTCGTCCGGCCTCATTTTTATCCCTCTCGGTTAGATCTTGTAATTAAATTTCATTTTGGTCTCTTTCTGTAATTCTTGTTCGTTTTGAAAGAACAGATTTGAAAACGCTATCAACGCATCATTAAGTTAATTCCCACCAGGAATTAACGATCTATCTATATGAACTGTAAGCGGTAATGGATATAACTGGGGAGACGAGTGCGGGGTATTAGTCGTGAGGCAGGTGAAAGCGGCAATCTGAAACCCTTTCAATCAGCGGAGGAGTGCTCCGCCAATTGCAAGGAAAGCGAGGAGTGGATTACTCCTCGACAGGTTGCTGTTCGTCAGCGTCCAGCAGGTCGGTATCGTCACCACTGACGTACCATTCGGTCAGGGTTTGCGCCAGCTTCTCCACACCGATGTTGGTGAGGGAGGAGAACGCTTCAACCTGGATCTGGGAACCAAGGTTGGCAACAGCCTGGCGCACCTTGATCACCTGGTTGTTGCGCGGACCCGGGCTCAGTTTGTCGGCCTTGGTCAGCAACAGCATAACGGGCAACTGACGGTGTGAGCTCCACTCCAGCATGTTCATGTCGGTATCTTTGAGCGGATGGCGGATGTCCATCAGGATCACCAGACCTTTCAATGACTCACGGCGCTGCAGATACTCTGCCAGTGACTTTTGCCACTTGAGCTTCATTTCCAGCGGAACTTGCGCATAACCATAACCCGGCAAGTCGACAAGACGCTTGCCCGGTTCCAGCTCAAACAGGTTGATCAGCTGGGTACGACCGGGTGTCTTACTGGTACGCGCCAGGTTCTTGTGTTTGGTTAAGGTGTTCAATGCAGATGACTTACCGGCGTTGGAACGGCCGGCAAACGCGATCTCGACACCCCCATCATTTGGCAGGTGACGGATGTCGGGTGCGCTGGTCACAAAATGCACCTTATTGAAATTCAGAGTTTGTGTATCCAACGTAAATTCCCCATGGAGATAGAGGGTTATAGAGTTACTTTTTTGTAAAATGGTGTAAAATAGCGTCGCTTAAACGCGTTTATTTTAACATGCCTTCAGCGGCATGGGATCTGGAAGCCTAATAACGAAAAGTTGGAACGCCATGAAGAACCTAGTCATTACTCTTGCTCTGATGGTTGGCGTAACGGGGATGGCACAAGCCAAGGGCGATGCCGCTGCGGGACAGACCAAGGCTGCCGTTTGTGCGGCTTGTCATGGACCGGACGGAAACAGCCTGGTTGATATGTACCCCAAAATTGCTGGTCAGCACGCATCATATATCAAAAAGCAGTTAGTTGAACTGAAGGCTGCCGCTTCTGGTCAAATTGGCCGGGTTGCGCCAGTGATGGGGCCGATGGCGTTACCTTTGTCGGAACAGGACATGGATGACCTGGCGGCTTACTTCTCCGGCCTGAAGGTTAGCCCGATCGCGGTCCCTGACGATGTGGTCGACGCAGGCAAGGCACTCTACATGGGCGGTGACATGAGTCGCGGTCTGGCAGCTTGTACGGCTTGCCATGGTCCCCGTGGTTCGGGTGTCGAACAGGCGAAGTATCCAAGCCTGTCCGGCCAGCATCCTGCCTATATCAAGGCTCAGCTCACCGCATTCCGTGCCGGGACACGTGACAACGATCCGAATGGCATGATGCGGGATGTTGCCAAGAAACTGACTGATCAGGATATCGAAGCCCTCTCCAAATATGTGGCGGGTCTGCACTGATATAGTCGATACGGTCGATACGGTCGATTCGAGTTGAAACGGGGAGCCTTTGCTCCCCGTTGTTTTTATGGTTTTCAGATAATTCTCGGTTTAATCCCCCCGTTCTGTAAGAGATCTCCCATTCACAAGGCAGGCCAAGGCTCATAAAATTGCATAAAATATTAAATATCCATTATTTATCAATTAATTATGTGAATATTGATATTTTTCGAGATGTTGAGAATTTTTGGGGTGGATTGAGCCGTTTTATAGAGTTGATACAGTAGGCTCAATGGATTCACCCACGGATTGGGTGGCGGTTTCACAACAGGATGTTGTGAGCAGAGGATGGCTGGCGTGGCGGGATGCCATGGGCTCGCATGAGCTGGCAAGGGATGTGAAGTATCAGGATGGTGACCATCTCCGGAGCGGGATGGGGTTGCGGGATGCAGACTCCCCGGCACGATGGCAGGATGCGGTCGCGACGCGACGGGTCAAACAGGCACACGCACATTCAGGAACGACCAATACAAGGTCAGGATGACCACACAACGATATGCTGCGGCGACAAGTTGTCACGGAGAGGACGAAACAGACTGTTTTGCCATTCAGGATGGCGCTCGCATGAACATATCAAGGCAGCTTCGGCTGCCTTTTTTCTTTTGGGTCATTAACCCGATTAGCCATTCTGTGTCAAAATACCAGCAACATGCCCAGAGGATACCGATCCTGCGGTGTTCAGTGGCCTGATTAGGCCGGATTGGTGCCGGATCCTGCTTTTGTTCCAGCCTTACTGTTCCTCGCATCGTATCCCACCGGGTGAGATCATCCCGGGTACGGGTCAATCCAGTTATTTTTCGGAGTTAGCCATTCATGTCTGCCAAACAACCCACTCGCAAGCCTACTGGCAAGCGCAAAGAATCTGATGTCAGTGCTCAGGAAGGTCGTGAGCGTAAACGGGCTGCCAAGCGCAAGGGCCTGAAGGCTGGTTCTCGTCAGCAAGTTGAACAATCGAACAACAAGTCTGGCAACAGCCAGTCCAAAGATCCGCGTATCGGTTCTCGCAAGCCGGTGGTACTGGTGGTGGATGACAAACAGAAAAAGCCGGCAGCACCCAAGGCAGTGAAAGAGAAGAAGCTGGTGATGACCCCCGAGCAGGAGCTGGCTTCCATCGAAAATGATGACCGCTTGAATGATCTGCTGGATCGTCTTGATGCCGGTGAAACCCTGGAAGCGGCCGAGCAGGCCTGGGTTGATCAGCGCGTCGACCGTTATCAGGAGCTGATGGATGAGCTGGGCATCATCGATAACGACGATGATGAAGATGACGAGCTGCCGTTTGATGATGGCGATGACGCCGAGTTCGACGAGCAAAAACCGGCCTCCGAAGAGGAGTTGTGGGATCGTTTCAACCAGGTCGATTTCAAGCCGGAACCCAAGCCTGAGCCGAAGAAAAAGTGATGAGTGGATGGATGCTGGCCGCCCTGTTGGGCGGCCTGATTTTGTCAGGGTTGGCAATCTATGCAGGCATGCTGCTGGCCAGACTAAGACGGCAGCAAGCGATGCAGTGGCAGGCGATAACTGCTCGCAATGAACGAATTCTGGAGAGCGTGCGGGTCATTGCCCATGCGGTGCAGGAGGGGCAGTGCGATTACTCCGAAGGCGCCATTCGGCTGACCCATCTGCTGGATGCGTTGCAGATCAAGGATGGGCGGGCGTTCGCTGCCGAGTTCCCGGGTCTGTACGGGCTGTATGAGAAGGTGAAAGATATGCCGACTCATGAGGCCAGACGCGCACTTAAACGCAATGAAGTGATGAAGATGGATCTCGAACGCAGCGGCTATGAGGCCGAGCTGGAAGCTCAGATCCTCAAGGATGTGGCCCAATTGAAGGATTTTCAGTTAGGTCGGTGAGCCAACAATAACAACAAGAGAGGAAGCGAGCGTGCAAGCAGAACAGATTGTGTGGGATCAGGCCCTGATCGAAAAATATAACTACAGTGGCCCGCGATACACCTCTTATCCCACTGCGCTGGAGTTCAACGAGAGCTTCGGTTATCCGGATTTTGTCCGCGCTGCCGGCCAGTATCCCGAGCGCAATCTGTCGCTCTACGTGCATATCCCTTTCTGTCACAAGCTCTGCTACTACTGCGGCTGCAACAAGGTCATTACCCGCCATCAGCACAAGGCTGACGAGTACCTCGACTACCTGGAGCAGGAGATCAAGGCGCAGGCCCCGCTCTTCAAGCATCGTCTGGTCACCCAGCTGCACTGGGGCGGCGGTACACCCACCTATCTGGACGAAGCGCAAACGCGCCGCCTGATGGCCATGCTGCGTGAGCACTTCCATTTCGCCGAAGAGGGGGAGTTCAGCATTGAGGTCGATCCGCGCGAGATCGCCATTACCATGCTGGATGTGCTGCGAGAAGTCGGCTTCAACCGCATCAGCCTTGGGGTGCAGGACTTCAACAAGGATGTGCAGGTCGCAGTCAACCGCGAGCAGGACAACGACTTTATTAGAGCCATGTTGGAACGGGCTCGTGAGCTTGGCTTCCGCTCGACCAACCTCGACCTTATCTATGGCCTGCCGCATCAGGATCGTGCCAGCTTCCACCATACGCTGGAAGAGGTGCTCAAGACCGATCCGGCGCGCCTCTCCATCTTCAACTATGCCCATCTGCCGAGTCGCTTCGCCGCCCAGCGCAAGTTGAAAGAGGTGGATATGCCAGCTCCGCAGGAGAAGCTGGCCATGTTGCAGGACACTATCGCCTTCCTGACCGGTCGTGGTTACCAGTTCATCGGCATGGACCATTTTGCCAAACCCGATGACGAGCTGGCGGTCGCACAACGCGAGGGCAAGCTGCACCGCAACTTCCAGGGTTATACCACCCAGGGTGATTGCGATCTGCTGGGACTGGGGGTCTCTTCCATCAGCATGATCGGTGATGCCTATTCCCAGAATCAGAAAGAGCTCAAGGCCTATTACGCACAGGTTGCAGAGCTGGGGCATGCCCAGTGGAAAGGCTGCTCGCTCAATCAGGATGATCTGGTCCGTCGTGAGGTGATCAAGCGACTCATCTGTGATTTTCGCCTGAACTTTGCCGCTGTCGAGCAGGCGCACGGACTCATTTTCAGAGAGTATTTTGCCGACGATCTCAAGCTGCTGCAGACCTTCATCAACGATGGGCTGGTGCGCATGACGGAGGATGGCCTGGAGGTCTCCTCCACGGGGCAGCTGCTGATCCGCAATATCTGCATGTGCTTCGACGTGTACCTGCGCAACAAGGCACGCCAGCAGCAGTTCTCTCGCGTGATATAAGCTGTGTCTGTCGATCAGAAAACAGAAAGGGGCGCCATCGTGGCGCCCCTTTCATATGTATTTTTGCTTAAGCAGCGGGTCTGGAAGGTTCTGGCAATAAGGCAAGTAATCGGGCCGTAAAACGCAGATAAAAAGATGGGGGCGACTTGCGTCGCCCCCGGTAGTCGTATCGCTCATATCCTTGAACGAAGTTGCTCCCTGCAATCCCTGACTGTTTACCTCTTCCTTTAGGTTTCCCCTTCCCAATCCTTTGGGGTGTCCTTTAGCCATCTTGGCCTGACGAGTCATCCTGTCCCGTCGCACTTTCTCCGTCCTGGGAGGTGTCCTTTACCACATCCTGTGGTGAGTCCATTTGCCCAACCCTGGCAGCCAGTCTTCCTGACCGACTTCATTGCGTCCGTGCATGAGTAACTATAAGGATTTTCTTACCGGCTACAACGTCAGATTGGAAAACGTTTTTGTCATTAGCTTTTCCGAAAGCGGTGTGTTTCGACTTATTCATTTATAAACATGATGTTAAGTGTTTCACCTTCATATTTTAAGATCCTGTCTTCCGATTATCTCGAGTATCTTTTCGGCTTTTGGCTTACATATGGAATGGCAGATCTCTTACACGACTTTTTGGTTACTTTGGAAACAGATTCTGCAGTCTGATGATGGTCATTCGGGATGGGTTGGCGAGGCACCAAAAGAGCGACTGAATGGAGAAATTATGAGCGCTGGTTGAGTCGCTCATAAATGGTCTGGCGCTCTTCCGGGGTGAGCGAAGAGAAGTAGTGGGTAAAGAGGCGCAGCAACAGGGATTTGTTCATGCCATCTTGCTGGGTCAGATTGCCCAGCTCGTCGATGGCCGTCGTACTCATGGAGAAGGTGGCCTTTTTGTAACTAGGTCTCAGGTGCTCGCCACTCTCGATAAAGGCCAGCGCCGACAGGGCTTCATCACGATGCAGGCTCAGTTCAAGGCTGACCACCTTGGGTTTTCCCTTGGCGTAGAACTCTGCATCTTCGATAAATTCGTCGACGGTGAACTTCTTCTGGTGATGCAGCTGGTGCTTTTTCTTCAGATCGGCCAGACCCATCTCACACCCCCACTTGCAGGAACTCTTTGGCGATGGCCCGGATCTCTTCGGCGGATTTGCCATCTGGCTCGATCTCCATCACCGACAGCCCCTTCTCTTCGCTGTCGTCGTAGACGTTGCGACCATAGGTGATGGCGTTCAGCACATCGACACCGAATGAGGCGCAGACCTCTTTCGCCTCCAGAATGCGTTTTACCTGATTGGGCAGGGCGGGGCACTGGGTCAGCACTACAGCGGCATTGAGCGTCGGATTGACCATCTTGCAGGTGGTGATGAGATCTTCCATATGGGGCAGGGTCTTGAGGTCGCGGCGTTTCGGGCGCAAGGGGATCAGGGCGTGGGTGGCGACAGCCATGGTGGAGCGCAGTGCCCGGTTGTCCTGTCCGCCGCAATCGACGATGACGTAGTCGTAGCGGTTTTTCAGGCTGAGCAGGTCGTTGCGAATATTGCCATAGAGCTGAACGCAGTTGATTTGTGGCAGCTCCGGGTTGTCGTTGCGCTCCTGAATCCAGTCAGAGGTGGTGCGCTGCGGGTCGCAATCGACCAGTAACACCTCCCCCTGAAATTGGGATCTGAGGTAGACCGCAAGATTTTGTGCCAGGCAGCTCTTGCCACTCCCCCCCTTCTCTCCACCGACCAACAAGATCATGACGTTCCCCTATCCATGAGAAAACCGCTGATTTCAGTATAGGAGGGGCCAGCCTCATCACAAGGCGAGAGGAGTGATGCTCCTCTCGTTGTGTCGATTAGTAATGAACGCTGCCTCCATGCCAGCGGCAGACATAGTCAGGCACCAGCATCTGGGGGGCCTGGTCGACATGGCATACCACCATGGGCATGGCAGGGGCTCCTTCAGCTTGAATGAAGGTCGGGAGCGCAGAGAGCAGCAAAGTCGCGAGCAACAACATGGGTTTCATTTTCATAACAACTCCTTGGTAGTGCCATTCATGTGTGATCTGGATCACTTTCTGAGTTAAGTCGAGGTTGGCGCCAGCGCAAGGTGGGACGAATAAATTCAATTAATGAAAAAAGTATCAAAAGGCGTTGTGGTGACTGACGAGGATGGTTGCCAGCCTCGATGCGAACTTTGTGCATATTAAGTTGAACCGCATAAAGAGGTGATGGCTGATGAGGCCTGGCCTGATGGGGTTGGCATCAATGCCATGATCTGGGACAAGAAAAGATTTATGCAGTGAGTGTGCTCGATCTGAGTATTTATTTCCCCCGAGTTCCTCTTGTCACGCCGATGTATTCAATACACAGGAAGTAATATTCAAAATTTATTTTAAAAACCATTTATTATTATGATTTTTAACGAGTTTTGTTTTTTGAATTTAATCTTGCCAGTGAGCCTGCATGAATAAAAACTGAATCAACCTGAAATATAGCGGGGTGGTTGTGCATGGCCATTCAATGTGCTTTGTGTGGGAAATGTGCAATTTGCTACCGGTGTCATAGATTGAACGGTGAATATATTCAGTTCTGAGTGAATGTGATCAGTGTCTAAGTTTGCATCGGTTCGCAGGTCTAACCTCGGTCTCGAAAGGCAAGGGCAGGATAGAACATAAGCCGAGTACCCTACATAAAGAATATCCCGCCTTAGCCACGAGCATGAATAGAAGGAATCTATTCAATCACTCGCAGGGACCACTGCTAGACGGAATATAATCATGAGCAAATTTTATGTAGGTTCTGAAGTTGGCCAATTGCGCCGTGTCATGTTGCACCGCCCCAACCTCAGTCTGAAGCGTCTGACTCCTTCCAACTGCCAGGATCTGCTGTTCGATGACGTCCTGTCAGTTGAACGCGCCGGTCAGGAGCATGACAAATTCGCTCAGGTACTGCGCGATCAGAATGTCGAAGTTTTCCTGCTGACCAATCTGCTGGCCGAAACCCTGGATGTGCCGGAAGCCAAAACCTGGCTGCTGCAACATCAGGTCTCCGACTACCGCCTCGGGTCTTCTTTTGCCAACGACGTGCGCTGCTTCCTGGCAGACATGCCGCACCGCGAACTGGCCCGCATTCTCTCCGGCGGCCTGACCTACTCCGAGATGCCTTATCACGGCGTCAACATGGTAGTGGGCATGCATGCACCGACCGACTTCATCATCGAGCCGCTGCCCAACCACCTCTTCACCCGTGACACCTCCTGCTGGGTTTACGGTGGCGTCTCCATCAACCCGATGGCCAAACAGGCTCGTCGCCGCGAAACCAACCATGTGAAGGCCATCTACCGCTGGCACCCGATGTTTGCTGGCCAGGACTTCATCAAGTACTTCGGTGACGAGGAGCGTGACTACGACAACTCCACCATCGAGGGTGGCGACGTACTGGTTATCGGCCGCGGCGCCGTGCTGATCGGTATGTCCGAGCGCACCACCCCGCAAGGTGTCGAGCACCTGGCTCGCAGCCTGTTCAAACACGGTCAGGCCAAGCAGGTCATCGCCATGGAGCTGCCGAAACACCGCAGCTGCATGCACCTGGATACCGTGATGACCCACATGGATATCGACACCTTCTCCGTCTATCCGGAAGTGATCCGCAAGGACGTGCAGTGCTGGAGCCTGACTCCGGGCGGCGCCACCGGCATGAACATCAAGGAAGAGGGCTACTTCGTCACCGCTATCGAGAAAGCACTGGGCGTGGATCAGCTGAAGATCATCACCACTGGCGGTGACAGCTTCGAAGCAGAACGCGAGCAGTGGAACGACGCCAACAACGTGCTGACCGTGCGTCCCGGCGTGGTGGTGGGCTACGAGCGCAATACCTACACCAACGAGAAATATGACAAGGCCGGTATCACAGTTCTCTCCATCCCGGGTGATGAACTGGGCCGTGGCCGCGGCGGCGCCCGCTGCATGAGCTGCCCGATGGAACGCGACAGCATCTGATGAGACGGCGTGGCGCCGGCAGAAGCTGGCGCCACACAGAACCAAACTCGAGATTAACCACTATGAAAAAACCAACTGTCGTCGTCGCTCTGGGTGGCAATGCTCTGCTCCGTCGTGGTGAGCCACTGGAAGCGGATATCCAGCGCAAGAACATCGCCACTGCCGCCAAGACCATCGCCCTGATCGCTCAGGAGTACAACGTGGTGCTGGTGCATGGCAACGGCCCGCAAGTCGGCCTGCTGGCCCTGCAAAACAGCGCCTACACCAAGGTATCCCCCTATCCGCTGGATGTGCTGGGTGCCGAGTCCCAAGGCATGATCGGCTACATGCTGATCCAGGAGCTGAAAAACCTTATGCCGAGCCGCAACGTCACTGCGCTGCTGACTCAGGTGCAGGTTGATCCCAAGGATCCGGCGTTTGCCAATCCGACCAAATTTATCGGCCCCGTCTATGAAGAAGCGGAAGCCCGCACCCTGGCAGAAGAGAAGCACTGGGTGGTCAAGGCTGACGGCAAGTTCTTCCGCCGTGTAGTGCCGTCCCCGCTGCCCCAGCGCATCGTCGAAGGCGACGCCATCGAAACCCTGATTGCCCAGGGCCACCTCATCATCTGTACCGGTGGTGGCGGCATTCCGGTGACCTGGGATGGGCAGTGCCTGACCGGTATCGAAGCGGTCATCGACAAAGACATGTCTGCCGCCTATCTGGCCAAGCAGATCAAGGCCGACGCCCTGCTGATCCTGACCGACGCCGATGCCGTCTATCTGGATTGGGGCAAGCCGACCCAGCACCCGCTGCGGGTCACCAGCCCGGACGAGCTGGCCGGGGTCAAGTTCGATGCAGGTTCCATGGGACCGAAAGTCGAAGCCTCTTGTGAATTTGTCAAAGCGACCGGCGGCATGGTCGGGATCGGCTCGCTGGAAGATGGTCTTGCCATCCTCAAGGGTGAAGCCGGTACCAATATCGTCGCCACCCGCACCGTGAATGCGTAATTACCGAAATTTGTACTGAGAATGCGTAGTCAACACTACTGCCCGAATTGGTCTGAAACAAATATAGAGAGAACTCATCATGGCTTTTAATCTGCGTAACCGTAACTTCCTGAAACTGCTGGACTTCACCCCGCGCGAAATCCAATACATGATTGACCTGGCCATCGACCTGAAAAAAGCCAAATACGGTGGCTACGAGCGCAAACACCTGACCGGCAAAAACATTGCCCTGATCTTCGAGAAGACCTCTACCCGTACCCGCTGTGCATTTGAAGTGGCGGCCTTCGACCAGGGCGCGCAAGTCTCCTACCTTGGCCCGAGCGGTTCCCAGATCGGTCACAAGGAGTCCATGAAGGACACCGCCCGTGTACTGGGTCGCATGTATGATGGTATCGAATACCGTGGCTACGGTCAGGAGATCGTCGAAGAGCTGGGTGCCTACGCCGGTGTCCCGGTCTGGAACGGCCTGACCAACGAATTCCACCCGACTCAGATCCTGGCCGACTTCATGACCATGCTGGAGCACGGCAAGGGCAAACGTCTGGATCAAATCAAGTTCGCCTACCTGGGTGATGCCCGCAACAACATGGGTAACTCCCTGATGGTCGGCGCCGCCAAAATGGGCATGGACATCCGTCTGGTTGCGCCGAAAGCCTTCTGGCCGGAAGAGGAGCTGGTTGCCAAGTGCCGCCTGATCGCCGAAGAGACCGGCGCACGCATCACCCTGACCGAAGATGTGAAAGAGGGTGTGCTGGGTACCGACTTCCTCTACACCGACGTCTGGGTTTCCATGGGTGAAGCGAAAGAAGCCTGGGATCAGCGCGTCAAACTGATGACCCCGTATCAGGTCAACATGGATGTCATCAACGCCACCAAGAATCCTGATGTGAAGTTCATGCACTGCCTGCCGGCGTTCCACAACGACGAGACCACCATGGGCAAGGAAGTAGCTGACAAATATGGCATGAAAGGCCTGGAAGTGACCGAGGACGTGTTCGAATCCGAGCACAGCATCGTGTTCGACGAGGCCGAAAACCGGATGCACACCATCAAGGCAGTGATGGTTGCTACGCTGGGCGACTAAGGTCGCAGTAGTGGTGCCGGGGGGTGACCCCCGGCTTTTCGACCATGTGACAGCGGCATAATACCTCTAACCCTACGACCCGCAGCCTGCATGGATACCACACCCACAGAAGGAAGCTGGACCATGACCAAATTCAAGTTCCCGTCAGCCTACACGATACTGTTTGTGCTGATCGCCCTGGTGGCCGCACTGAGCTGGATAGTGCCGGCCGGCAAATATGAAATGACCATGAACGAAGCCCTCGGCAAAGAAGTGCCGGTGGCGGGTACCTACAAATTGGTGGAGGGGAATCCCCAGGGGATCGTCGACGTGCTGCTGGCACCTATCGATGGCCTCTACAACCACGACACCTATGAGGCAGGCGCCATCGACGTCTCCCTCTTTATCCTGATCATCGGTGGTTTTCTTGGCATTGTGACCAAGACCGGTGCCATCGATGCCGGTATCGAACGTGTGACCGACCGCCTGCGCGGCCGTGAAGAGTGGATGATCCCGATCCTGATGGCGCTGTTCGCCGCAGGTGGCACCATCTACGGTATGGCCGAAGAGTCGCTGCCTTTCTACACCCTGCTGGTGCCGGTGATGATGGCTGCCCGCTTTGACCCTGTGGTGGCGGCGGCAACCGTATTGCTGGGCGCCGGTATCGGTACTCTCGGTTCCACCATCAACCCGTTTGCTACTGTGATCGCGGCCAACGCCGCCGGTATCTCCTTCACCGATGGTATCTGGCTGCGCGTCGCCATGCTGGTCGCCGGTTGGCTGCTCTGTGTTGCCTACGTCATGCGTTACGCCAAGATGGTGCGCAGCGATCCGAGCAAATCTCTGGTAGCTGACAAGTGGGAAGAGAACCGTGCCCACTTCCTTGGCAACAAGAGTGACCAGATGCTGGAGTTCACCCTGACCCGTAAAATCGTGCTGGGTATCTTCGTCGCCGCCTTTGCCGTGATGATCTACGGTGTGGCCGTGCTGGGCTGGTGGATGGCGCAGATCTCCGGCGTGTTCCTGGCTGCCGCCATCATCGTCGGTATCATCTCCCGCATGAGCGAAGAGGAGCTGACCTCCAACTTTATCGACGGTGCCCGCGACCTGCTGGGTGTGGCGCTGATCATCGGTATCGCCCGCGGTATCGTGGTGGTAATGGATAACGGCATGATCACTCACACCATTTTGCACAGTGCAGAAGGGATCGTGACCGGCCTCTCCACCATCGTCTTTATCAACGTGATGTTCGTGCTGGAAGTGGTGCTCTCCTTCCTGGTGCCGTCCTCCTCCGGTCTGGCTGTACTGACCATGCCGATCATGGCGCCGCTGGCCGACTTCGCCAACGTGGGCCGCGATCTGGTGGTGACTGCTTACCAGTCTGCCTCCGGTCTGGTGAACCTGGTGACCCCGACCTCCGCTGTAGTGATGGGCGGTCTGGCCATCGCCAAGGTACCTTATGTACGCTGGCTGAAGTGGGTGGCTCCGCTGCTCGCTATCCTGACCGTGCTGATCGTGGTCTGCCTGAGTCTTGGTGCCGTGCTCTCCTGAGGGATGACAAGCAAGATGAAACGGGAGCCTGCGGGCTCCCGTTTTTTATGGGCGCAAGAAGTGATGGGCAAAAATAATAGGCAACAAAAAGGCGACCCGCGGGTCGCCTCAATGCATTTGGGGGAGAGAGCTTAGCGGGCCTGTGCCAGCGTGCGCACCACGGCGGCATGGGCCTGGCGGGTACGGCTGATATGGCGCGGCGCGACCAGCACTACGTCATTGCCGGCGACGGCGCCCATGATCTCCGGATTGGCGTTGCGATCCAGCAGGCGGGCCACCACGGTAGCGGCCCCCGGGGTGGTGTGGATCAGCACCATCTGCTGGTTGTGCACCACTTCGCGCACCATGTCGTGGATCGAGCGAGTGCTACCAGCTGGCTCCAGCTGATCGTCTACCAGGGTGTAGACCTTCTTGCCGTTGGCATTCTGCGCCTTGGCAACACCGAGGCGGCGCAGCAGGCGGGAGATGGTGGACTGGCTGATGTCGGCGAAACCGCGCTCTGACAGCTCACGACGGATCTCTTCCTGGGTGCTGTAGCAGTGCTGACCGATGATCTGGCGACAGGCATCCAGCTGGGCCAGATCGGGCTCTTGGGCAACGGGACGACTGAGGGTTTTGACCACGGCGAATTCCTTTGACGATGACCGGAGGTAAACGCGCGATATCTGCCATAGCTGTCGGTTATCAGCCAAAAACACTGATAATCCATCTATATGCAGGGAATGAACGGGCATTACCATCTTGGGATGGCAAATTATAGCTGACTGGAAATTCGGTGATGTGACAGGGTTCAAAAATGGGCCCCGCAGGGCCCAATCAGATATCAGTCACGCTCGCTGACGATGTCCTGAGTGAAGGACTTCTCGCAATATTTGCACTTCATCCGCACCACGCCTTTCACTTCGCGCACCCGGAAGTAGCTGTCCACCGGCTCGTTGTGGGAGATGCAGTTGGAGTTGGGGCAGTGGAACACCCCGGCGATGAACTCCGGCAGCTCCAGCTGGTGCTTCTTCACCACATTGAAGTCTTCGATGATGTTGACGGTCGCTTTCGGGGCGAACAGCGCCAGCTGGTTGGCCTGCTGTTCGGTCAGGCGGGTGTTCTCAATCTTGATGAGATCCTTCTTGCCCAGCGCGCCGGATTTCAGGTTGAAGCCGACGGTGATCCGCTCCTGGGTTTCAACCAGCTGGAACAGCTTGAGGATCTTGATGCCCTGGCCAGCGGGGATGTGATCGATGACGGAGCCGTGACGGATGGCTTCGACTTGCAGTTGGTTCTTGTCAGACATGATATTCCCCTAAGCTCAGACAGTTTCGTTCAGTACCAGTGCCAGCAGCGCCTGGCGTGCATAGACCCCGTTCTCCGCCTGCTGGAAGTAGCAAGCGTGGGGGGTCTTGTCGACCGCGACATCGATCTCGTCGACGCGGGGCAGGGGATGCAGGATCTTCATGGTGGGCTTGGCCCCTTCCAGGGTCGCCAGCTCCAGCACGAACTTGGCGGCCATGTGCTTGTATTCGGTCTCGTCGAAGCGCTCTTTCTGGACACGGGTCATGTAGAGGATGTCCAGCTCAGGCATCACCTCTTCCATGGTCTGGTGGACGCTGAACGGGATGCCCTTCTCTTCCAGCTCTTCGCAGATGTAGTCCGGCATCGCCAGCGCTTCCGGGGAGATGAAGAAGAAACGGCTGTTGAACAGGCTGAGGGCCTGGGCCAGCGAGTGCACGGTGCGGCCATATTTCAGGTCACCGACGAAGGCGACGTTGAGGTTGTCCAGACGACCCTGGGTCTCATGGATGGTGAACAGGTCGAGCAGGGTCTGGCTCGGATGCTGGTTGGAGCCGTCGCCGCCGTTGATGACCGGCACGCGGGAGAACTCGGCAGCCAGACGGGCCGCGCCCTCTTTCGGGTGGCGCATCACTACCGCATCCGAGTAGGAGCCGATGATCTTGATGGAGTCAGCCAGCGTCTCGCCTTTCTTGGCGCTGGTGTTGCCACCGTCGGCGAAACCGATGATGTTGCCGCCGAGGCGCTGTACCGCGGTCTCGAACGAGAGGCGGGTGCGGGTGGAGGCTTCGAAGAAGCAGCTGGCAACCAGCTTGTCTTTCAACAGGCTGGTGTCAGGTTCAGCCTTCAACCGTTGTGCGGTTGAGACTACCAGTTCCATTTCTGACCGGGTCAGGTCCGAAATGGAGATGACATGTTTCTTATAGAGTGGATTGGTCATCGTCTGCATTCCCTTTGACATCATTGGAGGTTTTTCGGGCACAAAAAAAAGCCCCTGAAACAGGGGCTTTTTTTAAAAATAACTGGGGATCCTTGGGGTGGGAACCGAAAACAACGGGGCCGCTCTGGTGCGCACCACCCGTCTGCAAGGCTGTTTTCTGAATCAAAAACTGCATCGTTTCGTCCCGACCTTTTTCAAAACCGGACAGATTATAGGGCCGCTTTTTTAATTGTCAAAATTTTATTTATGATGCCAATTTCAGTGTGAAAAACGTTTAAGTGGCGGGAACAGGGCGACAAATCCACACCCTGTGCATTTCTTGCAGTGATTCCCCATCGCGGGCCATGGCACGCAAATAACCGAGTCTGTGGTGCCCTTCCAGCAGGCAGTAGGGTTGCGGCAGCGGTTGCCCGTTCGGGTAACTGCACCCCTCGGCGGGCGCCAGCACGATGACAGGTTCGGGCCAGGTGCCTTCGCTCAGCATCTTCTCGCCGAGCCAGGAGCGGCGTACATAGCGATTGCTGCGCAGCATCTCGCCCCAGCGTTCGATCACCTCCATATGGCGGGAGTCCACCTGATCCACCAGTTGCGCGGTGGGCCAGCGTTCACAGGTGAACTGGTGGCTGGCGAGATCGATAAAGCTCCAGTTGGACTCAAAACCGCGCCAATGACGGTAAATCCACTGGGAGAGCACATTTTCAGGAATAAAGGGCACCAGCGGCGCGACCCGTTCAAGATAGGCCGGCAGGGACTCTGTCTTGCGTTCATCCCTGAAGTTGAGGGGCGCCAGTTGTTGGAGCAATCGGTAATTGAGCATAAGTGGCCTCCCGGTACCTGATTTCACCCTACCCCCATTTATGTCCCATTCCTACCCCGGCAGGGCTGCAAATACAGCAAGTTATCCCGCTTTGCTGCACAAACAACCGCGACTTGTTCGGGATTTGTGCAATCGCATCGAAAGTGTAAAAAAAGCCTTTACCTTTGATCTCCACTTTGTATACTACGCCTCGTTTGTTGCAGGGGCGTAGTTCCAATTGGTAGAACAGCGGTCTCCAAAACCGATGGTTGCGGGTTCGAGTCCTGCCGCCCCTGCCATTTTCAGAAAGGCCAGCTCATTGAGCTGGCCTTTCGCATTTCCGGCGTTCGCCCTCTGTCCCTTCCGCCCCTCTGTTTCTCCTCCTGATTGTTCTGCCGCTCGGTAGCATGGAATAGCGAGCAACCAACTTCTGATAGCCATCCCTGTTGTTGATGGATGTAAAAATATACAGATTCACTAAAGTCTGTTCATGTTGCGGCCGATAGCCTTTGATACATCAGGGTTTTCCCTGCCTGACACAACAACAAGGATTCGTCGTCATGACCCTCTCTCTGCGCGGCAAGCTGCTGGCCACCAGTCTTGGCGTGGTGCTGCTGATGGCATCACTGCTCGGCATCGTTGCCTTTCACACCCTCAAATCCCGCACCATGAGCGCCATCCAGAGCGAGGCGGTCAACTATGGCCACGCCTACTCGGTCGCGATCGGCGAATGGATGGCGGATCGCAAGAATACCGTCCATGCGCTGGTGAACCTGATCAGCGACAACCCGCAGGCCGAGCTGGTGCCGCACCTGAAGCAGGCCTACACCTCCGGTGGGTTCGGCCTCACCTATTTTGGTTCCGCGCAGGGGGTCATGACCCGGCAGGATCCCTCCCTCAACACCGGCAACTATGACCCGCGCGAGCGCCCCTGGTATCAGGATGCGGTGAAGGCGGGGCAGTTGATCGTCACTGCTCCCTATGTCAGCGTTACCATGCAGAAGCTGGTGGTCACCCTCTCCGAGCCGGTGCGCCATCAGGGCGAGCTGGTCGGTGCCGTGGGGGCCAACCTGGCGCTCGACAAGCTGATCGACGAAGTGCTGGCGATGAAGGTGCAGGGTGAGGGTTACGCCATGCTGCTCGACAGCAGCGGCCTCATCGTCGGCCATCCGCAGAAGGATCTGGCGCTCAAGCCCATCGCCGAGCTGGCGCCGGGACTCTCTGCCGCCACCTTCCAGCAGTGGGGCCGCGAAAACAGCGAGCTGCACGCTGCCACCCTCGACGGGCGGGATGTGCTGCTGGCGGTACAACCGGTAGCGGGTACCGACTGGCTGCTGGCCATGGTGATGTATCGCGATGTGCTGGAGGCGCCGCTCAGCAGCCTGTTGTGGGAGCTGGTGGGGCTGACGCTGGTGCTGATGCTGGTGTTCAGCGCCCTGCTCACCGCCACCTTCAAATACCTGTTCGCCGATCTCGGTCGGGTGGCGCACGCCCTGCACGACATCGCCCACGGCGAGGGGGATCTCACCGTTCACATCAACACCCACAGCAAGGATGAGGTGGGTCAGCTGGCCCAGAACTTCAACCAGTTCGTGGCGCGGCTGCACGGCATCGTTAGCCGGTTGCGGGACGTGACCGTCGAGCTGGCGGCCCAGTCCTGCACCCAGGCGGCCGGGGCGCAGGCCCGCAGTCAGCGGGTGCGTCAACAGCAGGACGAGATCGTGATGGTGGCGACTGCGGTGACCGAGATGGCCTCCGCCACCCAGGAGATCGCCGGCAACGCCGAGTTTGCCGCCACCACCGCTACCGAGGCGGTCGCACTGGCGGTCGCCGGTCAATCCCAGGTTGGCCAGAGTCAGCGCAGCATTACCGGTCTGGCGGACGAAGTGGCCGATGCCAGCCAGATCATCAACGAGCTCGACAGCCATGCCCAGAAGATCAGCGGCATTCTGGCCACCATCAGCGGTATCGCCGAGCAGACCAACCTGCTGGCGCTCAACGCCGCCATCGAGGCGGCCCGGGCCGGTGAGCAGGGCCGTGGTTTTGCGGTGGTGGCAGACGAGGTGCGGGTGCTGTCGCGTCGTACCCACGACTCCACCGACGAGATCCAGCAGATGATCGAGACCCTGCAGCAGACCACCCGTCGCGCGGTGGGTGGCATGGAGACCAGCCGTCAGCTGGCGGGCACTAGCGTGGAGGATGCGGAAGCGGCCAACCAGAGCCTTGCCCGGATCAACGAGGCGATCGGCTCCATCAGCGACATGGCGACCCAGATCGCCGCAGCGGCCGAGGAGCAGACCTCGGTGACCGGCGAGATCAGCCGCAATACCGAGAATATCCGCCACGTCTCGCAAGAGCTGGCCGAGCAGGCGGGCAACGAGGCGGCGCAGGCGGCCGAACTCAAGTCGCTGACCGAGCGGCTGGAGCAGGAGATCGGCCGTTTCCGGCTCTGATCCTCAGTCCATCTTCCATGAAAAAGGGCAGCCCGCGGGCTGCCCTTTGTTATTGTCGCTGACCGTCAGGCGGCGCTCTCCAGTTGCGCCAGATGGAAAGCGCGCCAGTTGCCGTCGGGCAGGTAGTGCTTGCCCTGTTGCCACCTGGGATCGTGCTGCACTACGTAGCGGTAGTGGTAGGCCTGCTGTTGGCCGACATAACGCCCCTGCGCCGGGTCGAAGATCTCCACCTCGATGAGCTGGCGCAGATATTCGCTCTGGGGATCATCCTCGCCGTGGAAGTTCTCCATCTCGTCGAGCGCCGCGATGGCGGCAGGGAAGTCGTCCAGCACAAATAGCTCGCCATAGACCCAGTCATCCCCCTGCAGCAGGGCGGGGTAGCCCTTGTGCTGCAGGTGATAGAGAGCGCCGCGCACCCGGGCGCGCCGGGGCGTCTGGCTCACGTGGTGAGCCAGATAGCGGCGGTAGTTGAACAATCCGTCCATCAGGCTGCCGTAGACGAACAGCGGGCGTGGCTGGCAAAGGCTCATGAGATCTCGCCGCCCACGACTTTGATATCGCCATCCTGCTGCAGCACCACCGCCTCGATGGCCAGCGCCAGCGCGCGGGTAATCTCGCTCATGGCGAGGCAGGGCTGGTTCACCTTGTCCGCTACCTGCTCGGTGATGTAGGGAACGTGAATAAAGCCGCCGCGCACCGCCGGGAACTCTTTCTCAATCAGGTAGTGCAGCTGGTACATGATGTGGTTGCATACGAAGGTGCCGGCAGTGTTGGAGACCGCCGCCGGAATACCGTTCTCCTTGATGCGCTGCACCATCCCCTTGAGGGGCAGACGGGAGAAGTAGGCCGGCGCGCCATCGGCCTGAATCACTTCATCGATGGGTTGCTGCTGCTCGTTGTCGGGGATGCGGGCATCGTCGAGGTTGATGGCGACCCGCTCCGGGGTAATGGCGAAGCGGCCGCCCGCCTGACCGACGTTGATCACCACATCGGGCTGGTGCTGGCGCATCAGCTCCGCCAGCAGGGTGGCTGATTTGCCAAAGACGGTGGGGATCTGCGCCTTGATCACGGTGGCGTCCAGAATGGTCTCTGGCAGGCGTTTGACCGCCTCCCATGCCGGGTTGATGGGCTCGCCGCCGAAGGGGTCAAAACCGGTAATCAGTACTTTCATCATCTTCTCCCGAATGGTCAGAATGCCCAGAAATACATGAGTGCGATATGGATCAGCACCAGCGTCAGCGCCATCGGCACCTGCACCTTGATCACCTTGTTGAGATCCTTCATCTCCAGCAGGGCGGCGGGCAGGGCGTTGAAGTTGGCGGCCATGGGGGTCATCAGGGTGCCGCAGAAGCCGGCGGTCATCGCCAGCGCACCGGCCACCACCGGGTCACCGCCCTGGGCAATGACGAAGGGGATGCCGATGCCGGCGGTGATGACGGTGAAGGCGGCATAGGCGTTGCCCATGATCATGGTGAAGACCATCATGCCGAGGCAGTAGGCCACCACCCCGACGAAGGGGCTGCCCATCGGCACCACGGTGGAGATCCCGTGGGAGATGACATCGCCGACGCCGGACGTGTTGAAGATCACCCCGAGGGCGGCCAGCAACTGGGGCAGGATGCCGGTGATGCCGACCTGCTGGATCATCCGGTCCGAGTCACCCACCACGGTGGAGGGGGTGGCGCGAGTCAGCAGCACAGTGATGACGAAGGCGATCACCGCCGCCAGGCCGATGCCGACCTGACCGCCGAGAGGTGTGAACTGAGCGATCACCACCGCCAGCAGGGCCAGCAACACGCAGGGCAGGAAGATCCGGTTGCCGATGCGGTTGGCGTGGCGCTGGGACTCCTCCTCGCTCGCCTGCTCCAGCTTGCCGATCTTCACCTGCTTGAGCAGGGTAATGACTCCCATGGCGAGGATCAGCATCCCGTTGATTATGTTGGGGATATAGCTGCCGAAGGCGAACAGCACCCCGAGGATGGTCCAGAACAGAGCGGTGCCGACTCGGGCCGGGTGGTTGGTATCACGCAGGACGCGCCAGGCGCTGCTGAACAGGATGACGCCGATCAGCACATAGAAGAATTCGAGCATATTGGGGATCAGTGCAGCCATTACTGTTGACCTCCCTTGCTGCTGCCAGATGCATATTTCTTGGCCATCTGACGGTCAAACCACATATTGGAGGCGGCGACCATAAACAGGGTAATGATGGCAATCGGCATGGAGGCCTTGGCAATATCGACGGCGGAGACGTTATATCCCAGCGACTCGAACGTGCCGACAATCAGCAATACCCCGGCGGAGGCGACAAAGGTATTTTGGGCAAAGAAGTTGCCGTAGTTTTCGGTGGCCGAAACCCGCGCCTTGATATATTCCTCGTCCTCTTCGCTTAATTTCCCGTGCACCTTGCTGGCGGCTGCCTGCGTCATCGGGTTGACCAGCGGACGAATAAACTGGGTATGACCCTGTACCCGCACCGAGAAGAGACCGGCCAGCTCGCGGATAAACATATAGAGGGTCATGAACTTGCCCGGAGTGAGCTTTTTGATCCGCTCTATCAGGGTGACCGCCTGCTGTTTCAGGCCGTAGCGTTCGCAGATGCCGATCATCGGCAGGGTCAGCAGAAACAGCGTCACCATGCGGTTGGAGACGAAGGCTTCACCCAGCAGGGAGAGGCAATCGGTCATGGAGAGACCGGAGACCAGTGCCGTGGTAACGGCAGCGACCAGCACGACGGCCAGAGTATCGAGTTTGAAATAAAATCCTAACAAAATAATGAGGATGCCACTCAATTTAATCCATTCCAATTAACCACCTCGTTCAAGTGAATATTTATGTGTAATTTTTGATGATGGAGTTGTTTATCATCTGCAGACAGGGATGGCAACAATTAAGCGTTTGCGAGGAGATGCATGGCGGATGGCACCACATTTTTGCTGATTTATCGTTCGTTGGTAAACGGTGAGTCCTGTTATCACGGTGCCAATGTGCATCAATGCTGATTATTCATCATGATTTCCCAGATATATTTCAGCGATACCTGCGTGGCAGTTCAGCTGCCTGATAAATAACCGATCATTCTGCTTGGTAATATGTATGCAACATGCCGTCTATATATTTGGCGGAAAAGGTGGCTGGAGACCGGAGGCAGGAAAATATGGCGGGCAGGTGAGTGCGGTGGCGAAGGGGTCGCCACCGCTGAAGGCTCAGGGGGTCTGCTTGACCCAAATCAGCTGGTCGGTGGCAAAGCCCAGCCCCCTGGCCTTGGCGATCAGCGCGTCCACCTTCTCCTTGGGCGGATTGGGGGAGCGGGAGAGGATCCAGAGGTAGTCGTGGTTGTAGCTGGTCACCAGCGAGATCTGGTAGTCGGGGTCGAGGTCGATGACGTTGTAGCCGCCGTAGAAGGGGCCGAAGAAGCTCACCTTGAGCCGCGCCTCGTCAGGGTTGCCGACGAAGTAGGCCTTGCCCTCGGCTTCGCGCCAGCTGCCATCGCTCTGCTTGCCGCGGTTGAGCACCTTGACGCCGCCATCATCCCGCAGGCTGTAGCTGGCACTCACCTGCTCCAGCCCCCGCTCGAAGCTGTGGTCGAGGCGGGCAATTTCGTACCAGGTGCCGAGGTAGCGATCGAGCTGGAAGCCGGTAACGGGGCGGATGCCGTCGGCAATCCCGGTACAGGCCGTCAGCAGCAAAGCGGTGAACAGGCAAAGCAGTGAACGCATAAGTAATCCCTCTCTTGTTATCCCTCGATGATGCGCAGTTGGCCATCCCGGAAGCGGGAGGCCTGATCCGTCGGCGTGCTGCCGAAGAAGCGCTTGTACTCCCGGCTGAACTGGGAGTTGCTTTCGTAACCGACTCTGGCCGCCGCGGTGCCCGCCTTGATGCCGTCGTGCAGCATCATCATCCGCGCCTTGTGCAGCCTAAACGACTTGATGTACTGCAACGGCGAGGTGGCGGTGACCGCCTTGAAGTGGTGGTGAAAGGCGGAAACGCTCATGTTCACCTCCCGCGCCAGCTCCTCCATGGTGAGGTTGTCGGCATAACGGGACTCTATCATACGCAGCACCCGGGCGATCTGGCCCACATGGTTGTGGCGATTGGCGAGCGCCTGCAGCGCCGGGCCACCCCCCTCGGTGAGGGCGTGGAACAGCATCTCGCGCACCGTCTGCGGCCCCAGCACCTTGGCGTGCAGCGGGTTATCCATCAGATCGATCAGCCGCTCGGCGGCGCAGAACATCGCCTCCGACAGGGGCACCGAGTGGACGCCGCTCTTCTGCGGAGCGGGGGCGGGCAGGGCGTCGCCCAGCTCCAGCAGCAGCTCTTGCAGGGTGACCATGTTGATCTCGATGGTAAAACCGATCAGCGGTTGCTCGGGGGAGGCGAAGCACTCGCACTCGCAGGGCAGCGGCAAGGTCATCAGCAGGTAGTGGTTGGGATCGTAGCGAAACACCTGATCCGCCAGATAACCCACCTTGTGCCCCTGCAGGATCACGATCATCCGCGGCTGGTAGAGCACCGGGGTACGACCGTGGTACTCGGTGGTATAGATGAAATTCACCTGCTCCACCGGGGAGGGGGTGATGCCGGGGGCGGTGACGTGGCGGGTCACTCTGGCGGCGAGGTCGCTGTAACGGTTTGGCATGGGCGCTCTTTGATTCGACTGTTCCGGTTTTCGCTGCTTTGTAGAAATAGGCAAGAATAAAGCAGGATGTTGTCTTGATGGTAGGGTGGTTCTGGAGAAAAATGCAATCATGATTTCGCGGCCTGGCCGCCCTCACTATCAGAAGAAGGCAATGTCGATGAACAACTTTACGCTCCATACCCCGACCAAAATCCTGTTTGGCCAAGGGCAGATCGCCCAGCTGCGCGAGCAGCTCCCGAGCGATGCCCGCGTCATGATCACCTACGGCGGCGGCAGCGTGATACGCAGCGGCCTGCTGGAGCAGATCCGCAGCGAACTGGCTGGCATGACCCTGTTTGAATTTGGCGGCATCGAGCCGAACCCGGCCTACGAGACCCTGATGGGCGCCGTGGAGCTGGCCCGTGCCGAGCGGGTCGACTTCCTGCTCGCCGTCGGCGGCGGCTCCGTGCTCGATGGCACCAAGTTTATCGCCGCTGCTGCACATTACGATCTGGCCAAAGAGCCCTGGCACATTCTCGAGACCGTCGGCAGCGAAGTGCGCTCCGCCATCCCGCTCGGTTCGGTGCTGACCCTGCCGGCGACCGGTTCCGAAATGAACATGGGCGCCGTCATCACCCGTCGCAGCAGTGGCGACAAGGTGCACTTCTTCTCGCCGTTCGTGATGCCGCGCTTCGCCGTGCTGGATCCGGTGCTCACCTACACCCTGCCCGAGCGTCAGGTGGCGAACGGAGTGGTGGATGCTTTCGTCCATACCGTGGAGCAGTACCTCACCTATCCGGTCAATGCCAAGGTGCAGGATCGCTTCGCCGAAGGCTTGCTGCTGACCCTGATCGAAGAGGGTCCCAAGGCGCTGGCCGAGCCGCACAACTACGAGGTGCGCGCCAACATCATGTGGAGTGCCACCATGGCGCTGAACGGTCTGATCGGTGCCGGTGTGCCGCAGGATTGGGCCACCCACATGCTGGGTCACGAGCTGACTGCCCTGCATGGCCTCGACCACGCCCAGACCCTGGCGGCGGTACTGCCCGCCCTGTTGCAGGCCAAGCGCAAACAGAAGCATGCCAAGCTGCTGCAATACGCAGAGCGGGTGTGGGGTCTGCGCAACGGCAGCGAAGCGGAGCGCATCGACGATGCCATCGCTGCGACCCGCGACTTCTTCGAGCGGATGGGGGTCAAGACCCGCTTGCGTGACTACGGCCTCAAAGATCTCGGTATCGATACCCTGATCGGCAAGTTGGGTGAGCACGGCATGACCCGTCTGGGCGAGCACAGCGATATCGATCTGGTGCAGAGCCAGCATATTTATGAAGCGGCCTGGTAAGGGCCGCCAATCGGCGCCACACGGGCGAAACGATTGAATTGTCGGGGCCCTCTCCCGCCATCTGGCGGCTGAGTGGCCCCGCTTTTGTTGGGAAAATGTTACTTTTCGGCGTTTCGCTGCGAGAAGTGAGACGAAAGCGGATTTCGTAAGAACAAAAAACGCTAAGATAGAGGGCCGGTAAAACATTTTTTTTGACTGGTTGGATCACTTTTTTCAGCCGTTTTTACTGGTATAAGCCTCTAATTTGGTTTGTTTTTTTTAATCGTAGCCAGGGATGGGCTGAATTCTGTACGAGTGCCGTCGGGACTGCGGTTGTAATAAAACTCCAAAATTTGATACTAATCACCTTCGCGCCTGAAAAGCGGGGGCCTGACCATGACAGGAGGTTGAGGTAAAGCCTACTGATTTTCATAACAAAGAGCCCTGGACCTGCACTTTGGTCATGTCTTGTTTCGTCAGAAGTGAGACACTGGGCAGCGATTGTTTATTAACCATCAGGGAATAGTCATGCAGATTGGAATACCGAGAGAGAGTCTCGCCGGTGAGACCCGGGTCGCAGCGACCCCGGCTACCGTCGAGCAGCTGAAAAAGCTCGGCTTCGAGGTCGCCATCGAGTCCGGCGCAGGCCAGTTGGCCAGCTTCGATGATGCCGCCTTCGAGGCTGCCGGTGCCAGCGTGGTGCCGAATGTCTGGCAAGCCGACCTTATCTTCAAGGTCAATGCGCCGACCGATGCCGAGATCGCACAAATTAAAGATGGTGCCACTCTGGTGAGCTTCATTTGGCCTGCCCAGAACCCTGAGCTGGTCAAGAAGCTGTCCGAGCGCAACATCAATGTGATGGCGATGGATATGGTGCCGCGGATCTCCCGTGCCCAGTCCCTCGATGCCCTCTCCTCCATGGCCAACATCGGTGGCTATCGCGCCGTGGTTGAAGCTGCGCACCAGTTCGGTCGCTTCTTCACCGGTCAAATCACCGCAGCCGGTAAAGTGCCGCCTGCCAAGGTGTTGGTGATCGGTGCCGGTGTCGCCGGTCTGGCCGCCATCGGTACGGCCGGTTCCCTCGGTGCCATCGTGCGTGCGTTCGATACCCGTCTGGAAGTGGCCGAGCAGATCGAATCCATGGGTGGGGAATTCCTCAAACTGGACTTCGGTGGCGAAGACGGCGCATCCAGCGATGGTTATGCCAAGGTGATGAGCGAAGAGTTCATCAAGGCCGAGATGGAGCTGTTCGCCCAGCAGGCCAAAGAGGTGGACATCATCATCACCACCGCTCTGATCCCGGGCAAGCCGGCTCCCAAGCTGATCACCAAAGAGATGGTCGACAGCATGAAGCCGGGCTCCGTCATCGTGGACATGGCCGCTCAGGCTGGTGGTAACTGCGAATACACAGTGCCGGGTGAACTGCATGTCACCGCCAACGGCGTCAAGGTGATCGGTTACACCGATCTGCCGGGTCGTCTGCCTGCCCAATCCTCCCAGCTCTACGGTACCAACCTGGTCAACCTGATGAAGCTGATGTGCAAGGAGAAGGACGGCAACGTTGCCATCAACTTCGAAGACGTGGTTCAGCGCAACATGACGGTGATCCAGGCCGGTGAAGTGACCTTCCCGCCGCCCGCCATCTCCGTCTCTGCCGCCCCGCAAAAACCGGCTGCCGCCAAACCGGCCGCCAAGAAAGAAGCGGCCAAGCCCTCCAACAAGAAGTTCGTGTTCGGTGCCCTCGGCATCGCCGCCTTCGGCTGGATTGCGTCCGTTGCCCCGGCTGCCTTCCTCTCCCACTTCACCGTATTCATCCTGGCCTGTGTGGTCGGTTACTACGTGGTGTGGAACGTTTCGCACGCCCTGCATACGCCGCTGATGTCGGTCACCAATGCCATCTCCGGCATTATCGTGGTCGGTGCCCTGCTGCAGATCGGGCAAGGGTCGACCCTGGTCACCGCGCTGGCGTTCGTCGCCGTGCTGATTGCCAGTATCAACATCTTCGGCGGTTTCACCGTCACTCAGCGCATGCTGAAGATGTTCCGTAAGGATTAAGGGGGTTTAACGTGTCTCAAGGACTGGTAACAGCATCCTATATCGTTGCCGCCGTGCTCTTCATCCTCAGTCTCGCGGGACTGTCGAAGCAAGAAACGGCCAAGCATGGCAACCTGTTCGGTATCGCGGGTATGGCTATCGCCCTGCTCGCCACCGTATTCAACCCGGAGACCAGTGGCGTTCACTGGATCATCCTGGCCATGGTGATCGGCGGTGCCATCGGCGTGCGTCTGGCGCTCAAGGTCGAGATGACCGAGATGCCCGAGCTGGTGGCCGTGCTGCACAGCTTCGTGGGTATGGCGGCAGTGCTGGTGGGCTTCAACAGCTTCATCGATCTGCACCCGTCTGCTCCTGCTGAGGTAGTCGTCTCCGTTGGTTCCAACCTGGATGCGACTCTGGCAGCCGCTCGTGCGGCGTTCGAACAGGCGGCCAGCGTCGCCCAGGTCGAGCACCTCACCGGCGCCATGCTGAACATCCACCTGGTCGAAATCTTCCTGGGCGTCTTCATCGGTGCCGTGACCTTCACCGGTTCCGTGGTTGCCTTCGGCAAATTGCGAGGTCTGATCTCCTCCAAGCCGCTGATGCTGCCGCACCGCCACAAGTTGAACCTGCTGGCTGTGGTCGCCTCTCTGGCGCTGATGGTCTACTTCGTCAACGCGGGCGGCTCTACCTTCGCTCTGCTGGTGATGACCCTGATCGCCTTCGCCTTTGGCTGGCATCTGGTGGCCAGCATAGGTGGCGCCGACATGCCGGTGGTGGTCTCCATGCTCAACTCCTACTCCGGTTGGGCGGCAGCGGCGGCGGGCTTCATGCTCTCCAACGACCTGCTGATCGTGGTGGGTGCGCTGGTGGGTTCCTCCGGTGCGATCCTCTCTTACATCATGTGCAAGGCGATGAACCGCTCCTTCATCTCGGTGATCGCCGGTGGCTTCGGCTCCGATGGCGTGGCCTCCACGGCTGATCAGGAGATGGGCGAATACCGCGAAACCAGCGCCGAGGAAGTGGCTGACCTGCTGAAGAACTCCAGCTCCGTCATCATCACCCCAGGCTACGGCATGGCGGTGGCACAGGCCCAGTATCCGGTGGCTGAAATCACCCAGAAGCTGCGTGATCGCGGCGTCAAGGTGCGCTTCGGTATCCACCCGGTTGCCGGTCGTCTGCCAGGCCACATGAACGTGCTGCTGGCTGAAGCGAAAGTCCCGTATGACATCGTGCTGGAAATGGACGAGATCAACGACGACTTCGCCGATACCGACACCGTGCTGGTGATTGGTGCCAACGACACCGTCAACCCGGCCGCGATGGAAGATCCGGGCAGCCCGATCGCCGGGATGCCGGTACTGGAAGTGTGGAAAGCGCAGAACGTCATCGGCTTCAAGCGCTCCATGAACACTGGCTACGCCGGTGTCCAGAACCCGCTGTTCTTCAAAGAGAATACCCAGATGCTGTTTGGCGATGCCAAGGCCAGCGTCGAGGCGATCCTCAAAGCACTGTAAGTGTCTGTCAGGTATCGCATAACAAGGAGGCTTCGGCCTCCTTTTTTATTACCCCCGGATTGTATACTCTCAAACCATGGCGGTATGGAGATATGCCCATGGATTGGCAGCGGATGTGGCGACGGGGGTGGCAAGGCGGTTGGCTGTTGGTCTCGCTGGTGTTGGGCTGCAGCGCGCTGGCAGACGAGCCCCCGACCCTGACCATACTGACCGAGCTGTGGCCTCCCTATGTGATGCGCAGTGACAATGGCGAGCTGGTGGGGGCCGATCTCGAGCTGGCCCGCGCCGTGTTGCTGCAACTGGGCTATCGCACCGAGGTGAGGGTACTGCCCTGGAAGCGGGTATTGCAGCAGGCCCGTCTCAAGCAAGGGGATGCGGTACTCGATGTCTTCTATATCGAGGCTCGCCAGCAGTGGCTCCACTATCCCGAAGAGCCGCTATCTCTCAGCGGCGAGGTGCTCTTCTATCCGGCGGATCGCCCGGTGAAATTCGAGCAACTCTCCGACCTCAAGGGGCTGCGGATCGGCGTTCAGGCCGACTATGCCTACAGCCCTGATTTTCTGGCCGATAAGGGGGTCATCCGGGTTGCCATGACCGGCGATGGCAACATGATCAAGCAGTTGCACCTGATGATGGCTGGCAGGCTGGACGGGGTGGTGCTCAACGAACGGGTCGGTCGGTATCTGCTGCGCACTCAGGGGCTGCAGGATCAGGTGCTCAATGGTAGCCGCCTGTTGACCGACGACAACCGCAACTTCCTGGGTTTTACCCGCAAGCCTGGCCACGATCAGCTGGCCATCCAGTTCTCCTCCGCGCTCAAAGCATTCAAGCAGACGCCCGCCTATCAGCAGCTGCTGGCTCGCTATCACCTCTGAGTCATCGCGCCGTCTGTGCGCGACTTCACAAATTGTCGCACTTTGTTAAAAGGTGGGCATAATAACGCTGAAAAAAGCGATGCTGCGCAACTTAATTTGATTTTATTGATATTAATATCAAATTTAGTTGATTTGCATGGAACCGTCATCGGGCGGCCACCTCTCTCGCGACGCCTCTGCGACGCGCTCCCAGATTGACGTTGACCCAGGGTCACCCTTTTTTGCCATGCTGTTGCCTGTGGCGATGAACAGGCATTGCGCCACCAAGATGAGAATGCACAGATGAAAGCACAATGGACCGACTTTATTACCCTGCTCAAGCGTGAAGTGGTACCGGCCCTGGGTTGCACCGAGCCGATGTCGGTGGCGCTGGCGGCGGCCAACTGCCGCAAGCTGCTGGGGCAGGATCCGACCCGCATCAACGTCTGGGTCAGTGGCAACCTGTTCAAGAACGGCATGGGAGTCGGGGTGCCGGGTACCGGCATGATCGGCCTGCCGGTGGCGGCTGCGGTCGGCATCACCGGCGGCAATCCCGATGCCGGGCTGGAGGTGCTCAAGACTCTCACCCCGGCCCAGGTCGAGGCGGCCAAGGCACTGCTGCCGGTCATCAAAGTGGATGTGAAGGATGTGCCGGACGTGCTCTACGCCGAGGTGCTGGCGGAAGTTGCAGGCCACAGCGCCCGGGTGGTGATCTGCACCGACCACACCCGCATCATCCTGATGGAGAAGGATGGCGAGGTGCTGATGGAGCAGAACAGTGCCCCCGGCGTGCAGATCCAGCCCGCCAAATCCGCCAAACCGACCATGACCCTGCGGGAGATTGTCGATTTTGCATTGCAAGTGCCGCTGGCGGAGATCGACTTTATCCGCGAGGCCTCCACCATGAATCAGGCGCTGGCAGATGAGGGGTTGCAGGGTTACGGCCTGCAGATCGGTAAGATCCTCACCGAGCAGGTGGAGCGCAAGCTGCTCTCGGACGACCTGATGACGTTGGCGATGCGTCTCTCCTCCGCTGCCTCCGATGCACGGATGGATGGCGCCATGCTGCCCGCCATGTCCAACTCCGGTTCCGGCAATCAGGGCATTGCCGCCACCATGCCGGTGGTCGCCGCCGCCCGTTTCCTCAAGGTGAGTGACGAGCAGCTGACCCGGGCGCTGGTGATGAGCCATCTGGTGGCCATCTACATCAAAACCTATCAGAACAAGCTGTCGGCGCTGTGCGCCGCCAGTACCGCCGCCATGGGCTCCGGTGCTGCCATCACCTGGCTGCTGGGCGGCCAGTATCAGCAGATCAGCCACTGCATCAACAACATGATTGGCGATGTCTCCGGCATCATCTGTGACGGCGCGGGCAGCGCCTGCTCCATGAAGGTCTCCACCTCCACCTCGGCGGCGGTGAAGTCTTCCCTGATGGCCATCAACAACCTGCATGTCCCCCAGAGCGAGGGGATCGTCTCCGATGACGTGGACGAGACTATTGCCAATCTGGGCCGCCTCTCCAAACAGGGGATGCTGGATACCGACATCGAAATCATCAACATCATGCGAGCGAAACAGCAGAAGCAGTGAATCTGTGACAAGGGGGCGATAGACCCCCTTGTTCTTGTCACGACGGCGCAGACCGTCTGACACGGTTGCCAGGGCAAGCATGGCGCTTGCTCTTGTTTCTCGGGCGCAAGCCCGCTTTTTGGGGAGTCATACCATGACATTTAGCGTTATCGGCAATCTGGCCATCGCCGCCATCTTGCTGTTCTTTCTCTACCGGTTACAGGAAAAACATGTGAGCTTCACCCGCCGGGTCTTTGCCGGTCTGGGGCTCGGTATTCTGTTCGGTGCCGCGCTGCAACTGCTCTATGGCGCTGGGTCGCCGGTCATTGTCCAGACCATCGACTATCTGGATATCGTGGGTGGCGGCTATGTGAAGCTGCTGCAGATGATCATCATCCCGCTGATCATGGTCTCCATCATCGGTGCCATCCTCAAGCTCAATGGCGGCACTGCGCTGGGCAAGATCAGCGCCATGACCATCGGCGTGCTGATCTTCACCACCGCCATCGCCGCCGGGGCGGGCATCCTGATGTCCAACCTGTTTGGCCTGACCGCCGAAGGGCTCACCTCCGGGGCCGCCGAAAGCGCCCGTGGCGCCGCGCTGCAGACCACCCTCGGCAGCGTCGAGAGCATGTCGTTTGCCAAGATGATGCTGGAGTTCATTCCCGCCAACCCCTTCCTCGACATGACCGGGGCGCGCAAGACCTCCACCATTGCCGTGGTGATCTTCTCGATCTTCATCGGCTTGTCCGCCACCGGCATTGCCCGCAAGAAGCCGGAGATCTTCGCCAGCTTCAGCCACTTCGTGGCCGTGGCCCATGCCATCGTGATGCGCATGGTGACCCTGGTGCTGCGCCTGACCCCGTTCGGTGTGCTGGCGCTGATGACCAAGGTGGTCTCCGGCTCCAACTACGCTGACATCATCAACCTGCTCAGCTTTGTGATGGCCTCTTACGGCGCTATCGCGCTGATGTTCGCGGTACATCTGCTGCTGGTGAGCATGGTCGGCATCAACCCCGCCCGCTTCCTCAAGAAGATCACCCCGGTGCTGGCGTTTGCCTTCACCTCGCGCACCAGCGCGGGCTCCATCCCGATGAACGTGCAGACCCAGACCAAGTCGCTGGGTATTCCGGAGGGGATCGCCAACTTCGCAGCCTCCTTCGGTTCCACCATCGGCCAGAACGGCTGCGCCGGTATCTATCCGGCCATGCTGGCAGTGATGATTGCCCCGACCGTCGGGGTCAACCCGATGGATCCCGGCTTCATCATGACCCTGATCGCCATCATCACCGTCAGCTCCTTTGGGGTTGCCGGGATTGGCGGTGGCGCCACCTTTGCCGCGCTGATCGTGCTCTCCGCACTGGACTTCCCGGTGGCGCTGGCCGGTCTGCTCATCTCCATCGAGCCGCTGATCGACATGGGTCGTACCGCCCTGAACGTCTCCGGCTCCATCACAGCAGGGACTGTCACCAGCCGCCTGATGGGCGAAACCGACATGCATGTGTTCAACAGCGATCACGAAGTAAGTCTGGACGGCGAAGAGTCCACCGTCTGATTTGCTGTTGGTTGATCTGGGCGTGGAAAGGGGTGACCCTTTCCCGTCATAGACCGCAGGGAGGGCATGCCCTCCCTGCGCCATTGAGAGGAAAAAACAATGAGAATTCTGATCATCGGTGGCGAAGCCGCCGGTATGAGCGCGGCCGCCAAGGCGCGCCGTCTGGCCAGAGAGGCCGAGATCGTCGTTTATGAGGCCTCCGAGGTGATCTCCTTCGGCGCCTGTGGCCTGCCTTACTTCGTCGGCGACGAGTTTCAGGAGCCCGGCTACATGGCCGAGTTCACCCCCGAGCAGTTCGCCGCCAAGGGGATCGAGGTCAAGACTGGCCATCGGGTACTGAGCGTTGACGCTGCGGCCCAGACCCTGCTGGTAGAGCATAACGGCGACACCTTCACCGATCGCTACGATCGGCTGATGATCGCCACCGGTGCCCGCGAAGTGATGCCCCCCATTCCGGGTTTGCAGCAGCAAGGGGTATTCGGCCTGCGCCGGATGGCCGATGGACTGGCGCTCAAAGCGGCGGTGCAAGACAAGAACAATCGTCGCGCCGTGGTAATCGGCTCCGGCTTTATCGGGTTGGAGGTGGTCGAGGCACTGGTCCATCAGGGCAAAGAGGTGCGTCTCATCGAGCTGGCGGATCGAGTCATCCCCGACGCGTTTGATGGCGAGATCACCCAACACATCGAAACCGAACTGCGCGAGCAGGGCGTCTCTCTCCATCTGGGTGAGCGAGTTGAAGCGCTGCTGGGGGATGGCCGGGTGACCGGCGTGCGAACCAGCCAGGGCGAGTACGAGGCCGATATCGTGGTGGTCTGCACCGGGGTCAAGCCCAACACCGAGTTTCTGGCCGACACCGGCATCGAGCGGCTCGGCAATGGCGCCATCAAGGTGGACCGTCAGGGACGCAGCTCGCTGGCCAACGTCTGGTCGGCCGGTGACTGTGCCAGCGTCTGGCACAGCGTGAAGCAGCAGCAGGTCTATGTGCCGCTCGCCACCATCGCCAACAAGCTGGGGCGCATGGTGGGTGAAAACCTGGCAGGGGCCGAGCAGACGTTCCCGGGCACTCTCGGCTCCGCGGCACTCAAGGTGCTGGGGCTGGAGGCGGGCCGTACCGGCCTTTCCGAGCAGGAAGCCAAGGCGATGGGCATCGACTATCGCACCGTGGTGATCAAGGACAAGTGCCACACCAACTACTGCCCGGGCCAGTCAGACATCCACGTCAAGCTGGTCTATGAGGCGGGCAGCAAGCGGCTGCTGGGCGGCCAGATCCTCGGTCGCAAGGGGGCGGTACACCGCATCGACGCGCTGGCGGTCGCCATCACCATGGGGGTGACCACCGAGCAGCTCGGCATGCTGGACTTTGCCTACGCGCCGCCCTTCTCCCGCACCTGGGATGCCCTGAACGTGGCGGGCAATGTCGCGAAGTAAGAGCTGTGATGACGGTGCAGGGAGGGCGCCGTCACGCTGCCCCTGCTCTGCAGATCCTCTGCAGGTAATATCAGTGGTTAAATTGCAGCGATAAAAAAACCGATGCCAAGGCATCGGTTTTTTGTTACCGGTTGATCCGTATCACTCAGCCACGGCCGAGGCGGTTCTCCGGGAAGTTCTTGGCCAGCACTTCGCGGGCATGCTTGGCCAGCTGCGGCATCTTCAGCGTGTCGTAAGACTCGACCATGATCTCCAGCGCCTTCTCGGTTTCGGCTGTGTCGGGGTAGGTCTCGACAAGCAGCTTGGCCCGGTTGGCGGCCGCGACCAGTGCATCACGCTTCACGTAATACTCGGCCACGCTCAGGTCATATCTGGCCAGACGATTCTTCAGGCCAATCATGCGGGCGCGGGCATCGGCAGCATAGACACTGTTGGGGTAGTTCTGCAGCAGGGTCTTGAAGTCCTGGAATGCCTGACGGGCATAAGCCGGGTCTTTGTCGTCCCGATCGATACCGAACAGGCTCTGGAAGAAGTTGTAATCCGCTGCCATGTTGGTCAGGCCGCGCATATAGAAGACGTAATCGATATTTTTATGCGCCGGATTGAGGCGGATAAAACGGTCGATATTGGCGATCGCCTGAGCGGTATCATCCTGCTTGTAGTAGGCATAGATGAGGTCAAGCTGCACCTGGTTGGAGTAGGCGCCGAACGGGTAGCGAGAGTCCAAAGCCTCCAGCAATTCAGTGGCTTGCACGTAATTGCCAACGTCCAGTTTGAGGCGTGCTTTCTGGTACAGGGTCTCCGGCGGTTCGTCGGGTACCTTGGGTTTGGTGCTGGAACAGCCTGTGATCAAGGTAGCGACCAAGGCGAGCGACATCAGCAGGTGAGACTTCTTTCCCATCAACAACATCCGGTCCATTTCCACGAAATTGGCAAAGTATCCGTTATGCTTGGCTAAAAGAAAAGCTAGAATACCCGGATTATTTCGAATTGATACCCCCCGCTCAAGAGACCATACATGAGCCAGCATATTGAACTGACAGGCGAATTCCAGGATCACCAATTCGGGCAGCGACTCGACCAGGCCCTGGCCGAATTGTTTCCAGACTACTCCCGCACCCGCATCAAGGAGTGGATTTTACAGGACAGAGTGACCCTGGACGGTCAGGTTGCCAACACCCCGCGCGAGAAAATTCTGGCCGGGCAACAGGTGCATGTGAATGTCGAGCTGGAAGCCGATACCCGCTGGGATGCCCAGGAGATCGAGCTCAACATCGTTTATGAAGATGAACACATTCTGGTGATCGACAAACCGGCCGGACTGGTGGTTCACCCGGGCGCCGGTACGCCGGATGGCACCATCCTCAACGCCCTGCTGCACCGTTACCCCGGCATTGCCGAGGTGCCCCGTGCCGGTATCGTGCACCGTCTGGATAAAGACACCACCGGGCTGATGGTGGTTGCCAAGACAGTTCCTGCCCAGACCCATCTGGTGGAAGCGCTGCAGGCGCGCCAGATCACCCGTGAATACGAGGCCATCGCCATCGGTCACATGACCGCAGGTGGCACAGTTGATGCGCCCATCGGCCGTCACCCGACCCAGCGTACCCATATGGCTGTGGTGCCCAATGGTCGTCCTTCCGTGACCCACTACCGGGTTCACGAGAAGTTCCGTGGCCACACCCGTCTGCGTCTGCGTCTGGAGACCGGTCGTACCCACCAGATCCGTGTCCACATGGCCCACATCAAGCACCCGCTGGTGGGCGATCCCGCTTATGGTGGTCGTCTGCGCCTGCTGCGCAACGCGACGCCGGAGCTGACCCAGATGCTACGCAGCTTCAACCGTCAGGCGCTGCATGCCACCATGCTGCAACTGGCGCACCCCATCACGGGTGAAGTGATGCAGTGGCACTCCGAGACACCACAGGACATGGTGGATCTGATGGAAGTGCTGCGTGCGGATACTATCGCCAATCCGGACGATCTGGTCTGGAACTGATGCAATAGGGCCTGCGTCGGTTTCTGCCGTCATCCGGCCCGAAGAGATGCCAAACGGGGTTCCCTTGCAGGAGCCCCGTTTTTTATAGCGGTGAATTGAAGGAGTCACAGATGAAATGGATCGAACCCGATTGGCCAGCACCTGCCAACGTCAGAGCCTTGTCGACCACCCGGGATGGTGGTGTCAGTGAAGGGGTCTTTGCCGGCCTCAATCTGGGGGCTCACGTGGGGGATGAACCGGTGCTGGTTGAGGCCAATCGCGCCCGCTTGCAGCAGGCCGCCCGGATCCCCGGCCCCCTCAACTGGCTCAATCAGGTGCACGGCACCGTCGTTCATCCGGTCAGTAGCCATTATCAGCAGGCGCCGGATGCCGACGCGGCTTGCGCCCACGAGGCAGATCAGGCCTGCATTGTGATGACTGCCGACTGTCTGCCGGTGCTGTTCTGCGATCGGGCGGGGACTGTGGTGGCTGCGGCCCACGCTGGCTGGCGTGGGTTGAAAGAGGGGGTGCTGGAGGCGAGCATCGCCGCCATGGGCTGCGAGCCGGGCGAGATCCTGGCCTGGCTTGGCCCGGCCATCGGCCCTACCGCGTTTGAAGTGGGTGACGAGGTGCGCGAGGCCTTTATGGCGGAGCAGGCCGAGGCAGAAGCAGCCTTCGTGCCTTCGCCCAACGAAGGCAAATGGTTGGCGGATATCTACCAGCTGGCGCGGCTGCGGCTGGCCCGCGCCGGGGTGAATGCTGTCTATGGCGGCGAGCACTGTACCTTCAGCGATAGCGAGCAGTTCTACTCTTATCGCCGCGATGGCCAGACCGGCCGCATGGCCTCTCTCATCTGGTTGGCCCGCTAAGCAATCACCCGCCAAGTAATACCCCGTCTCTCTCAAGACTAAATCTGTATGAGAGAGGCGGGGATCCTGCCTTCTCCCCGCTTTGCAGAAAAAATAACCAGCCCATGCCCTTGAAATAGCCCGTACGGGCCTCATCTTTCATCTCAGAAAATTATGTTGTTTGCCGCGCAAGCGGCGTCTGCCTGTTTGAAGGGGGAGTGCAATGCGCCTCGATCGCCTGACCAGCAAATTCCAGATTGCTATTTCCGATGCCCAGTCTTTGGCGCTGGGTCGTGACCACCAATTTATCGAACCCGTCCATCTGATGACCGCGCTGGTTAATCAGGATGGCGGCTCTATCCGTCCGCTGCTGACCCTGACCGGGCTGGATATCAACTCTTTGCGCTCCCGCCTCGGCGAGGAGCTCGATCGCCTGCCCAAGGTGAGCGGGGTGGAGGGGGACGTACAGCTCTCCAACGGCCTCGGTCGCCTGCTCAACGTCTGCGACAAACTGGCTCAGCAGCGCAAGGATCAGTTCATCTCCTCCGAACTGTTCGTGCTGGCGGCCCTCGACGAGAAGGGCAACCTGGGCGAGCTGCTGCGTGCCCAGGGGCTGACCAAGGAGAAACTGGAAGCGGCCATCGACAAGGTGCGTGGCGGCAAGAAGGTGGAGGATGCCAACGCCGAGGAGAACCGTCAGGCGCTGGAGAAGTACACCATCGATCTGACCGAGCGGGCCGAAATCGGCAAGCTCGACCCGGTGATCGGCCGTGATGACGAGATCCGCCGTACCATTCAGGTGCTGCAACGCCGCACCAAGAACAACCCGGTGCTGATCGGTGCCCCCGGTGTCGGCAAGACCGCCATCGTCGAGGGGCTGGCCCAGCGCATCATCAACGGCGAAGTGCCGGAAGGGCTGAAGAACAAGCGGGTGCTCTCCCTCGATATGGGGGCGCTGGTAGCCGGTGCCAAATATCGCGGCGAGTTTGAAGAACGGCTCAAAGCCGTACTGAACGATCTCGCCAAGGAGGAGGGCAACGTCATCCTCTTTATCGACGAGCTGCACACCATGGTCGGCGCCGGCAAGGGCGAAGGGGCCATGGATGCCGGCAATATGCTGAAACCGGCATTGGCCCGTGGCGACCTGCACTGCGTCGGTGCCACCACCCTGGATGAGTACCGTCAGTACATCGAGAAGGATGCGGCCCTCGAGCGTCGTTTCCAGAAGGTGCTGGTGGAAGAGCCGAGCGTGGAGGACACCATCGCCATCCTGCGCGGCCTGAAAGAGCGTTACGAGCTGCACCACCATGTGCAGATCACCGACCCCGCCATCGTGGCGGCGGCCCAGCTGTCGCACCGCTATATCGCGGATCGCCAGCTGCCGGACAAGGCCATCGACCTCATCGACGAGGCGGCGGCCAGCATCCGGCTGCAGATCGACTCCAAGCCGGAGGCGCTCGATCGCCTCGAGCGGCGCATCATCCAGCTCAAGCTGGAGCAGCAGGCGCTGATGAAGGAGGACGACGATGCCAGCCGCAAGCGTCTGGAGCTAATCAATCAGGAGATTGGCGAAAAAGATCGGGAATACAACGAGCTGGACGAGGTGTGGAAGGCCGAGAAGGCCGCTCTCGCCGGTACCCAGCACATCAAGGCGGCGCTGGAGCAGGCCCGTCAGGATCTCGATGTGGCACGCCGCGCAGGCGACTTGGGTCGGATGTCCGAGCTGCAATATGGCCGCATCCCCGAGCTGGAGAAACAGCTGGATCTCGCCACCCAGGCCGAGATGCAGGAGACCAGCCTGCTGCGCAACCGGGTCACCGATGTGGAGATAGCCGACGTGCTGGCCCGCTGGACCGGCATTCCGGTGGCCCGCATGCTGGAAGGGGAGCGCGACAAGCTGCTGCGGATGGAAGAGCAACTGCACAGCCGGGTGATCGGCCAGGAGGAGGCGGTCGAAGCGGTCTCCAACGCCATTCGCCGCTCCCGTGCCGGGCTTTCCGATCCGAACCGCCCCATCGGTTCCTTCCTGTTCCTCGGCCCGACCGGGGTGGGCAAGACCGAGCTGTGCAAGGCGCTGGCGGAGTTCCTGTTTGATACCCAGGATGCCATGGTGCGGATCGACATGTCCGAGTTCATGGAGAAACACAGCGTGGCCCGTCTGGTGGGGGCACCTCCCGGATATGTGGGTTACGAGGAGGGCGGTTATCTGACCGAGGCGGTACGCCGTCGCCCCTACTCGGTGATCCTGCTGGACGAAGTGGAGAAGGCGCACCCGGATGTGTTCAACATCCTGTTGCAGGTGCTCGATGATGGTCGCCTGACCGATGGTCAGGGCCGTACCGTCGATTTCCGCAACTCGGTGGTGATCATGACCTCCAACCTCGGGTCGGATCTCATTCAGGAGCACCACTCCGAGAAAGATTACGACGAGATGAAGGCCATGCTGATGGAGGTACTGACTCGCAGCTTCCGGCCGGAGTTTATCAACCGGATCGACGAGACGGTGGTGTTCCACCCCCTCGGCGAGGATCACATCAAGTCCATCGCCCGCATCCAGCTCAAGAGCCTGATGGGCCGACTGGAGGCTCAGGGTTACGAGGTGGAGGTGAGCGAAGCGCTGCTCGAGAAGCTGGTGCATGCCGGGTTCGACCCTGTCTACGGGGCACGGCCCCTCAAACGGGCGATCCAGCACAAGGTGGAAAACCCGCTGGCGCAGGCGCTGCTCTCCGGCCGCATCGTTCCGGGCAAAAAACTGTTGCTGGGGGCCGACAGCAACGGCCTGACCATGACCCAGTAACCGATCTCGTGTCGATGTTTGCAACGCCAGCCTTCGGGCTGGCGTTGTCATATCTGGCGGCGGGGACTCGGACGCAAAAAAAAACGGCAATCCGAAGATTGCCGGGAGGAATGTAGTGACGCGACCTGGCGTGGGTTGAGCGGGTCGCAGGGGCAAGCCCCGGTTTCGCCGCGGGCCATCAGGGATGGCCACACGGCTTACAGCATGTCCGGACTGCGCTCGTTCAGTCCGCACCGCCACACACCTTCAGGGCTGACCCGCGAGCCACAGCTTGCGGGCCAGACCGATGAAATCAACTCGTTTACAGCATGCCCGGTACAGCAGCCTTCATCTCTGATGGCCAAACGCCGACTTGCACCTGACCTATATGCTCTTTTTGCAGCAGCAGCATGGCCAGACGGGATTGACCGATGCCGCCGCCGATGGTCTGCGGCATCCGTGCGGCCAGCAGATCCTGATGCCAGTCATACTGCAGGCGATCTTCATCGCCGGTGATGGCGAGCTGGCGGCGCAGCGCCTCGGCGTCGACCCGGATCCCCATGGAGGAGATCTCGAAGCTGTCTTGCAGTACCGGGTTCCACACCAGAATATCTCCGTTCAGACCCGCCAGACCCAGCTCGCTGTGGCTGCTCCAGTCGTCATAGTCCGGGGCGCGTACATCGTGGCGCTCGCCGTGGGAGAGGGCGCCGCCGATACCGATCAGGAACACGGCCCCCAGCTCTTTGGCGATGGCGCGCTCGCGCCCCTTGGCATCGAGGTCCGGGTAGCGGGTCAGCAGCTCTTCGCTATGCAGGAACTGGATCTCGGCTGGCAGGAAGGGGGTCAGCTCATGCTCGGCACAGACCGCGCGCTCGGTGGCCTTGATGGCGGCCCAGATGCCGCGCACGGTCTCCTGCAGATAGGCCAGATCGCGGCGCTCGCTCGGCATTACCTTCTCCCAGTCCCACTGATCCACGTAGACCGAGTGGATGGGGGTGAGCTTGTCTTCATCCGGACGCAGCGCCTTCATGTGGGTGTAGATCCCTTCACCCGGGCCGAAGCCGAAGCGACCCAGAGTCTGGCGCTTCCATTTAGCGAGTGAATGAACCACTTCGTAGCTGTGCTCCGGCAGGGTTTTCACTTTGACCTGCACTGCATTCTCGTGGCCAGAGAGGTTGTCCTGAGTGCCATCACCGACCCGGCTCAGAATGGGGGCTTGCACCTCCATCAGACTCAGTTGCTGGGCGAGTTGGCGGGAGAACATCTCTTTGACGAAGCTGATCTGCTGTTGGCTGCGAATGTAGTGCTGTTTCATGCTGAATTCCTGTTTCAAACCCCGTTGGATGTGGTGATTCTTCAACAGATTGGCGACTAAATTCAATATTCTATAATAGAAATAGGCTTTATGTGTTTTTTTCTTCAAAATAAGCCGTTGTTTAATGAGATATCGCCAACGGGAGTGCAAAAAAATGCCGGAAAATTACCGGATCGATAATCTCGATCAGGCCATCCTCACCGCTCTGATGGAGAATGCGCGGATCCCTTACGCCGAACTTGCGAAACAACTGGCGGTCAGCCCGGGCACCATCCATGTGCGGGTGGAGAAGATGAAACAGGCGGGGATCATCGAGGGGACACGGGTGCAGGTTAACCCCAAGAAGCTGGGTTACGACGTCTGCTGCTTTATCGGGATCAATCTGAAGAGTGCCAAGGATTACCCCTCGGCACTGGCCAAGCTGCAGGCGCTGGACGAAGTGGTGGAGGCCTACTACACCACGGGCCACTACAGCATCTTCATGAAGGTGATGACCCGCTCCATCGACGAGCTGCAGATAGTGCTGATCAACAAGATCCAGACCATCGACGAGATCCAGTCCACTGAAACCCTGATTTCACTGCAAAACCCGATCCTGCGGGATGTGAAACCCTGACCCCTTGATCAGGGTTCGATATAGGGGATGGCGTACTTGTCGTAGAGGGCCTTGAGGCTGCCGTTTCGCTTCATGCGCAGCAGTTCGGCATCGTAGGCCGCCATCAGGGCGGGGGTCTGTGCATCCGCCCGTGCGCGGGCCCAGGTGTTGAAGTAGGGGCTGCTCTTGAGCGGCTTGGGCAGGTAGTCAAGCTTGCCCTCCAGCCCCTCGTCCCTGATCTGGGCAAAGGCGGTGACCAGCGGCATGGGCACGGTATCTATCCGCCCGGCCAGCAACTTGCGCAGCTGCAGCCGATTCATCGGAATTTGCTGAAAGTGGTAGGTTGGATCGGCCATGGCCGCGGTGAGCTCGGGGGTATAGGAGAAATCCCTGGTAACGCCGATGCGCCAGGGTTTGAGGTCGGCCGGCGTCTCGTAACGGATCTTCAGCAGGTCTGCCTTGCGGACAAAGAAGTGCCAGCTGTGGCGAATATGGGCCTGCTGGGGGTAGATGAGATAGCGCTCTCGCTCCGCCTTGTAGGAGTGGGTCAGTACCATATCGCAGAGACCGGTTTCGGCATTGCGGGTGAGGCGGGCGCCGGAGTCGATCAGTTCTATTCGGACAGGGATCCCCAGCTTGCCAAAGATGGCGGTGACGATATCGATATCTAGGCCGCGGGGTTGTTTGTCTTCACCAAGATACTTGAAGATAGGCTCGGGTATACCACAGAGAACAAGCTCTTTGGCGGACAGACAGAGCGGAAACAAGAGTGGAAAGAGTAGCCAAGATCGCTGGTTCACACGCAAACTACCTCTCCTGAATCCATCATGCATATTGCATCGTCGTGCCCCAGTATATTGGGTTGTGCACCATAAGTAAGGGGGAGACATTATGGCAAATCCTGAAATCGAGAGCCCGCTGGACGGGATCGACAAGTTGACCGTCTCGCTCTACCGCCTTGGCTTGAGTGCGGCTGCCCTGTTGCTGCTTTGCCGCGGTGCGGCGCTGCTGAGCGGGATGGCATTGCTCCCGTCGGCACAATGGTTGATGTCGCTGACAGTGGCAAGCGCAATCTGCGGCTTCTCGCTGCATATCTACGACAAGCGGATTCGCCTGATTCTGCAGGGTTTTGGGTGGGGCGCATTGGCCCTGGCAGCGGTGGGGGCTCCGGATGCGCTAGTGCTGGGGGCGGCGTTGGCGACCCTCTCCGGGCTGGCGTTCAAGGAGCAGTTTTGCTTCGCCATTCCCGGCATCAAGCTGGTGCCCGTATTGCTGCCGGCGTTATGGCTGCTGGAGTGGTTGCGGGTGGAGTGGGCCGCCGCACTGGTGGCGCTGGTCTGCGGCGCCCTGTTGACCTTGCTGGCGCTGGCCAAGTGGCGGATGCCCCTGCACTTCGATATCGGTGACAAGGGGCATTACCAGATCTAGGTCTGCTGGCACACCTTCATCTGCTGGTTGAGGGCCTGCATCACCTGACGGCGGCTGATGATGCCGATCACCTTGCCCTGTTGCAGCACCGGGTAGATCTTGGGCTTGGCATCGGCCATCTGGCGAGCCAGATCCAGAATGCTCTCATCCGGCCCGACCGAGAGGGGCGAGCGGTTCATCAGATCCTCCACCCGGGTGCGGGTATCGCAGTGGTAGCTGCCGGTGAGCAGGCTGGGGATGCAATCTTGTTCGGAAAGAAAGCCGATCAGCCGTTTCTGCTCATCCAGTACCGGCAGGCCGCCAAGACCCGATTGATGCAGGCGATCCAGCGCTTCTGCCAGGCCGAGTCCGGCAGTGAGGGAGTGGGTCAGGCGACCCATGTGGTGGTGTACTTTCAGCATGGTGGTGACTCCGCAAGAGGGGGATGCCGCCACTATGACGCGGGTGGGTGGCCCGCGACCAATGGCTTGTGCCGCAGGGATTGATAGGCACTGGCCATCGGCGGTGATCCGCTGGCAGGCGGGCTTCGTTCATGCAAGACCATGAAAGGGAAAGGAGATCGTATGCGTGCATTGGTTACGGGCTGCGGCCGTCGACTCGGATTTTATCTCTGTGAACAGCTGGTGGCAGCGGGTTGGCAGGTGACGGGCAGCTATCGCAGCGAGCGGCCGGAGCTGGCCACGCTGGCTGCATTGGGGGTCGAGCTGGTGCAGGCGGATTTTGGCCGGGAAGAGGACGTTGGTAAGCTGATCGATGTGCTGGCTGCCCATCAGGATCTGGCGCTGGTGATCCACAACGCCTCGACCTTCGAGCCGCAGGCAACTGATCCGGCGGCGCAACTGGCCCAGTTCGAGCAGTTCTACCGGGTACACATGGCGGCCCCCTTCCAGCTAAACCGGGCGCTGGCCCCCCGGCTGGCCAGCAATCCCAACGCCAGCATCATTCACATCACCGATATCTATATTCATGCCCCGGCCCCCCGTTTTGCCAGCTATGTGGCCACCAAGGCGGGAGCCCATTCGCTAGCCATGAGCTTTGCCCGGGAGCTGGCGCCTGCGGTTCGGGTCAACACCATAGAGCCGGGGCCGATCCTGTTTCTCGACGAGCATGACGAGGCGTGGCGCCAGCAGGTGTTGGCGAAAACGCCGCTGGCGCGGGAGGGAGGACTGGAGCCCATCTGGCAGGCGGTGCAGTTACTGATGGGGAACAGTTATATGACGGGGGCCAGCATCAAGGTAGATGGCGGGCGCGCGCTGGCCACTCTCTGAAGATTTGCCAAGCACCAGCGGCTCCAGCCCGACCTGCCGGGTCAGCAAGCCCTTGCCGGGTTTGAGCTTGCCCGACGGGGCAGGGAGCGTCACTTGCAGCGCCACCTTGGGGTCATGCACCTCGCCATGGCCGTAGAGCTCGGCCAGCAGCTCCGCCAGATAGGAATCGACCTCTGCCGAGGCAAAGTCACCGCTCCTGTTGCTGGCCAGAATATCGATGTCGAGCGGCCGATCGTGCACCTTGCAGAGCGGATCGCTGCGATCCCGGCCGTGAGCCACTTCAAGGGCGACAAAGTGCTGCTTGAGGCGGGTGGCATCGAGCGGGCTCTCCACCACCAGCAGGCAGTTGAGAAAGTCGTGGCTGGAGTGCATTCCCACCGGCTTGGTGCGGATCACCGAACTCAGCCGCAGGGGGCCGACGTTCGCAAACAGCTCAGCCAGCGCGCGGCTGACATGAATATGCGGGTCAATATTGGAACCAATGCTACACAGATAGAACATGCTCACCTTCCCGGGGTTGGGCTCATCTGAAATGTATACGCAGCTCACGGTTATCGGATTAACTATGGCTTAACATTGTCTTATCTATTGTGATCCGGCACTGATTGGCAGAAAGGAGGTTTGCATGAGTGTGGAGCTGAAATGGGCGCTGTTGACCGCCTCGGGCGCGCTGGCGATGATCATGATTATCTGTCTGGCCTCTGTCGCGTTGGCGTGAATCACCACAATCCAGATAATACAAACCGGCCTGTTGGCCGGTTTTGTTTTTTGGGGCGGTGCGGCTATGCTGGCGCACCGGTGAGAATGCAAGAGAAGAGATGATGACCAAGGTTCGCCCACGCTCCCTGCTGCAGGTGGTATTGATGGGATTTGTGCTGGTATTGATGCCGCTGGGCGGCATGATCTGGCACAACAGCACCTCCCTTGCCCACCTCAGTCAGCTCACCAGCGACGAGATGGAGCGGGCGGTCAAGGATACCCGCCGCGCTACCCTGCTGACGGCGCAAGCCATCGATATCGAACGCACCTTGCGTCGCTTCGCGGTGCTGGGGGATCGCCGCAGTCTCACCAGCTACCAGCAGCAACTCGATGGTTATCGGGTGTTGTTGGCGGAACACCGCAACTCCATCACCGATGGCCAGCTCTATAGCGGGCTCGATCAGGGGCTGGCCTGGCTCGACAGCCTGCAGGATGCCGCGCTGGCCCGGGCGGCGGTAGCGGGAGACAAGCTGGAGCAGTTCAACGATGCCAACAAGCAGCTCGAAATAGTCACCCGCAGCCGGGTTGACGAACACATGGATCGGGTACAGCTCACTATCGCCGGACTGACCAGCGAGCTCTGGTGGGTGAGTGGAGCGGTCGCGGCGCTCAGCCTGCTGATGGTCTTTATCTTCACCTACCTTATCATCCACCCGGTACGACAGATTGAGTCGCGCATCTTGAGCCTGGGAGCCGGGGTCGAACCCGATCCCAAGCCGGTTGACGGCCCTGCCGAGCTGGTATTGCTGGGGGAGCGGATCGTCTGGCTGCACGACAAACTCAAGGAGCTGGAGCTGCAGAAATACCAGTTCCTGCGCCATGTTTCCCACGAGCTCAAGACCCCGCTGGCGGTGCTGCGGGAGGGGACGGATCTGCTCTGCGAGCAGCTGGTCGGGCCTTTGACGCCGGATCAGCTGGAGATCTGCCAGATGCTCGACGAGAACAGTCGGCGCCTGCAGACCCTGATCGAGCGGCTGCTCGACTTCAACCGGCTCAGTCAGCAGGAGGCCTTCGAACTGGAGCCCGTCCCCCTGCTGCCGATGTTGTCGGAACTTTCTGCCGAGTACCGGCTGGCATTGGAGTCCAAGCAGATCCGTGTACACTTGCCGACCGTGCCGGTTACCCTGTGGGCGGAGCCCTACCGGCTACGACTGATCCTCGATAACCTCTTCTCCAACGCCGTCAGTTACGGCGCCAGCGGAGGCAATATCTGGATCAGGGCGGGGCAGAATGAACAGATAAGCTGGCTGGAAGTGGCCAACGAGGGGCCCAAGATCCCCGTGGCCGATCAGCAACGCATTTTTGAACCCTTCGAGCAGGGCAGCACAGTGCGGCAAGGTCTCTTGAAAGGCTCGGGCATGGGCCTCTCCATCGCCCGCGAGTCTGCCAACAGCCTGGGGGGGGAACTGGTTCTGGTAGAGGATGAACAGGCGGATGTCTGTTTCAGGTTGACGTTGAAATGAGGACTATGAAGATACAACGCGTATTTCCAGCTCTGATGGCAGGGCTGCTCGCGGGTTGCTCCTTGCTGCCGCAACAGGCACAGCGGGAGTCCTCCGATATCGCTTTTGCCAAGCGGATGGAGTTTGCCAACAAGGAGATGCAGGTGCGCCTGCAATACTCCGACTGGCTGCTGGCCAGTCACCCCCAACAACGGGTGCAGGAGCGTCAGCGTCTGAAAGGGGCCGACGATCTGGAGAGCCGGGTCAGTCTGGCGATGGTGGACTCCCACCCCGCCGAATCGGTGGCCAATCGCACCGCCGGTCTGGCGCGCCTGAAGCAGATGTTGCCCGCGCTGGGTCTCGATGCGCAGGCCTTTTTACGTAGCTGGATCGCCCTCGGCGAACAGCTGCTGGCCCGCGACAGCCGTCGCGATGACCAGAGTCAGGAGATCCAGCGGCTGCGCCGCCAGATCGAGCAGCTGACCGCCATCGACGACCAGCTCAACCAGCGCAAGCTGAACGAGAATCGTGAGGTAATACCATGAGCCGGATCCTGTTGGTGGATGACGACGTCAGCCTGCTCAAACTGATGAGCATGCGGCTGCGCAGTCAGGGTTATGAAGTGGATACCGCCGACAGTGCGGAAGGAGCCCTCGACCGGTTGCGTCAGCAACGGGCCGATCTGGTGCTGAGCGATCTGCGGATGGCCGGCATGGACGGTCTGGCGCTGTTCGAGCGGATCCAGGCTCAGTGGCTGGGGTTGCCGGTGATCATCATGACCGCCCACGGCACCATCCCGGACGCCATTCAGGCGACCCGCTCCGGCGTCTTCAGCTTTCTGACCAAACCCATCAACAAGGATGAGCTGTTCGCCACCATCGAACATGCGCTGAGCCTGACCCGGCCGAAACAGCAGCAGGAGTGGCAGTCGCTGATCCTGACCCGCAATCCCCAGCTGGAACAGCTGCTGATCCAGGCCCACAGCATTGCGACCATGGAGGTGCCGGTGCTGATCATGGGGCCGTCAGGCTCCGGCAAGGGGGCGATGGCGCAGGCGCTGCATCAGGCCAGCCAGCGGCGCGACAAGCCGCTCCATACCATCAACTGCGCCGCCATTCCGTGGGCGTCACTCGACTTGCAGCTGTTTGGTGAAGATGGCCAGTCAGGGCTGTTCGAGCAAGCCAAGGGGGCGACCCTGTTTCTCGACGAGATTGGCAGCCTCTCCGAATCCCTGCAGGCCAAGCTGCTGCAGGTGATGGAGGAGTATGGTCAGGGTACGCCGGAGGTGCGGGTGCTCAGCTCCAGCCATCAGGATCTGGTCAAGGCGATGGAGGAGGGGCGTTTTCGGGAAGATCTCTTCTATCGTCTCAACGTCGCCAATATCACCTTGCCGTCTCTCAGTGCCCGCAGTGAGGATATCCCCCTGCTGGCCCGTCAGGCGCTCGACGATTACCGTAGCCGCCACAGCGACTGCGCCGCCATGGGTTTTTCGCCCGAGTCGCTGGCGATGCTGGCGGCCGCTGCCTGGCCCGGCAACGTGCGCCAGCTCTGCAACGTGGTGGAGCAGCTCGCCAGCCTCTGTTGCAGCCCGGTGATCGGGGTCTCCATGGTGGAGTCCGCCCTGAGCGGCGGTGGCGGCGGCATCCCCTCGTTCAACGAGGCGCGGGCCGAATTCGAGAAGGAGTATCTGATCCGTTTGCTGCGCACCACCGAGGGCAACGTGACCCTGGCGGCCAACATGGCGGGAAGAAACCGTACCGATTTCTACAAGTTATTGAATCGGCACGGCATTGAAGCAGCAAACTTCAAATCGAAGGGATAAATCAGGCGGGATCAACTACCGCCGGAGCGGCATCGGCTTTTTGAGTTTTATGGGAGAGCCAGAGGCCGCTCGCCTTCATCAGGTAACCGAACAAGGCGCCAATGATGAGGGAGGGCAGGATCAGCCGCCACTCGCCCGCCGCCCCGAAGGTGGCACAGCAACCGGCAAAGGTGCCGGGAATGTAGCCGAGCCACTGCTGCTTGGCCTGTACGCACATCAGGGTTGCGACCACCCCCGTCATCACATAACCCGCCACACCCGCTCCCCACAGACTGTCGCCATGGATCAGCAGCAGTGCCCACAGCATGCCGCTGGTGTTGCAGAAGATGGTCTGCAGCAGTGCCTTGTAGCCGCCGCTTGACGCGAAATAGCTGGTGCAGCCGAGAAAGCCGACCCAGGAGATAAGGCCGAACGCGACGGCAATCCAGCCCCAGACGGCGGAGAGAATACCTGTGGTGATGGCGATGGCGATCAGTGGGCTCATGGGGCGACTCTTCAGTTGGCTTCGCAAAATGGGCAGCCTACCCCCGGTAATCGGGGCGGCAAGCGGGGGCCGAATTGTGTGTGATCTTTATCACCCTTTTCAACTCAGGAATACGCTTGCGCTCGCGAAAAAAATTCATTGGTGACCGGCCTGACAGTCGGCCATAGTTAGAGGCCCTGTCCTGCTCATGGAGTGAGTCTGATGGCGCCAAATGTGATCGTTCCCCTGCTGGTGTTCGTAGTCCTGTTTCTGGTCGGCACCATGGCCAAGGCACTGCCCCTGCACCACATGATGTAAATTTGTGTGAAATAAAAATCTGCCGGGGCGGGTCTTATCCATATTGCCTCACTCAGCCCCGGGAGTTTTTCATGTTGATCAAGCGTCGTACCGCCCACCCCCTCACCGAACAGGATGTCACCCCGGAAGCCGTTTATCAGGACCGCCGCCTTATTCTCAAGGGGCTGGGTCTGGGCGCCGCCACCCTCGCTTTCCCCACTCAGGCCGGTGTGCTCGATCTGCTGCGTGGTAAAGAGGATGCCCCCCGGTTAGCCACCAGGCCGCTCAACAGCAAGCCTGCCGAGCGCCCGGCCAATCTGGTGCTGACACCGGAAGAGAAGGCCACCAGTTACAACAACTTCTATGAGCTGGGCACTGACAAGTCTGACCCGGCCCGCAATGCCCATTACCTCAAACCCGAACCCTGGACCCTCAAGGTGGAGGGGGAGGTGGCCAAGCCCTTTACCCTCGATGTGTGGGATCTCATCAACAAGAGCGAGCTGGAGGAGCGGATCTACCGGCTGCGCTGCGTCGAAGCCTGGTCCATGGTACTGCCCTGGAACGGTATCTCGCTGGCGGAGATCATCCGCCGTGCCGAGCCCACCAGTCGCGCCAAATTTGTCGCCTTCGAGACCCTGTTTGATCCGAAACAGCTGCCGGGGCAGGCCTCCAGTCTGGGGGGCGGCATCGAGTATCCCTACGTCGAGGGGCTGCGTATCGACGAGGCGATGCACCCGCTCTCCTTCCTGGCGATGGGGCTCTATGGCAAGACCCTGCCCGCCCAGAATGGCGCGCCGATCCGCTTGGTAGTGCCGTGGAAGTATGGCTTCAAGAGCATCAAGAGCATCGTCTCGATCCGGTTGGTGGAGGAGATGCCCCCCACCACCTGGAACCTGCTGGCCCCCAACGAATATGGCTTCTACGCCAACGTCAATCCGCAGGTGGATCACCCGCGCTGGAGTCAGGCCAGCGAGCGCTTTATCGGCGAGGGTGGCGTGTTTGGCGCCAAGCGTCAGCCGACCCTGATGTTCAACGGCTATGGTGACGAAGTGGCCTCGCTCTATCAGGGGATGGATCTGCGCCAATGGTACTGAGATTGAAACCGGCCCATATCAGCGGCTTGCGGGCGCTGGTGCATCTGGGCTCCCTCGGTTTTCTGCTCTGGCTGGGGTTTGCCATTCCGGCAGGTCTGCTGGGGGGCGATCCGGTGCCGGAGCTTATCCACTACCTCGGCAAGGGGGCGCTCAACCTGTTGCTGCTCACCCTGCTGGTGTCGCCGCTGGCCAAGCGCTGGCGGCAGGGGCAGCTCATCAAGCTGCGCCGCCCCCTCGGGCTCTGGTGTTTTGCCTGGGCGCTACTCCACTTCATGGCGTGGCTGGGGCTGGATCTGCAGTTTGACTGGGGGCTGATTGGTGGCGAGCTGGTCAAGCGCAGCTATATCGTGGTGGGGATGGTGGCACTGTTGCTGCTGGCCGCCCTCAGCATCACCTCGCTGCCCGCATTGCAGCGCAGAATGGGCGCCGTGTGGCAGAAGCTGCACAACTGGGTCTATGCCATTGCCCTGCTGGTGCCGGTTCACTACTGGTGGTCGCTCAAGAGCGGTTGGGGGGAGCCCCTCATCTACCTGCTGCTGGCCTGCGCCCTGCTCTGGCCGAGGAAAGATAAGCTGCTGCGCCCATTGCGGGGACGCTGGAATGCAAAAGAGGCCTAATCGGCCTCTTGTTGTTTGATCTCGCCAGTGTAGGCATCGACGATGAGATGCACCTTCTGATCCTTGCGATTGAGGGTTTTGACCTCGAATTTGTCCCCTTCCAGCTCCACTTCCCGAATGTCGTGATACCCTTGCGCCAGCAGGAGTTTGACCAGCCCGGCCATGTCGAGACGGCTCTGGGCCGCCCAGCTTGTGGCACTCAACAGACAAAGGATCAGCAGGACACTGCGCGGGATCATATTCATTCCGGATTCATGGCTGGCAGACTATAAACGCCATTATGTTAGGTTTTTGGAGATGAATCATCCATGAATAGAGCGCTCCCTCTGCTCGGGTTATTGCTGCCGGTGCTGGCACAGGCGGTCACGCCTGATGAAGCCCAGTTGCAGCAAGCGGTCCATGAGGGACGGGTTCGGCCCTTCCATGAAATGATGGAGGTGGCGGCCAGATTGCCGGTGCGGGTGTTGCGGGTGGATCTGGGGGAAGAGGATGGTATCTGGCTCTATGAACTGCGAGTCATCGATCGGGAGAACAGCGTGATCAAGGTGGCCTATCGGGCCGACAACCTTGAGCTGGTGTGGGCCAAGGGCCACCATCTGGAGCGGCTGTTCGAACCGCCCAAGCCCCCGGTCGAGGATGATGAATAACCCCTGTGTGGAAGCCTGTTCATGCGAATTCTGATTGTTGAAGACGAAAAAATCCTGGCCGGCCAGCTGGCCGAACAGCTGCGCCTCTCCGGCTTTGTCACCGATCTCTGCCACGACGGTAACGAAGCCGGTTTTCTCGGTGAGACCGAACCCTACGATGCCATCATTCTCGACCTCGGCCTGCCGGGGCGTGATGGCCTGAGCGTGCTGAAAGAGTGGCGCAGCAAGGGGATCGATACTCCTGTGCTGGTACTGACCGCCCGTGGTCAGCTGCACGAGAAGATCGAAGGGCTCAACGCCGGTGCCGATGATTACCTCACCAAGCCGTTCCAGGTGGCCGAGCTGGTGGCACGGGTCCACGCGCTGGTGCGCCGGGCGGCAGGCAACGCCAGCTCCATTCTGGAGATTGGCGGAGTGCGCCTCGACATGGCCGCATCTCAGGTGTGGTACGAAGGGACCCCCATCAAGCTGACCGCCCACGAGTTCCGGGTGCTCGGTTATCTGATGCAGCACCGGGGCAAGGTGGTGTCGCGCAGCGAGCTGATCGACCACATCTATGCCCAGGATTTCGACCGCGACTCCAACACCGTCGAGGTGTTCATCGGCCGGATCCGCAAGAAAACCAACCCTGACCTGATTGAAACAGTGCGCGGCCTCGGGTACCGGATCAACGAATGAGGCTGGTGAGAACCCTGCGGGGGCGACTGCTCGCCATCGCGCTGGTGTGGTGCGGGCTGTTTCTGTTCGCCACCGGCTTCAGCCTGCAGACCATGATGCGCAACTACTGGCAGGAGGCGGAGGCCGACGGTCTGCGCCTGCAGCTCTATGATCTGCTCTCCCGGCTGGAGGTGGCCAAAACCGGCCTGCCGGTGGTGGTCGAGCCGATGTCGGATCCCCGTTTCAGCCAGCCTTACTCCGGCTATTACTGGCAGCTGGAGCTGGGCCACGATGTGGTGGGGCGCTCCCGCTCCCTGTGGGATACCACCCTGAAGAGTGACGGGCTCAAGTCGGCGTTTGGTGATCCTGACCTGTTCGTCGGCAAGGGGCCAAATCGTGAACCCTTGCTGATCATGACCCGCACCGTGCTGCTGCCCGGTTCCGATCGGGTGTTCACTCTGGTGATGGCCAAGGACAGCAGCGCCCTGACCCAGACCCTCAACAAGACCCGCATCAGCCTGTTCCTCGGCCTCGGCTTTGCCGCCGCCGGTCTGGTGCTCGGCTTCATGTTCCAGATCGTCTATGGTTTGCGGCCGCTGCACTTGCTGCGCCGTGAACTGGGAAGGGTTCATGAGGGCCATCAGGAGGGGTTCCGGCTGCGCTATCCGCTGGAGATCCAGCCGCTGGTGGAGGATATCAACCGACTGCTGCATCACTACGGCGAGCTGCTGCAGCGGGCGCGATCCCACACAGGCAATCTGGCTCACGCCCTCAAGACGCCGCTCAGCATCATGCGCAATCAGGTGGCCCAGTTGCCGCCGGAGGATCAAGCCGCCATTGGCGAGCAGCTCGACCAGATCCAGCGCCACATTGATTACCACCTCGGCAAGGCGCGGGTGACCGGTGCCGCCAAGATCCTCGGGGTCTCGACCCCGGTGCGGGCGCGGGTGGAGTACATCTGTCGCGCCTTCTCCCGCCTCTATCCGGGCAAGACGGTGGACTTGCAAGTACCCGCCAATCTGGCGGTCGGGGTGGAGGAGCAGGACTTTGACGAAATGGTGGGCAACCTGCTGGAGAATGCCTTCAAGTGGTCCGCCAGCGAGCTGCGTATCTCCAGTGCCGAGCTGGGGGGCTGGATCACCTTGCGTATCGAGGATGACGGCCCCGGCATGAGCGAGGATCAGATCGCCAAGGCGGTGCTGCGCGGGGTGCGGCTCGACGAGAAGGTGCCGGGCTCGGGCCTGGGTCTCAACATCGTCTCCGATCTGGCGGAAGCCTATCGGGGCAGTTTCATCATGGGCCGCGCCGAACTGGGCGGTCTGGCCGCCTCCCTCTCGTTGCCCAAGGTGGCAAGAGTCGAGAGCTAGGCATAACATATGGCATTTGTTTTAGCCTGAGGAAGAGAAGCATGACCGACGATCCGTGGGCACTGTGTCACCTTGACGATTCGTTTGATGCCTCTGTACTGGGGGTCAAGGGCGCCCAGATCCAGTGGTTTGAAGACAGGGATGGCCTGATCGCGTTCCTTCTGGAAGATTTTGTCGACCTGCTGGCCGATGTGGGCGAGCTGGAGGAAGATCAGACCGAACAGGCGCGCGAGCGCTTTACCCTGCTGGTGGAGCAGAGCTTCGACGATCGCACCCTGATGGATGCCATCAACGATCTCGCCTCCGGCCTGCGTCGCATCGCCTGGTTGGGGCCGCTCTCGGAGCTGGCCGAGATCAGCGACGAGTTTGCCTCTGGCCTGCGCCGCTATTTCTGGAGCCAGTACGACGGGGACGAAGATGACCCGGATGCCTGGGTGCCGGAAGAGCTGTGGCCGCAACTGGTGGAGTGCGCGCAGGAGTATATGGAGGAGGGGGAGTTCTAAACCCGTCCCGACCATGCCTAAGCTTTGGCAGACAGATAAAGAAACGGCGCCTTGATGGCGCCGTTTTTATTGGGTGGCAATCGCCTTAGCCGTTGGCCGGTACCGCGTGGGCGGTGTTGGCCAGCACCGGGCCGGTGTACTTCTCGATCTGCAGCTGGGCCATGTGGCCGCAGTTGCCTTGCGCCAGACTGGACGAGCCTTCGTCGAAGGTGAGGCAGTTGACGTTGCCGTTCTTGCAGATGCTGCCCGCTTCGCCCGGCTTGGCCGGGTCATACCATGCCCCTTCGCAGATCCGCACCACCCCTTGGCGCACATCCTCGGATAGCAGGGCGCCCACCAGGATCTGGCCGCGCTCGTTGAAGGCACGCACCAGATCCCCCTGGGCGATGCCACGAGCCTTGGCGTCGGCGGGATGGATCATGATCGCCTCGCGGTCGGCGATAGCGAACTTGTCCCGCAGCGGGGTGTTGTCGAGCTGGGAGTGCAGCCGCTGGGTCGGGTGGGAGGTGTTGAGCGACAGCGGATAGCGCGCCGCCACCTCGCTCTTCACCCACTCCTTGGGCTCATACCACTTGGGATGGCCGGCGCAGTCGGCGTAACCCATCCCCGCCACCGTGTTGGAGAAGATCTCGATCTTGCCGGACGGGGTGCCGAGCGGGTTGAGCAGCGGATTCTCGCGAAAATCGGCGTGACGGATCCACTGGCGGTTGGCCTCGGGGATCGGGAAGCGAATGTAGTTGTTGGACTCCCAGAACATGTTGAACGGCGGCAGCGCCACGCGGGCACCACGGGCCTGCGCCGCCATGCCGTCGTACATCTGCTTGAGCCACAGCATCTCGTCTTTGCCTTCGGTGTATTGCTCCTGCACGCCCAGCTTGGCGGCGATGGCGCTGAAGATATCGAAGTCGTTGCGGGCTTCAAACTGGGGCGGTACGCACTGGTGCATCGGGAAAACATAGCGCTGGGAGTAGTCGCCACCCATCTCCAGATCATTGCGCTCGTAGCTGGTGGTGACCGGCAGCACGATATCGGCGTGCTTGGCGGTAGCGGTCCAGTAGGGCTCGTGGACGATCACGGTCTGCGGCTTGCGCCACGCTTGCAGCAGGTTGTTGGTGTCCTGATGGTGGTGGAAGGGGTTGCCGCCCGCCACGTAGACCAGCTTGATGTCCGGATAGGTCACCTTGCGGCCGTTGAAGTCGATGGTCTTGCCCGGGTTGGCGAGACAGTCGGCGATGCGGGCCACCGGGATCGGGGCCGGGCTGTTCTTCGGTGCGTTACCGGCGGAGATACCGGCCAGAATGCCGCCCTTGGCGGTGGGGCTGCCACCGGAGGAGTAGTGGTAGCTGAAGCCGTAGCCGCCGCCCGGCAGGCCAATCTGGCCCAGCATGGAGGCCAGAGTGACCAGCATCCAGTTCGGCTGTTCGCCGTGCTGCTGACGCTGCATGCCCCAACCGGCCATGATCATGGTGCGCTTGGCGGCCATGTCGAGAGCCAGCTGGCGGATCACCTTGGCATCGACGCCGCAGACGCTGCTCGCCCATTCGGCGCTCTTCGGTTGACCGTCATCCTTGCCGAGCAGATAGTCCAGAAACTTGTCGAAGCCGACGGTGTAGCGATCGAGGAAGGCCTGATCGTGTTTCTGTTTGGTATAGAGGGTGTGAGCGACACCCAGCATCATGGCCACGTCGGTGTAGGCGTTCGGGGCAATCCACTCGGCGCCGACCAGCTTGGCGGTCTCGTTGTAGATGGGGTCGATGCTGATGACACGGGTGCCTTTCTCTTTCAGCGCCTTGAAGCCAGCCTGACCCTCGTGATCCGGCATGTTCCAGCTGTTCTTCAGGGTGACCTGGGCATTGACCCCCCACAACACCACCAGTTCGGCGTTCTCGACCACGTTGGGCCAGGCGGTCTGCTGCTCGTACACCTCGATGGAACCCATCACGTGGGACATGATCACCTGAGCCGCGCCGGTGGAGTAGTCACCGGCATAACCGGTAAAGCCGCCGGAGAGGTTCATCAGGCGGTGCAGCAGGGTGCGGCTGTTGTGGAACATGCCGACACTCTTCCAGCCGTAGGAACCGGCGTGGATCGCCTGTGGGCCGAAGTCGCTCTGCACGCGCTGGATTTCACCGGCCACCAGTTCGATCGCCTTGTCCCAGCTCACTCGCACCCACTCGTCGGCGCCGCGCAGTTCGGGTTTGGCGCCCGGGCCGTGTTCCAGCCAGCTCTTGCGTACCATGGGGTACTTGATGCGGTTCTTGGCGTGCACCAGGAACGGCGCCATGTCGATGAGATCGTTCGGCGCCGGATCATCGGCTACCGGCTGGACGCGCACCATGCGGCCATCCTCGACCACCGCTTCAAACGCACCCCAGTGGGCGCCGGTCAGAATGCCCTTCTGGGCGGGCACCAGAGTCGGGAACTGGCTCAATGCGGTGCTGATGGCTTGCGCCAGCGCACTCTTGGGAAAAATGCCGCCGAGCAGGGGCAGGGCTGCGCAGGCGCCGAGGCCCTTGAGCAGGTTGCGGCGGGACAGATTGGTCTTCTTGTCGTTGAAAAAAGTCATAACGGTTTTCCTCTGTTCCAGCCTTAGTGGGCCGCGCTCATGTCACTGGCATGTTTCTGGACATACTGGGTCAGCATGCGAGCCTGTTCCGGGGTCAGGGAGGTACGAGATTCCATCCCCTTAATGACGCCGATCCACTGGTTGGCATTGAAGTGATCCAGCGCGGTGAGGCCGTGGCAGCCGGTACAGTTGTTGGACATCAGGGTGGAGGCGTATTGCCACAGCTTGCCTTGATCGCCGATGAGCTGGCTCTGGTCGACCCAGGCGGTCAGCTTGACCTGATGCCAGGTGAGGTTGGTGGCGCTGTCGGTTTCGCTCTGGCCGGTGACCAGCGCTTTCTTGGCGGCATCGCCGACCAGTACGCTGAGGATCCGCTTGCCCGGTGCGGCGTAGAACACTTCGCTCACGCCATCCTGTTGCCAGCCTTCGATCTGCACCTTGGCGCGGCCGTTTTCGTTGGCCAGTACTTCCACCTTGGTGGAGGGCATCAGGGTGCCTTCGTCAGTCTTGGCGGCGGCATCGAGGAACAGCGGGGTGGTGGCGATGGCGTAGCGGGTGGTGACGTTGGCCGGAGTCTGGGCGGCAGCCTGCGCCAGCTCGCTGGCACCGGCGGCAGCCAGACCGCTCATGTCAGGCATGATGTGGGCGACACCGCGGTGGCAGTCGATACAGGTCTGACCCTCCTTGATGGCGACCGGATGCTCGGCACGGGCATTGGGGCGCTGGGCCAGAATGTCCATCGCCTCGTAGCTGTGGCAGCTGCGGCAGGTGGCGGAGTCGTTGGCCTTCAGCTCGTCCCAGACGGATTGGGCCATCCGCAGCTTGTGGGCTTCATATTTCTCAGGCGTGTCGAGCGTGCCGATCGCTTCGTGATAGATATCCTTCACGGCGCGCACCTTGGTCCACAGGTAGGAGGTAGGGTCACCCGGAATGTGGCAGTCGGCACACTCGGCGCGGATCCCCTTGGTGTTCTGGAAGTGGACGCTGCCCTGATACTCGGCGAGCGGAGTCTGCATGGAGTGGCAGGAGACGCAGAATTCGGTGGAGCTGGTCTTGTGCAGCACAGTCACGGTGACACCCAGTGCCGCGACACCCAGCAGGGCCCCGAGCAGCAGGAGCCAGAACCAGGTTTTTCTTATCAGTTTTCCAATCATGGCGGCGTTTTCCTACGGTCAATAATTACCTACATAGTACTAGTCCAATAGTAGTAGTAATGATAGGGATAAGGCGTTGACCTCCATCATGGTTTATATTTTTGATTGTTGTCACATTTTGTCTTTTGTTTTGTTATTGACATAATTGTCGAATTAAATTCAATTGTTTTCTGTTTTATCTATTTGTGCACTTTCCGCGACAGCTGTTAGCCCCCTCGCAAAACCCCACAAGATTCGCTGATATAGTGAGCAGTGAGCCTCAACGGAGTGTCGCTGATGAGCCCTTTCTCACTGCTGTGTGTCGCCGCCAACGTGCAACTGCTGGCCGAATTCGAACAGGAGTTGGCTCCGCTGCTCGGCCATTTCGCGTTGGTGGTGGTGGTCGGTCAGGGGTCGGCTGAGCCGGCCTTGGACGAGTTGGATCGCAAGGGGCAGCCACCCGCCGTGGTGGTGTGTGACAGCGAGCTGGGGGATGGGCGAGGGGCCGATTTTCTGATCCGCCTTGGCAGCCGTCACGAGGCGTGCCGCAAGATCCTGCTCGGCAGCCAGCCGGAGATGAAATCGATCATCGAGGCGGTCAATCTCGGTCGTCTCGACTACTACCTACAACGCCCCTGGCGCGATGGCAGCCTGCGCCGGGCGGTGATTGAGCAGGCCAGCCACTTTGTGTTGCTCCAGCCCGAGGCTGACCTGCTGAGCTATGCCGCCGTGCTCGACAACCAGAAGTTGCTGCGGGTCCACGTCGATCGCCAGTTGGCGGCCTATCGGCAGGGTTTTATGGATTACACCCACTGCAGTGATGAAGAGCTGTCGCGGGTGGTGATCGACGGCCTCTACCAGTTTTTCGATGGCAACGACGAGGCGCGGGTCTGCCGCCACTACAGTCCGGGCCATGTGCTGACCCGCGAGGGGGAGCCCAACAGCTTCCTCTGGTTTATCGCCAAGGGGGAGGTGGTACTGCGCAAGCGGGACGAGCAGGGGATCGATCAGGAGGTGGTGCACTATCGCACCGGCTCGCTGGTGGGGGGCATGTCCTTCGTCACTGGCGAACCCGCCTTCACCACCGGCGTGACCCTGACCGGTGCCGAGGTGATCAAGCTCGACAAGCTGCAATTCTCCCGGGTGATGCAGGCGCGCAGCGAACTGCTCCCCTCCTTTACCAACCTGCTGCTGCGCCACTTCAACCGCCGCCTGCAAAACAGCATCCGTACCGAGATGCGGTTGCAACAGACCCTCAACTCCCTCGATGCCGCCCACGCCCAGCTGGTGGAGAGCGAAAAGATGGCGATGCTGGGTCAACTGGTGGCCGGTGTCGCCCACGAGCTGAACAACCCGGTGGCGGCCATCATCCGTGGCAGCGAGACCTTGCGGGCCGCCATCCCCGATCTGGTCAATCTCGAGCTGCCTGCCCCCATCAAGGGGCTGGGCAACCAGACCCTCTGTCAGGCGCTGACTGCCCAGCCGGTTTCGACCAGCGAGATCCGCGACAAGACCCGGCAGGCGGAGGGGCGCTTTGGCGATCGCCAGCAGGCGCGGCTGGCGGTGCAGATGAATCTGGATGACGAGCTGAACTGGCAGCGCTGGTTTGCCAGCCGCACCGCCGCCGAACGGGAGGCGCTGCTATCCCGGCTGGAGCTGTTCCAGCAGACCGGCAGCTTCCTGCGCAATATCGAGGTGTGCGCCCGCCGCATCGGCGATCTGGTCAAAAGCCTCAAGCAGTATGCCCGGCAGGATCGGCTCGAACCCTCGCTGGTGGACCTGCACGAGGGGCTGGAAGATACCCTGATGATTTTCGAGAACCGCCTCAAGCACCATGAGATCTGCAAGGAGTACCAGCCGCTGCCGCTGGTGCGCTGTCACCCCATCGCCCTGCAGCAGGTGTGGACCAACCTGATCGCCAACAGTCTGGATGCCATGAGCGGCCCGGGGCTACTCACCATCCGCACCGGGTTGCTGGATCCCGAGTGGGTCATGGTGGAGATCGAGGATAGCGGTTGCGGCATCGAGCCCGAGCTGTGGCAGCGGATCTTCGATCTCAACTTCACCACCAAGCGGGAGGGCCATTTCGGTCTTGGTATCGGTCTGAGCGTCTCGCTGCAAATAGTGCAGCAGCATCACGGCCGGATCGAGGTAGCCTCCGAACCGGGCCGCTACACCCGGATGCGGGTCTGTCTGCCGCTGGACGGCATGGGGCAGGTCGGTTACGGGGGCGAACCTCATCACAACAAGGAGCATGCGGCCTGAGCCGTCGCCAGCATCAATCGCGCGGCGTGCCAAACCATGTCGCCAAGGAGGAGCAATGAACAAACACTATCTGATCCTGTGTGTGGACGATGAGCGGGAGGTGCTGGATGCGGTGATCCACGATCTCGCCCCGTTCCGTTCCCACTTCGAGCTGGAGGCGGCCGAGAGCGTCGATGAGGCGCGAGCGGTGGTGGAGGAGTGGGAGAGCGACGGCAACAAGCTGGCGCTGATCCTCTGTGACCACATAATGCCGGGAACCCTGGGGGTCGATTTTCTGGTGGAGCTGAACCGGCGTGCCACCACCCGCGCCAGCCGCAAATTGCTGCTGACCGGACAAGCGGGGCTGGAGGCCACCGTCGAGGCGGTCAATCGCGGCGGGTTGCACTACTACCTTGCCAAGCCGTGGAAGCTGGAGACCCTGAAAGAGGCGGTGCGCGAACAGCTGACCGACTACCTGCTGGCGGAAGATGGTGAAAATGCCTTCCACTATGCGCCGCTGCTCAATCAGGCGCGGCTGTTTGCTGCTATCCACGATCACCCGTTCGACGAATAGGGGCAGTTGGGCTTTCGCGGTGGCAGTTGTATACTGTCTGCATATACAGTGTTTCAGGTAGTCACCGATGCGACTCTTTATCGCCGAGAAGCCCACGCTGGGCCGCGCCATTGCCGATGCCCTGCCCAAGCCCCACAAGAAGGGCGACGGTTTTATCGAAACAGCCCAAGGGGATGTGGTCACCTGGTGTATCGGCCATCTGCTGGAGCAGGCCGAGCCCGATGCCTATGACGCCGCCTTCAAGCAGTGGCGGATGGAGCACCTCCCCATCATCCCCGCCCAGTGGCAGCTGGTGGCCAAGCCCAAGACCAAAACCCAGCTCACCGTCATCAAGCGGCTGATCAAGCAGGCCGACTGCGTGGTCAACGCCGGTGACCCGGACCGGGAAGGGCAGCTGCTGGTGGACGAGGTGATCGACTTTCTCGGCTACCCGAAAACCAAGCCGGTACAGCGTTGTCTCATTAGCGATCTCAACCCGCCTGCGGTGCGCCGTGCGCTCGACAAACTGAGGGACAATAAGGAGTTCGTGCCGCTGGCGGTCTCCGCACTGGCCCGCAGTCGGGCCGACTGGCTCTATGGCATCAACATGACCCGCGCCTACACCCTGCTAGGGCGCAAGGCCGGTTGCAGCGAGCTGCTCTCGGTCGGTCGGGTGCAGACTCCGCTGCTCGGGCTGGTGGTGCGACGGGATCTCGAGATCGAGGCCTTTGTCCCCAAACCCTTCTACGAGGTGCTGGCCCATCTGCTGACCGACGGCAACGAGCGCTTCACCGCCAAGTGGCTGCCGTCCGAAGCCTGCCTGCCGTGGCAGGATGAGGAGGGGCGGGTGCTCAACCGGGCGCTGGCCGACAAGGTGGTGAGCCGGATCAACGGCCAACCGGCACAGGTCGAATCGGTGGAGGAGCAGGCCCGCAAGCAGGCGGCGCCGCTGCCCTACAACCTCTCCAGCCTGCAGATCGATGCCGCCAAACGGTTCGGTATGGATGCCAAGCGGGTGCTCGACATCTGCCAGAGCCTCTACGAACGCCACAAGCTCATCACCTATCCGCGCTCCGACAGCCGCTACCTGCCGACCGATCATTTCAAGCGGGCCGAGCAGGTGCGCGGCGCCATCGCCGCCACAGCGCCCACGCTGGCCAAGGCGGTTAGCGAGGCGGATGGCAAGATCCGCAGCAAGGCGTGGAACGACAGCAAGGTGGATGCCCACCACGCCATCATCCCCACCGAGAAGCAGGGCAATCCCGCCACGCTGGGGGCCGACGAGGCGAAGCTCTATGGCCTGATTGCCCGCCAGTACCTGCTGCAGTTTTATCCTCCGTTCGAATACAACGACAGCAAGGTGCTGCTGCGCATCGCCGGTGGCCTGTTTCAGGCCAAGGCCCGCCGCATTCTCAAGGCGGGCTGGAAGGCGCTGCTCGGGGTGGAGGAGGATGACGACGAAGAGAAGGCGGGCACGCTACCCGCGCTGAAGGAAGGAGAGCAACTGTTGTGCGAGCGGGGCGAACTGCTGGAGAAGATGACCCAGCCGCCCAAGTCGTTCACCGATGCCACGCTGCTGGCGGCCATGACCGGCATCGCCCGCTATGTGCAGGATCCCGAGATCCGCAAGACCCTGCGCGACACCGATGGCCTCGGCACCGAGGCGACCCGGGCGGGCATTATCGACCTGCTGTTCAAGCGCCGCTTTCTGGTGCGTCAGGGCAAGAGCATCAAGGCGACCCCGACCGGGCGTGCGCTGGTGCAGGCGCTGCCCGCCACCGCCACCACGCCGGATATGACGGCGCTGTGGGAGCAGAGCCTAGGCCAGATCGCCGAGCGCCACGGCAGCTATCAGCAGTTTATGGGGCCGCTCACCGATCAGCTCAACGGCCTGATTGAAGGGGCGCGGCAGGACTCCGGCGCCAGCTTCAGCGCCCTGCCCAAGGAGGCGCCGGGTGCCAGCAAACGGCGCTTTACCAAACGCAAGAGTCCGGCGGCCAGCGGCGCTAGTGCCGCTCCTCGCAAGGGTAGGGGCAAGCGCACAGCCAGAAGCAAGGCAGCCTGACCGCGTGAGTGGCGGCTGGCGGATGAGCTGATGTGCAGAGGCCGCCAGCGGAAAAGAGAGAGGGGCCATGTGCCCCTCCCTCTTTTTTATCGCGGTAATGGCTGGGCACCACTTAACCTGTGTAGACGTTCTCTTCCGGATAACGGATGCGGGTCTCGACCGGGCGGGCCAGCATAAAGGCCAGGGTGAGGGGGCCGAGACGGCCGCAGATCATCACCAGCACCAGGATCAGCTTGCCCGGCTCGCTCAGGGAGGCGGTGATGCCGGTAGAGAGGCCGACTGTGGCAAATGCCGAGATGGTCTCGAACATGATTTTGTCGAACGGCAGATCCTCGGTCACCATCAGCAGGAACATCGCCAGCATCAGCACCATGGTGCTGACGATGATGATGGCCAGCGAACGGGTCACGATCTGGGGCGACAGGGTGCGGCCAAAAGCGGTGACATGGGGCCGTTTGGTCAGAAACGCCTTGGTCGCCAGCAACACCACTGCGAAGGTGGTCACCTTGATACCACCACCGGTCGAGGTCGCACCGGCACCGATAAACATCAGCATCATCAGGAACAGCAGCGCCGCCGGGGTCATCAGCCCGATATCGATGGTATTGAAACCGGCGGTACGGGCACTGGCAGAGTGGAAGAAGGCCGCCAGCAGCTGGCCACCGATACCGGCTTTGCCGAGGGTGCCCGGGTTGTTGTGCTCCAGCAGCCAGAACATCAGGGTACCGGCCAGCAACAGCGCCGGGGTCATCAGCAGCATCAGCTTGCTGTGCAGCTTCAGCTTGCGCCAGCGGCGGTTGCGCACCAGATCGACGATGACGGTAAAGCCGATCCCCCCGAGGATCAGCAAACCGGCGATGGTCAGGCTTATGATGGGGTCGTCTCTATAATCCATGAGATTGTTGGCAAACAGCGAAAACCCGGCGTTGTTGAAGGCCGATACCGCGTGGAAGAAGCTGACATAGAGGCCGTGCACCCACCCCATCTCGGGCACCCAGCGGATCGCCATGATGCCGGTGCCGATCAGCTGGGCAATAAAGGCGAACAGCACGATGCGTTTGACCAGCTGGATGATGTTGACCGAGCCCTCCTGCCCCAGCGCCTCCTTGGCCAGCACCTGTTGGCGCAGACCGACCCGTTTGCTGAAGATGGCGATCAGCAGCAGGGTCATGGTCATCTGGCCCAGTCCGCCGATCTCCATCAGCATCAGCAGGAAAATCTGCCCCTGCAGGGTGAAGGCGCTGCCGGTGTCCACCACGCCAAGCCCTGTCACGCTGATGGCCGAGGTGGCGGTGAACAGGGCGTTGACGAAGGTGACCTCGCCATTGTGGCTGGAGGGTTGCACCAGAAAGATGGTGCCAACCAGCAGGATGAACAGGAAGCTGCCGAGGATCAGCCTTGCCTCGCTCCAGCGGGAGTCCTGCTCCCGATGCAGCGCAAAGGCGTAGCTGCTGCGCCAGTTGATCATAGGGTTTCGAGCCAGTGGTCGATGGCGTGCTTGTTGCCCGCGAGGATCAGGATGTCGCCAAGTTGCAGCTCCATCTTGCCGGTCAGCACGTTGTGCAGCACTTCACCGCGCTTGATGGCGAGCAACTGGAAATCGCTCTGCTGCAGCAGGTGAAGGTCCCCGAGCGCCTTGCCATTTTGCGGCAGGCCGATGACAAACTCGGTCAGCACCATGTTGTGGCCCAGTTCCAGATAGTCGAACAGCCGGTTGTCCAGCATGCTCTGGGCGACCCGGCGGCCCATGTCCCACTCCGGGTTGATCACCTTGTCGGCGCCCACTTTCTGCAGGATCTTGGCGTGGAACTTGTCACGCGCCTTGACCCACACCTTCTTCACACCCGCCTCTTTCAGGACGAGGGTGGTGAGGATGCTGGTCTCCAGGTTGTCGCCGATGGCGACGAAGACGATATCGAAATTGGCCAGCCCCAGTTCGGCGACCGTGGCCTCATCGGTGGCGTCAGCAACGATGACGTGATTGCAGAGAGCGGCGATTTGGCGGGTCTTGCTCTCGTCGATATCGATGGCCAGTACTTCGGCATCTTGCCGTTGCAGCTCTTCACATAGCGCGCTGCCAAACAGGCCCAGGCCGATGACGGCAAACTGGTTGTTCATGAGTTCTTCCTCAACAGTTGAAGCTGTCTACTGTAAACCACTGTTATTGCCCCGAAAAGGGCTCGGGTTTTTCGTCAGGGGGTAACTTGAGGTAGACTGCGCCCTTGCACCAAGCCGGGATAGACCGATGAAACTGAATGCCAACGCCTCCTTGTTGAAGCTCAACACCCTTGCCCTCGATGCGTATTGCCTCTGGCTGGCCGAGGTGGAGCAGGTTGCCGATCTGGCGACCCTGCGTGCCGATCCGCAGCTCAACCAGCTGCCGCGCCTCAATCTGGGCGGCGGCAGCAACATGCTATTCACCACCGATTTTCTCGGTCTGGTAGTGCTCAACCGGCTCAAGGGGATTGCCGCAGAAGATGGTGGCGATCACTGGTTGCTGCATGTGGCGGCGGGTGAGGATTGGCATCAGCTGGTACGCCACTGCCTGCTGCAGGGCTGGTATGGGCTGGAGAATCTGGCGCTGATCCCCGGTACGGTCGGTGCGGCGCCGGTGCAGAACATTGGCGCGTATGGCGTAGAGCTGGCTGACTTCTGCGCCTATGTCGAGGCATTCAACTGGCAGAGCGGCGAGATTGAGCGGATCGCGGCGGCAGAGTGCCGCTTCGGTTATCGCGACAGCATCTTCAAGCACGAGTATCAGGACTCCCACCTGATCACCGCCGTCGGGCTCAAACTGCCCAAGGCGTGGCAGCCGGTGCTGGGCTATGGCCCGCTGGCTGCACTCGGTGACACACCGTCTGCCCAGGCCATCTTCGATACTGTCTGTGCCACCCGCATGGCCAAGCTGCCGGATCCCGCCGTGCTCGGCAACGCCGGCAGTTTCTTCAAAAATCCGGTGGTGCCTGTGGCGCTGGCGGAGTCGCTCAAGGCGCGCTATCCGCAGATGCCCTGCTATCCGGCCGGAGAAGGGCAGGCCAAGCTGGCGGCGGGCTGGCTCATCGATCAGTGCGGCCTGAAAGGCTTTGCCATCGGCCGCGCCGCCGTCCATCAGGAGCAGGCGCTGGTGCTGGTCAATCTGGGGGGCGCCAGCGCCATGGAGCTGATCGCGCTGGCGGCCCATGTCCGCGATAGCGTGGAGCAGACGTTTGGTGTGGTACTGGAGCACGAGGTGCGCTTTATGGGCGCGCACGGTGAAACCTGGCTCGACGAGGTGCTCTCATGACCCTGACTCCCATCAGACAGACCCTGATCACCCTGCTTAGCGACGGCCAGTTTCACTCCGGCGAACAGCTGGGTGAACAGCTTGGCATCAGCCGGGCGGCGGTGAGCAAACACATGGCGGCACTCAAGGAGCTCGGGCTGGATCTCTTTAGCCTGACCGGCAAGGGCTACCGGCTGGCGGTGCCGATGGCGCTCTATGATCAGGCCACCTTGCAAGCGCTGGCCCCGATGGCGCCGGTGCACTGTTTTCCGGTCATTGGCTCGACCAATCAGCACCTGCTGGATCGGGTCAATGATCTGCGCTCCGGCGAGAGTTGTCTGGCCGAGTGCCAGACCGCCGGGCGCGGTCGTCGTGGCAAACCCTGGATTTCGCCGTTCGGTTGCCAGCTGATCCTCAGCATGTACTGGCGACTCGAACAAGGCATGGCGGCAGCCATGGGGCTCAGTCTGGCGGTCGGTGTCGCGGTGGTCGAGGCGCTGGAGTCCCTTGGCTATCAGGGGGTCGAGCTCAAGTGGCCGAACGACCTCTACTATCAGGGCCGCAAGCTGGCGGGGATACTGGTGGAGATGAGCGGTAGTGCCGGCGCCAGCTGTCATCTGGTGATCGGCATCGGTCTCAATCTGGCGATGCCTGCCCGCGAAGGGGAGAAGATCGATCAGGCCTGGGCCGAGCTGCGCCACATCAATCCGGAACTGGTGGATCGCAATCAGCTGGCGGCCCGGATGCTCGTCCATCTGCAGCAGGCGCTGCACACCTTTGAGCAGCAGGGGTTGGCAAGCTTTGTCGATGACTGGAACCGGCTCGATCACTTTGCCGGTCGCCCGGTGCGCTTGTTGATGGGTGATCAGGAGATCTGCGGCATCGCCCGTGGCATCGATGATCGCGGCGCCCTGCGACTGGAGACAGGTGAAGGGGTCAAATTCTATCTGGGGGGCGAGCTCTCCCTGCGCCGGGGCGACTGAGGGACAGCAAGGCCGCTGATGATGCCAAATATGAAGAGGGGGCCTGCGGGCCCCCTCTTCGTTATCCGGCAACCGCTGTCATCATTTGCGTAGCTTGATCTGCTCGATGGCGTGCTCATGGCCCTTGGTCATGATCAGGTTGGCACGCTCACGAGTGGGCAGGATATTTTCCTGCAAATTCAGATAGTTGATATCTTGCCAGATATTGCTGGCAATCCGGGTTGCCTCACTCTCCGCCAGTTTGGCGTAGTTATGGAAGTAGGAGTCGGGATCCGAGAAGGCACCGCTTCTGAACTTGAGGAAGCGTTCGATATACCAGGTGCGCAGCAGTTCGGCATCGGCATCCACATAGATGGAGAAGTCGACGAAGTCCGACACGAAGACCCGATGGGGCTCCTGGGGGTAGTCCATGCCGCTTTGCAGCACATTGAGTCCTTCCAGGATCAGGATGTCCGGCTGCTCCACCACCTTCTTCTCATCGGGAATGATGTCGTAGATAAGGTGGGAGTAGACCGGTGCTTCTACCTTCTCGTGACCGGCGCGGATATTGGCGACAAACTCCACCAGATGGCGGATGTCGTAGGATTCCGGGAACCCCTTGCGGCGCATCAGGCCGCGCTCTTCCAGTACCTTGTTGGGATAGAGGAAGCCGTCGGTGGTGACCAGCTCTACCCGAGGGTGCTCCGGCCAGCGCTCCAGCAGTGCCTGCAGAATACGGGCCGTGGTGCTTTTGCCCCCCGCCACGCTGCCGGCAATGCTGATGATATAGGTGCCCTTGCCGCGGGACTGGCCGAGGAACTGCTCCAGTACCCGGCTGCGACGCTGCTTGGCTTTGACATAGAGATTGAGCAGGCGGGAGAGGGGCAGGTAGATCTCTTCCACTTCCCGCAATGACACCTTCTCGTTGATCCCGCGCAGGGTCTGCAGATCATGTTCGGTCAGGGTCAGGGGGACCGAATCGCGCAATAACGCCCATTGATCGCGGGTGAATTGCAGATAGGGGTTATGCTCTGTCGTCATGGTGTCATCACTGTTTCTTGGGCACGGCGACCATACACCAAGGGGGGGGGAGCGACAAGGGACGCAGCAGGATTGGCTTGTTTGCCTCCGCTTTTTTGCAAACTTCCCGGCAATAAAGCATATTTTGCCGGGTTCAATGGTTGCATCCCCCAAAACCTTACAATAAAATGCGCGACGCTTGACTGTCTGTCGTCTATTTGCCGTGCAAAAGTGATAAAAACAACGGGTGCAAGCAGAATTACCGTTGTGACAATCTGGCGTCTGGAGGGGTTCCCGAGCGGCCAAAGGGATCAGACTGTAAATCTGACGGCTCTGCCTTCGAAGGTTCGAATCCTTCTCCCTCCACCATATTTCTCTGCGGTTTGAGTTCTTTGGGTTAGAGAAATGCGGGCATCGTATAATGGCTATTACCTCAGCCTTCCAAGCTGATGATGCGGGTTCGATTCCCGCTGCCCGCTCCAAGATGCTGATATGGCTCAAGCGATACCAAGAGCTACACCCTCGGGTGAAGTCGGCAGTCGAATCTGCCTGTCAGCACCAGCCTCTCTTCCCCACCAGATTCAAATCCATCATATAAACTGTTCTGTGGTTAGCTTGCCACCGCGTACTCAGCGTTAGTTTAGAGGGACGATCATGTCTAAAGAAAAATTTGAGCGTAATAAACCGCACGTTAACGTGGGTACCATCGGCCACGTTGACCACGGTAAAACCACCCTGACTGCAGCTATCACCAACGTGCTGGCCAAGCACTTCGGTGGTAAAGCTTTCGCCTTCGACCAGATCGACAAGGCACCGGAAGAGCGTGAGCGTGGTATCACCATCAACACCTCCCACGTAGAATACGACACCGCTACCCGTCACTACGCCCACGTAGATTGCCCGGGTCACGCCGACTACGTTAAAAACATGATCACCGGTGCTGCCCAGATGGACGGCGCGATCCTGGTAGTAGCAGCGACTGACGGCCCGATGCCGCAGACTCGTGAGCACATCCTGCTGGGTCGTCAGGTTGGTATCCCGTACATGATCGTGTTCATGAACAAGTGTGACATGGTAGATGACGAAGAGCTGCTCGAACTGGTCGAGATGGAAGTTCGTGAACTGCTGACCGAATATGACTTCCCGGGTGATGACCTGCCGGTAGTACGTGGTTCCGCGCTGAAAGCGCTGGAAGGCGACGCAGCATGGGAAGAGAAGATCATCGAGCTGGCTGGCCACCTGGATACCTACATCCCGGAGCCGGAGCGCGCAATTGACCTGCCGTTCCTGATGCCTATCGAAGACGTATTCTCCATCGCTGGCCGTGGTACCGTAGTGACCGGTCGTGTAGAGCGCGGTATCGTTAAAGTGGGTGAGACAGTAGAAATCGTTGGTATCAAAGATACCGTTTCTACCACCTGTACCGGTGTTGAAATGTTCCGCAAGCTGCTGGACGAAGGTCGTGCAGGCGAGAACATCGGCGCGCTGCTGCGTGGTGTTAAGCGTGAAGACGTAGAGCGTGGTCAGGTCCTGGCCAAGCCGGGCTCCATCAAGCCGCACACCAAGTTTGAATCTGAAGTGTACGTGCTGTCCAAAGAAGAAGGTGGTCGTCATACCCCGTTCTTCAAAGGCTACCGTCCGCAGTTCTACTTCCGTACTACCGACGTGACCGGTACCATCGAACTGCCGGAAGGCGTTGAAATGGTAATGCCAGGCGACAACATCAAAATGGTTGTTACCCTGATTGCACCGATCGCAATGGACGACGGCCTGCGTTTCGCTATCCGTGAAGGTGGCCGTACCGTAGGTGCCGGTGTTGTAGCCAGCGTAATCGCTTAATCTTTGGCTTACATAAATAAAGCAAAGCCCCTATAATAGGGGCTTTCTTGTGTAGGGGCGTAGTTCGAATTGGTAGAACAGCGGTCTCCAAAACCGATGGTTGCGGGTTCGAGTCCTGCCGCCCCTGCCATATACCTCGTCTCGTACGGGGCTTTTGTGTCTTTGGTTACGTCAGATACAGGTGGGTTGTATGAGTGTTAGTTCTGAGAGCCAGGGCGGAAGCAAGGATACCCTGCTTTGGGGCCTGGTTTTCATTATCCTGGCGGCCGCTGTAGTGGGTAATTACCTGCTCAACGATGTTGTCGCTGCCGTCCGCGCCCTAGGTGTGGTCGTTGTCATTGCTGCTGCCGGTGCAGTAGCCCTGCAAACCACCAAGGGAAAGGCAACACTGGCATTTGCCCGTGAGTCTCGCCTGGAAGTCCGCAAGGTCGTATGGCCGACCCGTCAGGAAGCCATTCAGACAACCCTGATTGTGCTGGCGGTGACCGCCGTGATGGGGCTGCTGCTGTTCGTTCTGGACGGTGCCTTGGTCTGGTTGGTCAACCTGATTACCGGTGTGTAAGGATAAGCCATGACTGAACAACGTGAACAACGTATGAGATGGTATGTCGTGCAGGCTTTTTCCGGCTATGAAGGCCGTGTAGCCAAGTCCCTGCGCGAGCATATCAAGATGCATGGCATGGAAGACATGTTCGGTGAAGTACTTGTCCCGACCGAAGAAGTGGTCGAGATGCGTGCTGGCCAGAAGCGCAAGAGTGAGCGCAAGTTTTTCCCGGGTTATGTCCTGGTCCAGATGATGATGGATGAAACCACATGGCACCTGGTGCGTAACGTACCGCGCGTAATGGGCTTCATCGGCGGTACTTCCGACCGTCCGGCACCGATCTCCGACAAAGAGGCCGATGCCATCCTGAACCGTCTGCAGGATGCCCACGACAAGCCGCGTCCGAAAACCCTGTTTGAACCGGGTGAAATGGTGCGGGTTGCCGATGGTCCGTTTGCCGACTTCAACGGTACCGTTGAAGAGGTCGATTATGAGAAGAGCCGCGTGAAGGTCTCTGTACTGATCTTCGGGCGTTCTACTCCTGTTGAACTGGATTTTGGTCAGGTCGAAAAGGGCTGATTGAATTCTGTACGTTTAACGGTTGTCAGGGGCAGCGAATATCTCTATAATTCGCTGCCCCTTTATTAGTTGGGGAGCCGTTTGCAGGAGCAAGTCTCCGAGGCGCTAGAACCCATTTTTGAGGTATTTTCCTAATGGCTAAGAAAGTCACAGCTTATATCAAGCTGCAGGTTGCTGCTGGTGCAGCCAACCCGTCCCCTCCCGTTGGTCCTGCACTGGGTCAACACGGTGTTAACATCATGGAATTCTGTAAGGCGTTCAACGCTCGTACAGAGAAGCTGGAAAAAGGTTCACCGACTCCGGTCGTGATCACCGTTTACAGCGACCGTTCCTTCACCTTCGAAACCAAGACTCCGCCTGCTTCCTTCCTGCTGAAGAAAGCTGCTGGTATCAAGTCTGGTTCTGCCAAGCCGAACAAAGACAAGGTTGGTAAGGTGACCGTAGCCCAGCTGCAAGAAATCGCCAAGACCAAAGAACCGGATATGACCGGTGCCGATCTGGATGCAAAAGTACGTTGCATCGCAGGCTCCGCTCGTTCCATGGGTCTGGTAGTGGAGGATTAAGACAATGGCTAAACTTTCCAAGCGTATGCGCGTTATTCGCGAAAAAGTTGACGGTACCAAAGAGTACTCCATCAACGAAGCCATTGCCCTGCTGAAAGAACTGGCTACCGCCAAGTTCGTTGAAAGCGTTGACGTTGCTGTCAACCTGGGTATCGACGCTCGTAAATCTGACCAGAACGTACGTGGTGCTACTGTACTGCCGCACGGTACCGGTCGTGATGTACGCGTTGCCGTATTTACTCAAGGTGCCAACGCCGAAGCCGCTAAAGCTGCCGGTGCTGACCTGGTAGGTATGGATGACCTGGCCGATCTGGTCAAGAAAGGCGAGATGAACTTCGACGTCGTTATCGCATCCCCGGATGCCATGCGCGTTGTTGGTCAACTGGGTCAAATCCTGGGCCCGCGCGGCCTGATGCCGAACCCGAAAGTTGGTACTGTAACTCCTAACGTTGCTGAAGCGGTCAAGAACGCCAAAGCCGGTCAGGTTCGTTACCGTAACGACAAGAATGGTATCATCCATACCACTCTGGGTAAGGTTTCTTTCGACGAAGTTCAGCTGAAAGAAAACTTGGAAGCTCTGCTGGTTGCCCTGAAAAAAGGCAAACCCTCTTCCGCCAAAGGTATCTTCATCAAGAAAGTCAGCATCTCCACCACCATGGGTGCCGGTGTTGCCGTAGACCAAGCTTCTCTGGAAGCTCAGGCCTAATTGATGGGTTTTACAAGGCGCAAAATTTAATCTATAATTTTGCGCCTTGATTGGTTGGGGGTTTCGACCTCCGTCCAAGACCGCAGGAGGCTGAAAAGCCTTAATGTTTCCTGCGTAGACGGTGCCGGAAACCCAGCGAGAAAGTTTCTTTCTCTTCTGGAATCCTGCTACCGCATCGTTCCCCTCTGTTGTAAAGGTAGGGGGGATGTGTCTGTACTGGGTCAATAGACCCGGATTCAATCCAGGAGTTAAGCCAATGGCATTGGGACTCGAAGACAAAAAGGCAATTGTTGCTGAAGTCAACGAAGCTGCCAAAGGCGCTCTGTCTGCAGTTGTAGCCGATTCTCGCGGTGTGACTGTAGATAAGATGACCGTCCTGCGTAAAACCGCTCGCGAAGCTGGTGTGTACATGCGCGTTGTGCGTAACACCCTGCTGCGTCGTGCAGTTGAAGGTACCGAATTTGAGTGCCTGAACAACGCATTTACCGGTCCTACCTTGATTGCTTTCTCTAACGAACACCCGGGCGCTGCCGCTCGTCTGTTCAAAGAGTTTGCCAAAGCGAACCAAAAGTTCGAAATCAAGGCTGGCGCTTTTAACGGTGAGTTTATCGCCGCAGCACAAATTGATCGTCTGGCTACGCTGCCGACCTACGACGAAGCGATTGCGAAGTTGATGGCTACTATGAAAGAAGCCTCTGCTGGCAAGCTGGTTCGTACCATCGCTGCTGTGCGTGATCAGAAGCAAGCTGCTGCTTGATTCTCGCCTATCTAGGCTGTTTGAGTTTATTCAACATCAGGAATTTTTGTCATGTCTATCACTAAAGACCAAATCATCGAAGCCGTTGCTTCCATGTCTGTAATGGAAGTTGTTGAGCTGATCGAAGCTATGGAAGAGAAGTTCGGTGTTTCTGCCGCTGTTGCTGTTGCTGCCGGTCCGGCTGCTGAAGCAGTAGAAGAGAAAACCGAGTTCGACGTAGTTCTGACCGCTGCTGGCGCCAACAAAGTTGCCGTCATCAAAGCCGTTCGTGGCGCTACCGGTCTGGGCCTGAAAGAAGCCAAAGATCTGGTTGAAGCTGCCCCGGCTAACCTGAAAGAAGGCGTGTCCAAGGACGAAGCTGAAGCTCTGAAGAAGCAGCTTGAAGAAGCTGGTGCTTCTGTTGAGATCAAATAATCTGCATTTATGTAGATTAGCCTGATAAAACAGGCTAGGGCTGGTGAATATTTGTTCACCAGCCTTTTTGCGCTGTAGACTGAGAGCATTTCACACCGTTTACGACTCTCGGTGCACCAGCAATCCGGACTGTTTCCATTCGTCCGGGCCAACACAAAACGGTGTTGAGACAGAGCTGTCCTGCGGGACAGAGTGGGTCACTTATCAGCGAGCTGAGGAACCCTATGGTTTACTCTTATACCGAAAAAAAACGCATTCGTAAGGACTTCGGTAAGCGAGACCAGGTACTGGACACGCCTTATCTGTTGTCCATTCAGCTGGACTCCTTCAAGCAGTTCATCGAGGCTGACCCGGAAGGTGAATATGGCCTAGAGGCCGCTTTCCGTAGCGTTTTCCCGATCACCAGTTACTCCGGTAGTGCTGAGCTTCAGTATGTCAGCTATCGCCTGGGTGAGCCGGTATTTGACGTAAAAGAATGCCAGATCCGTGGAGTGACCTACTCCGCGCCGCTGCGTGTCAAGCTTCGTATGGTTCTGTACGATCGTGAAGCAGCTGCCGGCACCGTCAAAGACATCAAGGAACAAGAAGTATACATGGGCGAAATTCCGCTCATGACCGAGAACGGCACCTTTGTTATCAATGGTACCGAGCGGGTTATCGTCTCCCAGCTGCACCGCAGCCCGGGCGTCTTCTTCGACCACGATAAAGGCAAAACTCATTCATCCGGTAAGGTACTGTATAACGCTCGCGTTATCCCCTACCGTGGCTCCTGGCTGGACTTCGAGTTCGATGCAAAAGATAACCTGTTTGTCCGTATCGACCGTCGTCGCAAACTGCCAGCATCCATTATTCTGCGCGCTCTGGACTTCACTTCCGAACAGATCCTGGCCACCTTCTTCGAGACCATCGGTTTTGAAGTAAAAGATGGCAAGTTGATGATGGATCTGGTGCCGGAGCGTCTGCGTGGTGAAACTGCGACCTTTGACATCGTGGCCAATGGCGCCGTGGTGGTTGAGACCGGTCGTCGTGTGACTGCGCGTCACATCCGTCAGTTGGAAAAAGACGCCGTTACCCAGATTGAGGTACCGGTTGAGTATGTTGTTGGCAAAGTTGCTGCCAAGGACTACGCACATCCGCAAACTGGCGAGATGGTCGTGACCGCCAACCAGGCATTGAGCCTGGAAGCGATCGCCAACCTGTCCCAAGCCGGCTTCAAGCACTTCGAGGTTCTGTTCACCAACGAACTGGATCACGGTGCCTACATGTCCGAGACCCTGCGTGTCGACTCCAGCTCCAACCGTTTGGAAGCGCTGGTCGAGATCTATCGCATGATGCGTCCGGGCGAGCCGCCTACTCGCGAAGCTGCAGAACAGCTGTTCGAAAACCTGTTCTTCTCCGCCGAGCGTTACGACCTGTCTACCGTAGGTCGGATGAAGTTCAACCGCCGTCTGGGTCGTGAAGACGAGACTGGCGCTGGCGTACTGACCAAAGACGACATCGTTGAAGTCATGAAGCGCCTGATCGATATCCGTAACGGCAACGACGAAGTGGACGATATCGACCACCTGGGTAACCGTCGTATCCGTTCTGTCGGTGAAATGGCCGAGAACCAGTTCCGCGTCGGTCTGGTGCGTGTCGAGCGTGCGGTCAAGGAGCGTCTCTCCCTGGGCGACCTGGACACCCTGATGCCGCAGGATCTGATCAACGCCAAGCCGATCTCCGCCGCAGTCAAAGAGTTCTTTGGTTCCAGCCAGCTGTCCCAGTTTATGGACCAGAACAACCCGCTCTCCGAAGTGACCCACAAGCGTCGTATTTCCGCGCTGGGCCCGGGCGGTTTGACGCGTGAGCGTGCCGGCTTTGAAGTCCGAGATGTACACCCGACTCACTACGGTCGTCTGTGCCCTATCGAGACTCCTGAAGGTCCGAACATCGGTCTGATCAACTCGCTGTCCGTGTACTCTCGTACCAACGAGTACGGTTTCCTCGAGACCCCGTACCGCAAGGTCATTGACGGTGTGATCACCGACGAAGTGGACTACCTGTCTGCTATTGAAGAAGGCAAGTACGTGATCGCACAGGCTAACGCCGCGACCACCGAAGATGGCCGTCTGAAAGATGAATTGATCCCGTGCCGCCACAAAGGTGAATCCACCTTTATGAACGCCGACCAGATCCAGTATATGGACGTGAGCCCGCAGCAGATCGTATCTGTGGCAGCTGCTCTGATCCCGTTCCTGGAACACGATGACGCGAACCGCGCATTGATGGGTTCAAACATGCAACGTCAGGCTGTACCGACTCTGCGTGCTGACAAGCCGCTGGTAGGTACCGGTATGGAACGCGCTGTGGCCGTTGACTCCGGTGTAACCGTAGTGGCCAAGCGTGGCGGCGTAATCGACTATGTCGATGCCTCCCGTATCGTCCTGAAGGTCAATGAAGATGAGCTGATGCCAGGCGAAGCCGGTATCGACATCTACAACCTGACCAAATACACCCGTTCCAACCAGAACACCTGTATCAACCAGCGTCCTTGCGTGATGTTGGGTGAGCCGGTGATGGCTGGCGACGTACTGGCTGACGGTCCGTCCACCGATCTGGGTGAACTGGCGCTGGGTCAGAACATGCGCGTCGCGTTCATGCCGTGGAACGGTTACAACTTTGAAGACTCGATCCTGGTGAACGAGCGTGTTGTTCAGGAAGATCGCCTGACCACCATCCATATCCAGGAACTGGCCTGTATCTCCCGTGACACCAAGCTGGGTCCGGAAGAGATCACTGCTGACATCCCGAACGTGGGTGAAGCCGCTCTGTCCAAGCTGGACGAGTCCGGTATCGTCTACGTGGGTGCCGAAGTGAAGGGCGGCGACATTCTGGTCGGTAAGGTAACCCCGAAAGGTGAAACCCAGCTGACGCCGGAAGAGAAGCTGCTGCGCGCCATCTTTGGTGAGAAGGCCTCCGATGTGAAGGACTCCTCCCTGCGTGTACCGAACGGTGTGTACGGTACCGTGGTTGACGTGCAAGTCTTTACCCGCGATGGCGTGGAAAAAGACAAGCGTGCCAAAGAAATCGAAGAGATGCAGCTGAAGGAAGCGAAGAAGGACTTGACCGAAGAGTTCAAGATCCTGGAAGACGGCATTTTCGGCCGCTCCCGCAACCTGCTGCTGGCCGCCGGTTACAGCGAAGATCGTCTGAACAAGCTCGATCGCTCCAAGTGGTTTGAACTGGCCATCGAAGACGAAGGCAAGCAGACCGAACTGGAACAGATCGCTGAACAGCACGTTGAGCTGAAAGCCGAGTTCGACAAGAAATTCGAGAACAAGCGTCGCAAGATTATCCAGGGTGATGATCTGGCACCGGGCGTACTGAAAATCGTCAAGGTTTATCTGGCAGTCAAGCGTCGCATCCAGCCGGGTGACAAGATGGCGGGCCGTCACGGTAACAAGGGTGTTATCTCCAAGATCTGTCCGGTCGAGGATATGCCTCATGACGAGTTCGGCCGTCCGGTCGACATCGTACTGAACCCGTTGGGCGTACCATCCCGTATGAACATCGGTCAGATCCTCGAAGTGCACCTGGGCCTTGCGGCCAAGGGTATCGGCGAGAAGATCGATCGCATGGTCAAAGAGCAGCGCGAGCTGCACGAGATGCGCAACTTCCTGCAACAGGTCTATGACCTGGGCGAGAAGGACACCCAGCAAGTGAACATCGCCGAGCTGTCTGACGACGACGTACGTATCCTGGTGGGTAACCTGCGTAAGGGTCTGCCGGTCGCTACTCCAGTGTTTGATGGTGCCAAAGAGCGCGAAATCAAAGCCCTGCTGAAGCTGGCTGATCTGCCGGAATCCGGTCAGATTGATCTGTTCGATGGCCGTACCGGTAACCGCTTCGAGCGTAAAGTAACCGTTGGTTACATGTACATGCTCAAGCTGAACCACTTGGTCGACGACAAGATGCACGCGCGTTCTACCGGTTCTTACAGCCTGGTTACCCAGCAGCCGCTGGGTGGTAAGGCTCAGTTCGGTGGTCAGCGTTTCGGTGAGATGGAAGTGTGGGCCCTGGAGGCTTACGGTGCGGCATATACCCTGCAGGAAATGCTGACCGTCAAGTCTGACGATGTGAATGGCCGTACCAAGATGTATAAGAACATCGTGGATGGCGACCACCGTATGGAGCCGGGCATGCCCGAATCCTTCAACGTATTGCTGAAGGAAATCCGCTCTCTGGGTATCAACATCGAGCTGGACGAAGAGTAAGAGCTCGCTCTTATTGTTCGAGAATTGACGTGGGCGCCCCGCTGTTTTGGCAGCCGGGGCGCCGAGGTTAGACTCCTGACAGGGGAAACACGTGAAAGACTTACTCAAGTTTTTGAAGGCTCAGACCAAGACCGAAGAGTTTGACAGTATCAAGATCGGTCTGGCCTCTCCTGACATGATCCGCTCCTGGTCATTCGGTGAGGTCAAAAAGCCTGAGACCATCAACTACCGGACTTTCAAGCCGGAACGTGATGGTCTGTTCTGCGCCCGCATCTTCGGACCGGTGAAGGACTACGAGTGTCTGTGCGGCAAGTACAAGCGCCTGAAACACCGTGGTGTGATCTGTGAGAAGTGCGGCGTTGAAGTGACCCAGACCAAGGTCCGTCGTGAGCGTATGGGCCACATCGAGCTGGCCAGCCCGACTGCCCACATCTGGTTCCTGAAGTCCCTGCCGTCCCGTATCGGTCTGCTGCTGGACATGACCCTGCGCGACATCGAGCGCGTGCTTTACTTCGAATCTTTCGTGGTAATCGAGCCGGGCATGACCAACCTCGAACGCAGCCAGATGCTCTCTGAAGAGCAGTACCTGGATGCGCTGGAAGAGTGGGGCGACGAATTTGACGCCAAGATGGGTGCCGAAGCAATCCTGGCATTGCTGCGTGCTATCGATCTGGAAGGTGAAGTCAAAACCATGCGCGAGGAGCTGGATCAAACCAACTCCGAGACCAAGCGCAAGAAGACCACCAAGCGTCTGAAGCTGATGGAAGCGTTCCTGCAGTCCGGCAACAAGCCGGAGTGGATGATCATGACAGTGCTGCCTGTGCTGCCGCCGGACCTGCGTCCGCTGGTACCGCTGGACGGCGGCCGTTTCGCGACTTCCGATCTGAACGATCTGTACCGTCGCGTGATCAACCGTAACAACCGCTTGAAGCGTCTGCTGGATCTGGCTGCTCCGGACATCATCGTGCGCAACGAAAAGCGTATGCTGCAAGAGTCCGTCGATGCGCTGCTGGATAACGGCCGTCGCGGTCGTGCCATCACCGGTTCCAACAAGCGCCCGCTGAAATCCCTGGCCGACATGATCAAGGGTAAGCAAGGTCGTTTCCGTCAAAACCTGCTGGGTAAACGTGTCGACTACTCTGGTCGTTCCGTTATCACCGTAGGTCCGACCCTGCGCCTGCATCAGTGCGGTCTGCCGAAGAAGATGGCGCTGGAGCTGTTCAAGCCGTTCATCTATGGCAAGCTGGAAACCCGCGGTCTGGCGACCACTATCAAGGCCGCCAAGAAGATGGTGGAGCGCGAGGAAGCTGTCGTTTGGGATATCCTGGACGAAGTGATCCGCGAACACCCGGTTCTGCTGAACCGTGCACCGACTCTGCACCGTCTGGGTATCCAGGCATTCGAACCGACTCTGGTCGAAGGCAAGGCAATCCAGCTGCACCCGCTGGTTTGTGCTGCGTATAACGCGGACTTCGATGGTGACCAGATGGCGGTCCACGTACCGCTGACTCTGGAAGCCCAGCTGGAAGCGCGTGCGCTGATGATGTCTACCAACAACATCCTGTCGCCTGCCTCCGGTGAGCCGATCATCGTTCCTTCTCAGGACGTGGTCTTGGGTCTGTACTACATGACCCGTGCCCGTATCAACGCCAAAGGCGAAGGTATGGTGCTGGCCGGCCCGAAAGAAGCCGAGAAAGTTTATCGCGCCGGTTTGGCCGATCTGCATGCTCGTGTGAAAGTACGCATTACCGAATACCTGCGTCAGGAAGACGGTTCTCTGCGTGAACACACCGAGATGAAGAACACCACCGTTGGTCGTGCGATCCTGAGCCTGATCCTGCCGAAAGGCATGGAATACGCGCTGATCGACGAGCCGAAGGTGCTGACTGCTGCAGAGCAGGCTGACCTGGATGCCAATCCGCAGAACTGGATCAAATCCGTATCCAACAAGGCGCTGGGCAAAAAGCTCATCTCCCGTCTGCTGAACACCTGCTATCGCAAGCAGGGCCTGAAGGACACCGTTATCTTCGCTGACCAGCTGATGTATACCGGTTTCCACTACGCGGCCCTGTCCGGTGCTTCCGTTGGTATCGATGACATGGTCATCCCGGATGCCAAGAAAGACATCATTGCTGCAGCCGAAGCCGAAGTTGCCGAGATCCAGGACCAGTTCCTGTCCGGTCTTGTAACCGCGGGCGAACGTTACAACAAGGTTATCGATATCTGGGCCAGCGCCAACGAGCGCGTCTCCAAGGCCATGATGGAGAACTTGTCCAAAGAGCGTAACGTCAACTCGCTGGGTGAAGAAGAAGAGCAGGCATCGTTCAACAGCATCTTTATGATGGCCGACTCTGGTGCGCGTGGTTCCGCCGCCCAGATCCGTCAGCTGGCCGGTATGCGTGGCCTGATGGCCAAGCCGGATGGCTCCATCATCGAGACGCCGATCGTCGCGAACTTCCGCGAAGGTCTGAACGTATTGCAGTACTTTATCTCCACTCACGGTGCTCGTAAGGGTCTGGCGGATACCGCACTGAAGACTGCGAACTCCGGTTACCTGACTCGTCGTCTGGTAGACGTGGCGCAAGACATGGTGATCACCGAGGACGATTGCGGCACTACCGAAGGTCTGTGGATGACTCCGCTGATCGAAGGTGGCGATGTAGTCGAACCGCTGCGTGAGCGCGTGCTGGGCCGTGTAGTTGCCGATGACGTGATTAAGCCGGGTACTGAAGATGAGGTGCTGGTAGCACGTAACACCCTGCTCGACGAGCAGTTGTGTGACCTGCTGGAGCAAAACTCTGTTGACCGCGTGAAGGTACGTTCTGCCATCACCTGTGAAACTGACTTCGGTAACTGTGCTCACTGCTACGGCCGTGATCTGGCCCGTGGTCACCTGGTTAACAAAGGTGAGGCTGTCGGTGTTATCGCCGCCCAGTCCATCGGTGAGCCGGGTACCCAGCTGACGATGCGTACGTTCCACATCGGTGGTGCGGCATCCCGAGCTGCTGCCGAGAACAGCATCCAGGTCAAGAACACCGGTACCATCAAGCTGCAGAACGCCAAGTTCGTTCACAACAGCGATGACAAACTGGTTATCACCTCCCGTTCTACCGAACTGACCATCATGGACGACATGGGCCGTACCAAGGAAAGCCACAAGCTGCCTTACGGTTCCGTGCTGGAAGTGAAGGACGGCCAAGCAGTGAACGCTGGCGAGACCGTTGCCAACTGGGATCCGCACACCCACCCGATCATCACCGAAGTGGCAGGTCGCCTGCAGTTCGAACACATGATCGATGGCGTGACCATCACTCGTCAGACCGACGAGCTGACCGGTCTCTCTTCTATCGTCGTACTGGATGTCAACGAGCGTCCGAGTGCCGGTAAAGAGATGCGTCCGACCGTTAAACTGGTCGACCTGAACGGCAAAGACGTGATGATCCCGGGTACCGATGTAGCCGCCCAGTACTTCCTGCCGGGCAAGGCGATCGTGAACCTGGAAGATGGTGCCAACGTGGGTGTGGGTGACGCGGTAGCGCGTATCCCGCAAGAATCCGGCGGTACCAAGGACATCACCGGTGGTCTGCCGCGCGTTGCGGATCTGTTCGAAGCACGTCAACCGAAGGAACCGGCAATTCTGGCCGAGATCTCCGGTACCATCTCCTTCGGGAAAGAGACCAAGGGCAAACGCCGTCTGGTTATCACCCCGACTGATGGTGGCAACGTCTACGAAGAGATGATTCCGAAGTGGCGTAACCTGAACGTGTTCGAAGGTGAAAAAGTTGAGAAGGGTGAAGTGTTGGCGGACGGTCCTGAGTCTGCTCACGACATCCTGCGTCTGCGCGGTATCAGCCCGGTCGCCAACTACATCGCCAACGAAGTGCAAGACGTTTACCGTCTGCAAGGCGTTAAGATTAACGACAAGCACATCGAAGTCATCGTTCGTCAGATGCTGCGCAAGTGCGAGATCCTGAGCGCTGGCGACACCGATCTGATCGAAGGCGAACAGGTTGAAGTTGCTCGTGTGAAGATTGCCAACCGTAAGCTGGTTGCCGAGGGTAAGACCCCTGCGACCTTCCGTCATGTACTGATGGGTATTACCAAGGCATCTCTGAGCACCGAGTCCTTCATCTCTGCGGCTTCCTTCCAGGAAACCACTCGCGTTCTGACCGAAGCCGCCGTTGGTGGCAAGCGTGATGAACTGCGTGGTTTGAAAGAGAACGTCATCGTGGGTCGTCTGATCCCGGCTGGTACCGGCTTTGCCTACCACCATAGCCGGATCAACCAGCGTGCTGCCGCAGCTCGTGCTGTTGGTACCCCGCAGGTGACCGCTGATGAAGCTCAACAGAACCTGGCGGATCTTCTGAACGCAGCCGGTAGCTTCGACGAAGAGTAACTCGTCATCCGTGATTGAAAAGGGCTCCTTCAAGGAGCCCTTTTTGTTGGCCAATTCCTCGGCAAAGGTAGACGCCACGCGGGTTTCAGGATGATCCAGAGCAAAGTTGTAGAGTAAAAAATCAAAAAAAGTTGACTTTACTCCCCTGCAATTTAAAACTCGGGAAAGTTGAATGGTTATTACAGGGGTAGAACATGACTGTCGGTATCGAGGAAGCCATGCTTCCCGAAGAACAGCTGATCAGCCGCACTTTTACAGATGAAGACAGGGAATTGTTGCGCTCATACGATGGGCTCATCGATGGCTTGGCCGAGCTGTTCGGCAAGCATTGTGAAGTGGTCCTCCACTCCCTGGAAAATCTGCACGAGTCGGTGATCAAGATCGCCAACGGCTTCAATACCGGACGCACCCTCGGGGCGCCCATCACCGATCTCGCTCTGCGCATGCTCAAGGATATCGAGAGCACCGGCCAGGATTACACCCAGAGCTATTTTGCGCGCAGCCGCACCGGTGCGCTGATGAAGTCGAGCACCATTGCCATTCGCAACAGCGAGCGGCAAGTAGTGGGGCTTATCTGCATCAACCTGCACATCAATGCGCCCTTCCACGAGTTCGTGGCCGAATTTTTCCCGACGCCCCAGCAGGCGGCGCGTCAGTCACCCGAGACCTTCGCCAACAGTGTGGAAGAGCTGGTTGCCCAGACGGTGGATAACACCATCGACGAGATCAACCGCGATCCCACCGTGGCCAACAATGCCAAGAACCGCTTCATCGTGACTCAGCTGTTCGAGAAGGGCATTTTCGACATCAAGGATTCGATCAATCTGGTGGCGGACAAACTCAATATTTCAAAACATACCGTTTATCTTTACATCCGACAGCGCAAGCAGGGTGAAGACGAAAACGAGTAACTCATTCCAGAAGGGGATAGATGAATGGCTAAAGAAGTGATTGCAACCGACAAGGCGCCTGCCGCGATTGGTCCGTATGTTCAGGCTACCAAGGTTGGCGAGATGATCTTCACCTCCGGGCAGATCCCGCTCGATCCTGCCACCATGGAAATCGTGGCTGGCGGCATCGAAGAGCAGGCCGAACGGGTGATGAAGAATCTGGTTGCCGTGTTGCACGCTGCCGGTGCCGATGCCAGCAACGTGGTCAAAACCACCTGCTTCCTGAGCGACATGAACAACTTCGTTGCCTTCAACCAGGTCTATGCCCGCTACTTTGGTGATGCAGCGCCAGCCCGCTCCTGCGTGGAAGTGGCCCGTCTGCCGAAAGATGTGCTGGTCGAGGTCGAGGCGATTGCCCATCTCTGATTAACAGATCGCAGCAAGCCCCTCCTGGCAGGGGCTTTTTTGTTTTTGGCGTAAAATGGACCGGGTCAGCACAGGAGTCCTGCTATGAGTCTGAGTTTTGCCATCCTGGTCACGGGGCCCGCCTATGGCACCCAGTCAGCCAGCACCGCCTATCGCTTTGCCCGCACACTGTTGGCGCAGGGGCATACCTTGTCCCACCTGTTCTTCTATCAGGATGGGGTCTGCAACGGCAACGGTCTGCATCTACCTGCATCCGATGAGACCGACCTGGTGCGTCTGTGGCGAGAGCTGGCAGAAGAGCAGGGGATCCGTATCGACGTCTGCGTTGCCGCCGCCATGCGACGCGGTGTGCTCGATGAGCAGGAAGCCAAGGGGGCAGGGCAGGTGCACTTCAATCTGCAGGCGCCATTTTGCCTGAGCGGTCTGGGCCAGTTGGCCGAGGCGGCACTTACCGCCGATCGACTGGTTCAGTTCTAGGGGGAGTCATGAGCAAGAAAATCGCCTTTATCTGCAGTCGTGGCCCCCATGGCCATGCCGCCGGTCGGGAAGGGTTGGATGCCCTGCTGGCCACCTCGGCCATGACCGATGAGTTGGCCCTCTTCCTGATTGGGGACGGTGTGCTGCAACTGCTCAAGGAGCAGCAGCCGGCCGCCATTTTGCAGCGCCACTACGCGCCCACCTTCAAAATGCTGGAACTCTACGACATCGAAGAGGTCTATGTTTGTGCTGACTCGCTGGCAGCGCGTGGCCTGACAGTGGATGATCTGCTGATCCCGGTCGAGAGTCTGCCGCGCCAGGAGCTGGCTCGGCGCTGGACACAATGTTCGACTTACATCAGCTTTTGAGGTCTCCATGTTGCATCTGATATTGAACTCCCCCTTTCAGAGTCAGGCTTTGGCACAGGCGCTTTCATACCTCCAGCCGGAGGATGAGCTGGTACTGATGCAGGATGCCGTGATAGCGGCGTCGGCTCCCCAGTGGAGCGAGCAGTTGGCGGGTATCCCGCTTTATGTGATGCAGGAAGACCTGCAAGCTCGCGGTTTGCATCATCGGGTGGGTAATGTGCTCGATATGGCGGGTCTGGTGGCACTGATTGCGCAAAAAGGTTCCCCGCGCACCTGGGGTGGCTGAGAAGCACATTTTCAAGAGAATTCAAGGTGATGTCATGAAACTAAACGGATCCGAATTGCCCTTTTGTGACGCAAATTGTATAAATCTTGACTCCCCAGACAACAGGGCATAAAATTTCGCGTCCCCGTATCTGCGGGGAGGATTTTCCACACGTTTATGAAGTCATTATCAGGAGCCTTTTGATGGCAACTATTAACCAGTTGGTTCGCAAGCCACGCATCAAGCTCGTTGTGAAAAGCAACGTGCCGGCGCTGGAAGCGTGCCCTCAGAAGCGTGGCGTATGCACCCGTGTATATACCACCACCCCGAAGAAGCCTAACTCTGCACTGCGTAAAGTATGCCGTGTACGTCTGACCAACGGCTTCGAAGTCACCTCCTACATCGGTGGTGAAGGTCACAACCTGCAAGAGCACTCTGTTGTTCTGATCCGTGGCGGTCGTGTAAAAGACTTGCCAGGTGTTCGTTATCACACCGTTCGTGGTGCGTTGGACTGTGCCGGTGTTAAAGACCGTAAGCAGGCTCGCTCCAAGTATGGCGTGAAGCGTCCTAAAGCTTAATGGTTCTCCGTTAAGTAAGGCCAAACGTTAATTCGTTTCTAGTTAGATAGCTTTCTAGTTTTGGGTAATCCCTGAAGTTACGGAGAATTTGAAATGCCAAGACGTCGTGTTGTTGGTCAGCGTAAAATCCTGCCAGATCCCAAGTTCGGATCAGAGCTGCTGGCTAAATTTGTCAACGTAGTAATGGTTGACGGTAAGAAATCTGTTGCAGAAGCCATCGTATACGGTGCCCTGGACATCATTGCCACCAAATCTGGCAAAGAGCACCTGGCCCTGTTCGAAGTCGCTCTGGATAACATTCGTCCGGCGGTCGAGGTTAAATCTCGTCGCGTCGGTGGTGCAACCTATCAGGTGCCGGTAGAAGTTCGTCCGGTACGTCGCAATGCCCTGGCAATGCGCTGGTTGGTTGATGCCGCTCGTAAACGTGGTGAAAAATCAATGGCTCAGCGTCTGGCTGGCGAGCTGCTGGATGCCGCTGACAATAAGGGTTCGTCTGTCAAGAAACGTGAAGACGTTCACCGTATGGCTGAAGCGAACAAAGCCTTCGCTCACTTCCGCTGGTAATCCGCTTGCGCAGGGTCTTTTGGCTCTGCGCACCTTTAATTATCTAGGGACAAGCGCCTTAGTAAGAGGATGACAATGGCTCGTACAACCCCCATTGAGCGTTATCGTAACATCGGTATCTCCGCTCACATTGACGCCGGTAAGACTACTACTACCGAGCGCGTACTGTTTTATACCGGTGTAAGTCACAAGATCGGTGAAGTTCACGATGGCGCTGCCACCATGGACTGGATGGAACAGGAACAAGAGCGTGGTATTACCATCACCTCCGCCGCGACCACCGCTTTCTGGTCCGGTATGGGTAAACAGTTCCAACCGCACCGTATCAACATCATCGATACCCCGGGCCACGTTGACTTTACTATCGAAGTAGAGCGTTCAATGCGTGTTCTGGACGGTGCCGTGATGGTGTACTGTGCCGTAGGTGGCGTACAGCCACAGTCTGAAACCGTATGGCGTCAGGCTAACAAGTACAAGGTTCCCCGTATCGCGTTCGTCAACAAGATGGACCGTACCGGTGCCAACTTCCTGCGCTGCGTTGAGCACATCAAGACCCGTCTGAAAGGCGTTCCGGTTCCCCTTCAGCTGAACATCGGCGCCGAAGAGAACTTCAAGGGCGTTGTTGACTTGGTCAAGATGAAAGCCATCAACTGGAGCGAAGCTGACCAGGGCGTATCCTTCGATTACGAAGACGTCCCGGCTGAGCTGCTGGAACAGGCGCAAGAAATGCGCATGAATCTGGTTGAAGCCGCTGCTGAAGCGTCTGAAGACCTGATGGAAAAATACCTGGGCGGCGAAGAGCTGACCGAGGAAGAGATCAAGAAAGCTCTGCGTCAGCGTGTGCTGAACAACGAAATCATCCTGGTAACCTGTGGCTCCGCGTTCAAGAACAAGGGCGTACAGGCAATGCTGGATGCCGTTGTTGACTATCTGCCGGCTCCGACCGACGTAGCTGCTATCGACGGCCTGAAAATGGACGGCGAGACCAAAGACGAGCGTCATGCATCTGATGACGAGCCGTTCTCTGCTCTGGCGTTCAAGATCGCTACCGACCCGTTCGTTGGTAACCTGACCTTCTTCCGCGTCTACTCCGGTGTTGTTAACTCTGGTGACACCGTGCTGAACTCCGTCAAGGACAAGCGCGAGCGTTTTGGCCGTATCGTTCAGATGCACGCCAACAAGCGCGAAGAGATCAAAGAAGTACGCGCTGGTGACATCGCTGCTGCCATCGGTCTGAAAGACGTGACCACTGGTGACACCCTGTGTGACCAGAACGCACCGATCATCCTCGAGCGTATGGAATTCCCTGAGCCGGTAATTTCTATCGCGGTTGAGCCGAAAACCAAGGCTGACCAAGAGAAGATGGGTCTGGCACTGGGCCGTCTGGCTCAGGAAGATCCGTCCTTCCGCGTATGGACTGACGAAGAGTCAGGTCAAACCATCATCGCCGGTATGGGTGAGCTGCACCTGGACATCATCGTTGACCGTATGCGTCGCGAGTTCAAGGTTGAAGCGAACGTAGGTAAGCCGCAGGTTGCCTACCGTGAAACCATTCGTAACACCGTCAAGGATATCGAAGGTAAGCACGCCAAGCAGTCTGGTGGTCGTGGTCAGTACGGTCACGTTGTGATCGACATGTACCCGCTGGAAGAAGGCAAAGCCTACGAATTCGTCAACGACATCAAAGGTGGTGTCATTCCTGGTGAATTCATCCCGGGTGTTGATAAAGGTATCCGCGAGCAGCTCAAATCTGGTCCGCTGGCTGGTTACCCGGTTATGGATCTGGGTGTGCGTCTGCACTTCGGTTCTTACCACGATGTCGACTCTTCCGAACTGGCGTTCAAAATCGCTGCTTCCATGGCCTTTAAGGCTGGCTTCATGAAAGCCAACCCGGTTCTGCTTGAACCGATCATGAAAGTAGAAGTTGAAACTCCGGAAGATTACATGGGCGACGTTATCGGTGACCTGAACCGTCGTCGTGGCCTGATCGAAGGTATGGAAGATGGCCCGTCCGGCAAAATCGTACGTGCTCTGGTGCCGCTGGCCGAAATGTTCGGTTATGCAACTGCACTGCGTTCCGCTACCCAAGGTCGTGCTTCCTACGCCATGGAATTCGCCAAGTATCACGATGCACCGACCAACGTTGCACAAGCCGTGATCGAAGAGCGCAAATCCAAGTAATTTAAGATTCCCCGCCTACGACGGTAGGCGGGTTTAACCTAGAAGGACTACGTCGTGTCTAAAGAAAAATTTGAGCGTAACAAACCGCACGTAAACGTCGGCACCATCGGCCACGTTGACCACGGTAAAACCACCCTGACTGCAGCTATCACCAACGTGCTGGCCAAGCACTTCGGTGGTAAAGCTTTCGCCTTCGACCAGATCGACAAGGCACCGGAAGAGCGTGAGCGTGGTATCACCATCAACACCTCCCACGTAGAATACGACACTGCTACCCGCCACTACGCTCACGTAGATTGCCCGGGTCACGCCGACTACGTTAAAAACATGATCACCGGTGCTGCCCAGATGGACGGCGCGATCCTGGTAGTAGCAGCGACTGACGGCCCGATGCCGCAGACTCGTGAGCACATCCTGCTGGGTCGTCAGGTTGGTATCCCGTACATGATCGTGTTCATGAACAAGTGTGACATGGTTGATGACGAAGAGCTGCTCGAACTGGTCGAGATGGAAGTTCGTGAACTGCTGACCGAATATGACTTCCCGGGTGATGACCTGCCGGTAGTTCGCGGTTCCGCGCTGAAAGCGCTGGAAGGCGACGCTGCATGGGAAGAGAAGATCATCGAGCTGGCTCACCACCTGGATACCTACATCCCGGAGCCGGAGCGCGCGATTGACCTGCCGTTCCTGATGCCTATCGAAGACGTATTCTCTATCGCTGGCCGTGGTACCGTAGTTACCGGTCGTGTAGAGCGCGGTATCGTTAAAGTAGGTGAGACTGTAGAAATCGTTGGTATCAAAGATACCGTTTCTACCACCTGTACCGGTGTTGAAATGTTCCGTAAGCTGCTGGACGAAGGTCGTGCGGGCGAGAACATCGGCGCACTGCTGCGTGGCGTGAAGCGTGAAGACGTAGAGCGTGGTCAGGTTCTGGCCAAGCCGGGTTCAATCAAGCCGCACACCAAGTTTGAATCTGAAGTGTACGTCCTGTCCAAAGAAGAAGGTGGTCGTCATACCCCGTTCTTCAAAGGCTACCGTCCGCAGTTCTACTTCCGTACTACCGACGTGACCGGTACCATCGAACTGCCGGAAGGCGTTGAAATGGTAATGCCAGGCGACAACATCAAAATGGTTGTTACCCTGATTGCTCCGATCGCAATGGACGACGGCCTGCGTTTCGCTATCCGTGAAGGTGGCCGTACCGTAGGTGCTGGTGTTGTAGCTAGCGTAATCGCCTAATCGATTCGTTATATACAAACATGAAAAGGGGTGGCTTCGGCCACCCCTTTTATTTTTGGGGCTATTTATGCCCTGTGAGATACTGGGCGAAACCATTGATAGAGGTAGTTTCCGTGAGCAAACCCGCCATTTTTCTGGATCGTGACGGTGTCATCAATGAAGACACTGGCTATGTGGGTCAGGTTGATGATTTCCATTTTCTGCCAGGCGTGATCGACGCCCTGCAGCTGTTAAAGAAGAAAGGGTATCTGTTGGTTGTCGTCACCAACCAGTCCGGAATCGCCCGCGGTTACTTCAGTGAAGATGATTTCATGAATCTGACGGAATGGATGGATTGGTCACTGGCTGATCGGGATGTGGATCTCGATGGCATCTACTTCTGTCCCCATCACCCGGATCACGGCGCCCCCTGTGATTGCCGCAAACCGGAACCCGGCATGCTGCTGTTGGCACAACAAGAGCTGGGGATCGACATGAGCCGTTCCTATATGGTGGGTGACAAGCCTTCTGATCTGAAAGCGGCCGCCAATGCCAAAGTCGGGCATAAAGTGTTGGTCAAAACGGGCAAACCGGTGACCGATGCCGGTATCGCATTGGCTGATGCCACCTATGACAACCTGCATGATTTCGCCATTTCAGTGCCCGTTGCGGGCTGATTTTGTTCGCTTAATATGCGTATCGGTGGCTTTGTGAGCGAACGAGCGGTGAAAGCCATCTTTTTGCAATTATCTGCTTGCCAGAAAGATTCAACTCCCTATAATGCGCCTCCATCGACAGGGCAAGCGGCAACGCAAAGCCTGAGTCGATAACCTCGAAAAGCCTTTGAAAATAAGGCTTGACTCGAGAAGGCGGTTGAGTAGAATTCCACTCCCGCAGCAACGAACTGTTGCGTCGCTCTTTAACAATTTGAATCAAGCAATCTGTGTGGGCACTCACAGCATCGAACATCAAACAATTTTGTTGATTTTCAATGTCTGGTGAAGTGACCAAGACGATTTCTTAGCAATAAGAAATCGAACAGTTTATTTCAGCA
>NZ_CDBR01000061.1 GCF_000819685.1 Aeromonas allosaccharophila | reverse complement strand
GTAGGACACTGCCAGGCACCAATTAAACAGCGACGTGCACATCACGACGTTGGCTGCGAGGATGACACCTCATTGAAGCGGCAGACAATTTAGCAAAAAGCTAACCAGACAGCGGAGCGGTAGTTCAGTCGGTTAGAATACCGGCCTGTCACGCCGGGGGTCGCGGGTTCGAGTCCCGTCCGCTCCGCCACTAATTTGAAGGCCTTCCCAGATGGGAAGGCCTTTTTGCTATGTGCCGTTTTTAAGTCTTGGTTTTATCATCTTGGGCCAAAAAGCCCTCACTCCTTGCTATTTTGTCTCTAAATTCCGCCCTTTTCTGGCCGTTCCTCAACCAGTTTGAACTGGTTTACTTTTGGCCAAACTCGGCTCATGGTGCGTGATTAGGGTTGTATCTCGCTTATAACTCGGTAGAGTAAGGGCATCTTGAGTTTGCCTGTCCCGCGCCGAGTTTGCCGGGTTCCAGGTGTAACTTGGCCAGTTTTTATCAACCTTAAGTCAGTGGTATCGATATGGAACAAGTAAACAAGTCCACCTTTAGCGATGTACTGGAATATGTGCGTATGTCCCGTCGCCAGAACAAACTCAAGCGTGAAATTGCGGATAACGAGAAGAAGATCCGTGACAACCAGAAGCGCGTACTGCTGCTCGACAACCTGAGCGACTACATCAAGCCGGGCATGAGCATTGATGATGTACAGGCGATCATTGCCAACATGCGTACCGACTATGAAGAGCGCGTGGATGATCACATCATCAAGAACGCCGAGCTCTCCAAAGAGCGTAAAGAGCTGAGCACCAAACTGAAGGGCATGAGCTCTCACAAGTAAGCGTTCCGCTTTCGTTCAAGAGACACCGGCCACTGGCCGGTGTTTTGTTATCAGCTCGGATCTCTGCCACTCCTGCAACAATCGGCTCCCCTTTTTAGAATTGCCCTGTTACCATCACTACAAAGCGGTCAATAGTTTCAAGCCATTGACTTGAAAAGACTAAGCTTGAGTGAAACACAATAAATTGCGCAACCATGGTGGGGCTGATATGGGCGCATCAGAACAGACGGATTTGACACAAGTGGCATCTCAAGATTCATCTGTCCAGACCACGGACGGGAACCCAAAGCGCAAGCGTCGTCCCTGGTGGCGTTGGCTGTTCTGTTTTCTCTTTTTATTGTGCCTGGGGGCGGTGATCGCTCTGGTTGGCTATGAGATGAAAACCTCGAAGCTGCAATCTCAGGAGATCTCCCGCTATGCCGCCAAGCTCACCTATAAGGTCGAGCCAGGCCAGAGCAAGCAGATCGCCTTCCCTGAGGATGGCCCGTTCGACAAGCGGCTCGGCTATGTGCAACTGCCGATGATGCAGGAGCGTCTGCTGCAACGGGGTTATGAAGTCAGCAAGCAGGTGCATTTCTCCGACGCACTCTATGACTACGCCAGTCGTGGCTTCTTCGTGCCCTACACCGAGAAGGTACAGGCCGGACTGACGCTGCACGATTGCCGTGCCGAGCCCTTTTATCAGTTCAAGTATCCGACCCATCACTATCCGGATTTTGATTCCATTCCGCCGCTCGTCATCCAGTCGCTGCTGTTTATCGAGAACCGCGATCTGCTGAGCAACGAGGAGCCGCTGGCCAACCCGGCGGTCGACTGGCCCCGTTTTGCCAAGGCGGCGCTCTCCCAGGTGGGCAAGGCGCTCGATATGCAGGATCAATCTGCCGGTGGCAGTACCCTGGCGACCCAGGTGGAGAAGTATCGCCACTCGCCGGATGGTCTGACCCTGTCGCCGACCGAGAAGATCCGCCAGATGGCCTCTGCCAGTGTGCGGGCCTATCGTCTCGGGCCGGAAACCCTCGAAGCGCGCAAGCTGGTCGCTTGGGCCTACCTCAACTCGGTGCCGCTCTCGGCTGCGCCGGGATATGGTGAGGTGCATGGTCTGGGCGATGGTCTCTGGGTCTGGTTTGGTGCCAATGTTGATGACGTGAACCGTCTGCTGGATCCCGCCCGCAACCAGAATGCACCGCTGGCCGAGCAGGGGCTTGCCCTGCGTCAGGTGGTCTCGCTGATGATTGCGCACCGCCGTCCCTCCTACTATCTGGCGCAGGGCCGTGAATCGCTCGCGGATCTGACCGACAGCTATCTGCGCCTGTTTGTGCAGGAGGGGATGATCACGCCGCCCCTGATGGAGGAGGCGCTCAAGGCCAAGATCTCGTTCCGTGACTTCCTGCAGTCCCCGGCCATCACCCGGGTGAACAATAACAAGGGGTTGCAGGTTGCCCGTACTCGCCTGAGCCGTCAGCTCGGGGTGCAGCTCTATGACCTCGACCGGATGGATCTGACGGCCGATACCAGCCTCAACATGCCGCTGCAGAACGAAATCTCCCGTTATCTGCAACAGCTGGCCGACCCGACGTTTGCCGCTCAGGTCGGGCTGTTTGGTGAGCGCCTGCTCTCGCCGGAGAAGACGGGCGATGTGCGCTACAGCTTCACCCTGTTCGAGAAGTCGCCGGAAGGGTTCAAGGTGCGGGTGCAGACCGACAACACCGATCAGCCGTTCGATATCAACGAAGGCTCCAAGCTGGAGTTGGGCTCAACCGCCAAGTTGCGGGTGCTGACCACCTATCTGGAGATTGTGGCCGAGCTGCACGACAACTATGCGGGCATGTCGCCCGATAGCCTGCGCAAACTCGCGTCGGCCTCTCAGGACAACCTCAGCCGCTGGGCCATCTCCTATCTGATGACGGCTCAGGACAAGAGCCTGCCAGTGATGCTGGAAGCGGCGCTGGATCGCAAATACTCCGCCAGTCCCAACGAGGGATTCTTTACCGGTGGCGGCATGCACACTTTCAACAACTTCCGTAGAGAGGATAACGGGCGTATTCCCCCCATCCGCGATGCGCTGCGCGAGTCCATCAACCTGCCGTTTGTGCGGCTGATGCGCGATATCGTGCGCTACAGCCTCTACAAGGAGGGGAATCGTGCCCAGTTGCTCAAGGATGACAAGGATCCCCGTCGTCAGGAGTATCTGGCCAAATTTGCCGACAAAGAGGGGCAGACCTATCTGCTACGCTTCTGGCGCAAATATCGCGGCAAGACTCCAGAAGAGCAGCTCGATACCTTCCTCGACGGCCTCAAGCCGAGCGCGGTGCGTCTGGCTGCGGTTCACCGCTACCTGATGCCGGATGCCAATGAGGCGACCTTTGCCGCCTTCCTGGCGGAACGGTTGCCGCGTGAGACGCTGAGCGCGAAACGGATCAATCAGCTCTATGTCAGCTATGGCCCTGGCAAGTATTCACTGCCGGATCAGGGCTATATCGCCCGGGTGCACCCCTTGGAGCTGTGGCTGCTGGCCTACCTCAAGGAGTTTGACAAGGCGACCTTTGCCGATGCTGTGGCGGCCAGTCGTGACGAGCGGCAGGAGGTCTACAGCTGGCTGTTCAAGACCCGTCATCGCAGCGCCCGCGACAGCCGGATCCGCACCATGCTGGAGGTTGAGGCGTTCCTCGATATCCATCAGCGCTGGGCCAAGCTCGGTTACCCGTTCGACCATCTGGTGCCCTCGCTGGCGACCGCCTTGGGCAGCTCCGGCGATCGCCCGGCTGCGCTGGCCGAGCTGATGGGGATTATCCAGAATGGCGGTGTCCGTTCGCCGACCCTGCGTATCGAGCACCTCTCGTTCGCCAAGGGGACGCCCTTCGAGACCGAGTTCGAACCGACCCATGCCGAAGGCACCAGGGTTCTGCCTGTTGAGGTTGCAACCGCCCTGCGTAATGCGCTCTCCAAGGTGGTGGAAGGGGGGACGGCAAGACGTATCGCCGGGGCATTTACCCTGCCTGATGGCACTGTGCTGCAAATGGGTGGCAAGACCGGGACCGGGGATAACCGGATTGAAACCGTGGGCCGTTATGGCAACGTGACCAGCTCGCTGGCGCGCAACCGTACCGCGACCTTTGTCTTCTATCTGGGTGAGGATCACTTCGGTACCCTGACCGCCTATGTGCCGGGCAGCCAGTCCGACAAATTCCGCTTCACCTCGGCGCTGCCGGTGCAGGTGCTCAAGGGGATGGCTCCGCTGCTGATACCTTATCTGCAGCCGGGATCCCATACCCAGTGCTTGGCGAACCAGTGATACGGGTTGATTGCAGCTAATCACACAGATAACCAACCAGATAAAAAAACGGGGAGGCTGACAGCCTCCCCGTTCTCTTTTCCGCAGCGGGCGCAGCGGCGGCGCCCAAGCGATCAGACGTTCAGCACGAACTGCTCGATCACCCGGGCCACGCCATCTTCATCGTTGCGTGCTGTGGTGTGCTGGGCGAGAGCTTTGATCTCGTCGGTAGCATTGCCCATCGCAACCCCAAGGCCTGCGTACTCAATCATGTGGTGGTCGTTGCCGGCATCTCCGACGCAGATCACCTGCCCGGCGGTCAGGCCAAGGTGCTCGGCCAGCGCGGCAACGCCGGTTCCCTTGTTGCTGTGCTTGTGCATGAACTCGAGGAAGAAGGGAGCACTCTGTACCACGGTATAGCGCTCATAGAGCTCCGCAGGCAGCTGCTCGATGGCGCGGGAGAGCTGGGGCGGCTCGTCGATCATCATCACCTTCATGATCTGCTCGTCGGCAGGCAGGGTGGCGAAGTCGATCAGATTGATCGGCATGCCGATCAGGCGGGATTCGTGCTCGGTGTAGGTGCTGACACGGGGACTGATGAGGCCCTGGGTGACCGAGAAACCGTGAACGTTCACCTCCAGCTCGTCAGCCAGTCTGGCGACGGCGCTGGCGTCACTGCCGGTCAGCAGCTGGCTGCGGATGATGCGCTGATCGGCGACCTGCTGCACCAGGGCGCCGTTGTAGCAGATGACGTAATCATCTTCGGTGGTGAGGCCAAGCTCGGCCAGATAGCGGCTCATCCCTTCCAGCGGGCGGCCGGAGGCCAGCACCACGGTAACCCCTTTGGCGCGCGCGGCGCTGATGGCGGCGTGGGTGCGGGGAGTAATCTGGCCCTGCGGGTTGAGCAGGGTGCCATCCATATCCAATGCGATCAGCTTGTACATCTCTCACTACCTGAGTCTGGGTGGCCCGCCCGGTGGGGCCAAGGAAGTGGCGAGTGTAGCGAAAATTGGCGGCGGGATCACGGGCGACGGGCTGGTCTTGCTTTAGCTGTGCCCCTCGTACGGGGTCATCTCCAGTGCTTCGTCGTGGATGGCCAGCTTCAAGCGCAGGG
>NZ_CDBR01000060.1 GCF_000819685.1 Aeromonas allosaccharophila | reverse complement strand
CAATCCAAGAAACCCCGCTCGATGAGCGGGGTTTTTTATTGCCTGTAATTCAGAAGGTTGGCTGATAATTGACCTGTTTTACCCCTCCTTTCCCTGAACTATTTATCTTCCCTTCTGTTTTACTCATAAAAATCGGTGTTAACGGCGTAAAATGACGCTTTATTTCGTCATTTCGTCGGAGATAGCCCATGTTTTGTCCAAAATGCGGTGGCAAAACCCTGCTGATCGTCAGTCAGAAAGAGTGTCTTTGTGACTGCGGTTTTCATTTTTTCCAGAATGTCGCGGCGGCTGTGATGGTGGCGATCTGCTGGCAGGATGAGGTGCTGGTTGCTGTGCGTGCCCGCAATCCGGGCAAGGGGTTACTGGATCTGCCGGGGGGATTTGTCGATCCCGGCGAGTCGCTGGAGGGGGCGCTGGTGCGCGAGTTGCAGGAGGAGCTGGGACTCGATGTCAGCGCTCATCCTTGCACCTATCTTGGCTCATTCCCCAATATTTACCCCTACGATGGCATCACCTATCACACCTGTGACACATTCTTCGCCATTACACTGGCAGAGAAACCGGTTATCAAGCCCGCGGATGACGTGGCTGATTGTCAGTGGATGAAGCTCGATTCGCTCTGCTTTTCCCGTTTCGCTTTCACCTCGACCCGCTCTGCCGTGACGCTATTGCAGCAGTCTGCTCATCCCTGAACTTGAGGGCCTTCGGGCCTCTGTTGAGCGCGGATGCCAGAGTTCGCGACTATCCCTGTCCGGTGCTCTCGCCCTTTTTGCCGCCATGCCCCCTCTGCATTGCCCCGGGTGATATAGTCACGGTCAGGATCCCTATTCAAGGAGTTCATCGTGAAGAAGATCATCTACATCTTGTTGGGCATCGCCGTGGCGGCCTTGCTGGCCATAGTGACGCTGATAAGCCTCATCGACCCCAATCAATTCAAGCCCCAACTGGCTGAACAGGCGCGCAAGAGCATGGGCCGCGAACTGGTGATGGCGGGGGAGATTGACTGGCGTTTCTGGCCGAGTATCGGCCTCTCGTTGGAAAAGGTCGCCCTGCGCAATCCGGCCGGTTTTGCCGAGCCGGATCTGGTTCGTTTCGATCAGGGGGAGGCCTCAGTGGCCCTGTTGCCGCTGCTCTCCCATCGACTGGAGATCGGCAAGGTGACCCTGAGCGGTGCCCATCTCTTTATCCAGACCAAAGCGGATGGCAGCTCCAATCTGAGCGGACTGATCAAAGATGTCACTGCTGATGCAAGCGAACCGGTCGTCCCCGCAACCCCTGCGCCAACCGCTGATAGCAAGCCCTGGCAGATCAGCTTGCAGGGAGTCGCGCTCTCTCAGGCCAGTGCGCTGGTACAGGATGATCGCAGCGGCACCTCGCTGCGACTGGATCGCCTCGCTCTTGATATGGGGCTGCTGGTTACCGGTCAGTGGGTGCCCGTGACGCTGGCGGCCAAGGGGAGTGCCGACAAGCTCGCGTTCGATGTTAAAGGGCAGACCCAGATCAAGCTGGCGCAGGAGACCATGGCCAGTGAACTGAAAGATCTGAGCCTCAGCGGCAGCCTGAGTGACCCGGCCCTGCGACTCGACAGTTTCTCCATCAAGGGAGATCGACTTGCTCTGGGTGAGTGGAGCAACCTCACGTTGGCGCTGAAAGGAGCCAAGGTAGAGGGGCAGCAAGCTTTACTGGCTGGTTCGCTGGAAGGAACGCTCAAGGGACGGCTCGACAAGGAGATGAAGCTTGCCGAACTCTCCGATGTGCTTCTGACCGCAGCGCTGGAAGGTGATGCGCTGCCGCGCCCGCAGATGAAGCTGAAACTGGCCGGTTTTGCTCGCGCCGAGCTCGACAAGAAGTTGATTACCCTGAGCAAGCTGGTGATGAGTGCTGATGAGGCGCTGCTGAGTGGTGATGGAACCGTGCAGCTTGGAGCTGTTCCAGCAATCACTTTCGATCTCAAGGGTGAGAAGCTGGATCTCGACAGCTGGCTCGCCAAAGCGACACCGACCACGACCGCACAGGCGAAAGAGAGCAAACCGGCGACCGGTGCCTCCAATGCCGCGGCAAGTGGCAATAAAGCAGTAAGCGGCAAGAGCGAAGCCCTCTCCGCGGTTGAACCGGATCTGGGCGCGCTCAAAGGGGTGGATCTGGATGGTCGGCTGCAACTCGGCAGCTTGCGCCTGAAAGGGCTGGATCTCGGCGCTGTCGATCTTCAGGTGGTTCTGGCCAAGGGGCTGCTCACGCTCAAGCAGTTCAGCGCGACCGTGGCTGGCGGTCAGGTTAAAGCGAACGGGGTACTCGACGCGCGCCAGCAACCCGCCACCTACAAGGTGCACAAGCAGGTGGCCGGAGTGAACATTCGTCCCTTGCTGCAGACTCTGGCCCAGAGTGATCTGCTGGAGGGCAAGGGCGATCTGGATGTGCAGGTGCAGGGCCGTGGTCTCTCCGCGCTGGCTCTGCGCAACGGGATGCAGGGCAAAGTCACATTGAAGCTGAGCGATGGCGCCCTGCACGGCATCAACCTGCCGGAGATGATCCGCGAGGCGCGGGCTACCCTCACCGGCAAGGGGGCCGAGCAGGTGAAGGAGGCGCGCAAGACCGACTTCAGCGCTCTGACCGCCAGCTTCCAGATTGCCGATGGCATCGCCCGCAGCAAAGATATCCAGCTCTTTGCCCCGGCCTTGCGAGTCAAGGGGGAGGGGCAGACGGCGCTGGTGCCGGAGAGCCTCGACTTCCTGTTCCTCACCTCCATCGTCGAGAGCAGCAAGGGGCAGGGAGGCAAGGATGTGGATGAGCTCAAAGAGATCACCATTCCGGTGCGGATCGGTGGCCACTGGCAAGCTCCCAGCTACCAGCTCGACGTGAAGGCGCTGCTCAGCAACAACAAGTTGTTGGAGGATAAGGCCCGCAAGGAGGCCGAGCGCGGCCTCAAGAAGTTGCTGGGTGACAAGGCCGACAACGAGGCCGTCAAAGGGGCGGCCGACCAGTTGCTCAAGGGACTGTTCAAATAGGTGACGGTTCATATGGGCTGGCGGGAGCCGCGCCAATGCCGTTAGCGGTTGACCGGATGTCAGCGCCATTGAAAAATGGCGCTGACATTTTTTATGGCGCAGTGATCTGCTGCGCCTTCATCCGGAGTCATCTCGAGTTGAACCCATGCGCCTGATCCTGCTGCTATGCTCCCTGATCTGCTACGGCATGGTTTCTCCCGTGCTGGCCGGGCCGCTGGCGGATCGTCTGGCTGGCGAGCTGGCCAGGCAGGTTCCCGAACAGGCGTTGCCCCTTGACGAGGTGCAGCGGCTCGATCGTCGCCTGATCGCTCCCGACACCCTCTATCCCGCCTGGCAGCGCTATCCGCTGCGCCAGTTGCAGGCTATCTATCGCTACCAGCAGGAGTGCGGGACAGAGAATGACTTGCCCGCCGAGTGGCTGCCGCTGCTGCGGGCGCTTTGCAAAGATGGGCCAATGCCCTCGGCCAGTTGGTTTGCCGCTCACCCCGTCTATCCGCTGGGCGGCTCCAGCGCAGCTCGCTGGCAGGCTGGTCATCCGGCGGCCGGGCTCAACGCTCTGCTCCATGTGCGGGAGCGGCGCGATCGGTTGGGGCAGCTTGGCGAGCTTGATGATGACAACCTCGACGCCCTGCTGCGGGGCGAGCGCTGGCTGCTGCAATCCGGCCAACTCTGGCTGCTTGGCGATGGGCAGTGGCGCCGCTATAGCGCCGGGCAGTGGCAACCGCTGGCCGATCGGCTTGGTGTAACGCTGGATAGCCGGGTCGATGGCTCCTGCCAGGAGCGGGTTGGGGTGATCTGCATCAACGAGCGCCCCACGCTTGACTGGCAGTGGCTGGCGCTGGCCAGCTCCCTTGGTTTCATCTTGCTGCTGGGGTGGGCCAGCTGGCAGCGCTGGCGCCTGCTGCGGGAGCGGCGCGTCGCGTTGCAGATGCTGACCCACGAGCTGCGCACTCCCATCATGGCGCTCTCCGGCATCAGCGAGGAGCTGCGCCACGATTTCGACCGGCTGCCCCCTTCCGCCCAGCAGAGCGTGGGGCAGCTGCTGGGCAGTGTCGCCCGTCTGCATCAGCTGGCACAGGCGAGCCGCCACTATCTGGCGGCAGAGACCCTCGAAGATGAGCGGGTGGCGGTCAGTCTGGCCGAGTGGCTCACCCTGGCCTGCGAGCGGCATGGCGCTACCTTCTGCCTTGAGCGGGAGATGACTCTGGCGATCCCCTTCTATTGGCTCGATCTCGCCCTCGACAACCTGCTGCGCAACGCCAGCCAGCATGGCCGCGCGCCGGTTCGGATCTGTGCCAGCTGGCAGGCGGGGCGCTTGATCCTCGCGGTCAGCGATGGCGGCGAGCTGCCGGGTTATCGGCTCGCCACCCTGCTGCGCCGTGGTGCCCGTGCCGATGGTTTGGGGCTGGGGCTTGCCATCGTGCGCCATCTGTTGCGCCGCCTTGGCGGGCACCTCGCCTTATCCGGCCCGCCCACTACCTTTACCCTGACGCTGCCCTGCCAACTCTGGAGCGACACCGAATCATGAAGACTATCCTGCTTGTCGAAGACGAGGCGTTGCTGGCGGAGAACCTGCAACGCTATCTGACCCGCGAAGGGTATCGCTGCCTCTGGTGCGACACCCTGACTGCGGCGGAGCAGCAGTGGCTGGCGGCGGATCTGGTGCTGCTGGATCGCACCATGCCGGAGGGGGATGCCCTCGACTGGCTGCCTCTATGGCTGGCCCGCAAGGCGCTGCCGGTGATCGTGCTCACCGCCAGGGTGGAGGTAAGCGATCGGGTGGCCGGGCTCGATGCGGGGGCGCGCGACTACCTGACCAAGCCCTTCTCCCACGACGAGCTGCTGGCACGGATCCGGGCTCAGCTGCGCCAGTTGGGGGATGGCACTCAGGCGGTGGGCGGCTTGCAGCTTCATCCTGCCCGGATGCAGGCGAGCTGGCAGGATGCGGAGGTGAGCTTTACCCCTACCGAGTTTGCCCTGCTCACCCTGCTGGTACGGATGGCGGGGCGGGTGCTGAGCCGGGAGGAGATCCTCAACCGGGTGTGGGGCTATCAGGCGTTCCCCTCCACCCGCACCGTCGATACCCATATTCTGCAACTGCGCCAGAAGCTGCCCGGACTGGCCATCGAGACGGTGCGCGGCATCGGCTACCGGCTGGAGGTGCCAGCGTGAAGCACTCTACGCTGGCTACGCTGCTGTTGGCTCTAGGCGTCGGCCTTCTGAATGCAGGCAGTGTGATGGCAACCGAACTCCTCCTGGAAACCGAGCGCGCCGACCCGCTGCAACCGGCTACTTTGGCGCTGTTGCAGGGGGATAACCGGCACGCCTGGCAAGCTTTGCAGCAGGCATGGCCTGCGCTTAACAGCGATGCCGAGCGCCGCAGCTGGCAGGGAATGCTGGCTGCGCTGAGTGCCCAGCATTGCGGCAAGGATTTCCCGCTCACTCTGCCTGATGGCATGAGCGAGCTGCGCCTTGAGCTGATCCAGCGCGATGCGCCGCTGCTGCGGGACTATCGGGTACAGCTGACCGGGGAGGGGCCCATTACCGCCGCTGAACTTATCGATCCCGCTGGTAGTGACCGACTGGCTGGCGCCCAGTGGGAGGCGGAGGAGAACTCCGGAGTCAGGGTCGTGGGGGCCGATCTACCGATGCCTTTGCCAGCCGGACTCTATCAGCTGCGGCTGGCGGTGGCGGGCAAGGAGTGGCAGGTAGCGCTGCCGCTGCCTGCGGTGCAGGATCTGGGCTGGCTATCCCGCTCGCCGCAGGCGGTGGCCAATCCCCCCGCCAATCCCGCTTCGTGCACTCCGCTCTGGCTTGAGCAGACGGTGCTGGCTCGCCCACAATACTCACTGCTCTGGTGGAACCGCCTGCCTCTCGATGGCAAGGTGGGTTGGCCTGCCGCCACGCCCGACAGCTGGCGCACCCTTTCGCTGGTGCAGACCAGCCAGCGTGGCCAGCTGGTGTTGCAGCTGAGTCACAGTCAGGCGGGGCCAGTGGACTAATGGATGTCGTGATGGTCAGATGCACGCAATCCTGACATTGGCCTGACAATCGCAGCCCGCCGATCTGCTGAAATGCGATTCCCGTGTGTTATCAGGAATCACAGACCATGACTCTTCTTCCCGTGCCAACGAGCCGGAGCCGCTCGCTGTTGCTGTTGCTGCCGCTGTTCTCCCTGCCTGCCGAGGCGCTGACTCTGGCCAACGATCAGTGGCGCATCGAGCTGGATCCCGCCACCCTGGCGGCCGAGGCTGTGTTGCCATCGGGCAGGCACCTTGCCATCTCTGCCCCCGGCCCGCGTCAGCCGGTCACTGCCTTGCAGCAGGAGGGGGAGCGTGCCAGCTGGCGCACCCGTGCCGATGGCGAGGTGCGAGCCTCGGCTCGCCTCGAGGGCAACCGGCTGATCCTCACCCTGAACCGCGCGACCTCCGGCGAGCTGGTATGGCCGCGGGTGCCGGCAGGGGCACAGGCGCTGATGCTGCCGATCCACGAGGGTTTTCGCATCCCGGCGACTCATCCCGCGTGGCGCAAGGCGCTGGCGCAGGAGTATCAGGGGATCAACACCACCGAGGATCTCACCCTGCCGCTGGTCGGGCTGGATCACGGCGATCAACAGCTGGCGATCCTCTTTGCCAACCCCTTCAACAACCGCCTCTCCTTTACGCCCAAATCGGACGGCATAGCACTCACTGCGACCCATAATATCAATCGCCTCAATCTGGCCGCCCCCTATGAGGTGGCGGTGTCGCTGCAACCGGGCAACGACTGGCTGGCGGCGGGCAAGGCCTATCGCAACTGGCTGCAAGCGCGGGGCGAGCTGGCCTCGCTCGAGAGCAAGCTGGCGGCAGTGCCGGATGGCAAGCGGCTGATCGGCGCCTCTCACCTCTATCTATGGGGCGAGCGACTGCTGGTGCCCCAGGATGTGAAGAGTTGGCCCGCGTTGCGCCGTCTGATCCCTGCCGACTGGCTCAAGGGAGGGGAGCAGGCCGCGCTGCAAGCTGCGGATCTCGAGCGCAACCGCTATCTGCAAAATCTGGTGCTGACCGGAGTTGAGCAGGCGCTTGCGCTGCGCCATCCGGGTCAGCAACCGGCTGATTTCGCTGCCCGGCGCACGCTGGCTGCCACGCAACTGGGGGCGGCGCTCAACGAGCCACAGAGCTGGGGTGATGGCAGCTCGGCCAAGATGATCGCCGCTCTCAAGCAGGCTGGACTCCCCAAACTCTGGCTGGGGTTGCCCCAGTGGACCGCCGGTTTTGCTGCGCCAGAGGGGATAGCGCTTGCCAAACAGGCGGGCTATCTCATCGCACCTTACGACTCCTGCGATACCGCGCTGCCGGAGGGAAATCGCCAGCAGAGCTGGCTCACCGCCCAGATGGGGCAGGATAGCTACCTGCGCTGCGGCATCATGCAGGAGAACGGGCGGCGCAAGAGCGGCTTTCAAAGCAGCGGTGTCTACACCAATCAGGCCTGCGTGCGCCCGGTGATGGAGCAACGCGTACCCTGGTTGCAGCAGGCGAGCCACTACAACAGCTGGTTCCTCGATGTGGCGGCGACCGGCATGGTGTTTGACGACTTCGACCCGGCCAAGCCGACCACTCAGGCGCAGGATGCGCAGACCCGGATGGCGGGGATGGCGTGGATTGCCAAGAGTCAGGGGGTGCTGGTGGGCTCCGAGGAGGGCGGCGCGGTAGCCAACCGCACCGCGGCCTTTGCCCACGGCCCCCAGACCAGCGGTTTTGGCTGGCAGGATCCCGATATGCGCCGCAACAAGCGCTCCCCCTACTATCTGGGGGCCTGGCATCCCGAGTTTCAGCCCGATTACTTCTTTCGCCAGAGCCACCTCAAACCCGGGTATCAGGGGCTCTACTTCGATCCGGCGCTGCGGCTACCGCTGTTCCAGAGCGTCTTTCACGACAGCATAGTGACCACCCACCACTGGACGATGGACAGCCTCAAGTTCAAGGAGAGCCGCCAGGTGACCGAACTGTTGCAGCAGCTCTACAACGTGCCGCCGCTGCTCAATCTCAGTCTGGATAGTGCCGGTAAGCGCATTCCCTACCTCAAGGGGCTCGATGCTTTCTTCCGTCCGCTGCATGAGCGGCTCTACAACCAGCCCCTCATCGGTTTTCGCTGGCTCGATAAAAGAGGTGTGGTGCAGCAGAGCGAGTTTGCCGATGGCACTCGGCTGATAGCGAACTTCGGTCCGGCCACCGAGCGGGCAGGGATAAAACTGGCCGCTCAAAGCGTGTTGGCGCTGTTGCCCGATGGCAGGAAGTTGCAGTTTGTCTCGCAACCGGATGGGGTGCGTTGACACAGGTCTCGGTTAGTTTGCCGCTTACAGAAGGAAATGGGGGCGGAGTGATTTCGCCCCCCTTTAACCAGCCTTACTCGTAGACTGAATTGGCTGTCAGTAGCTGATCTGCAAAGGTGAAAATCTCATCTATCGAGGAGATAGGATGTCGGGTCTCTTTCTTGTCAGCATCAAATAAACCGATATATTTCTGCTTTGCATTGAAATGCAACCGGCATAACGGCTTGCGATTATTATCGTCGAGGAGAATACCAAAATAGCTTTGGGTATCTCGTGCCGCGATTCTTGTTACATCAAATCGCTGTCTCAGAATTGCCTTGACGACATTAAAGCCTTCCATTTCTTCAATCGTTGTATCGACCTTTGATTTTTCCTCGCTACTGCCTTCGGTATTATTGTTGTCACTTGATGGATTACTATCAAATGCCGGTTGGATCGTTGAGGAGCTGACACTGCCACCAATCGCAGACTTCAATCTGGCATTGATGCTGTCATTCAGGAATTGGCTGAGTGCCTTCTTGGTGATGTCGGTAAAGGACTGTTTGACCTTTGCAGTCAGTACACCGTCATAGATTCTGGATGCAAAGAACTTAACAAAGTCTTCTTCCGGTGAGGCAAATTGTTCGGCTAGCAACTTTTTGATCTGGCTGAGGTACTTCAGTTCACCAGCTGCATCGACCACAGAATCAACATCGAAAGAGGTTTTGGTTAGTTTCAATACCTCAGGCACTATGTGTTCATCAATGTCTTCCAGATCGAGCGTCAAAAATGGTTTTTCGTCCATTTTGTTTGGCGCATCAAGATCTGTGTAGAACTCATATTGTGCCCCATTGGTCAGAATGCCGATTCGAGCATTGGTAACTGAAAAATAGCGAAAGAGTTGACCAGAGTGCTTGGCCGAGAGTTTTTCACTGTACTTTTTGCACTCAACCAGAATTTGCACTTGTCCATCTTTGAGAATGGCGTAGTCAACCTTTTCCCCTTTTTTGATGCCTGTATCTGCGGTGAATTCCGGAATCACCTCCGTAGGATCAAACACATCATAACCAAGCACACGATTGAGAAATGGCATGACAAATGCGTTTTTGGTTGCTTCTTCAGTGGTGATCATCGATGACTGTTGAGCAATCTTTTTGGCTAGACTCTGTAGCTGCTCTGAAAAATCTATTGTTTCCTCTCTGCGCTGGGACTGGAATTGTTTAGTTGATATTCACCCGTCATATCTGGCCAAAATCAGGTGAAGTCATAGACACGGCTTATCTCTGCGTATATTCGGCAAAGTGCCATACGATTCCAAGGTCGGTATGCCTGAAACAGGATCCAGCTCACCGCTATTGAGTTTCATATGAAGAAAATATGAGCTTGTAGCTGATATTTATATTAGAAATGGGCGCCCAAGCGCCCCTTTCTCGTTGAACCAGCAGTGGTTTATCTCACTCTCCCAGCAGGGTTTGCCAGACTGCGAGCACATGGTTGCGCTCACTCTGCAGCTGATCGTCGCTCACCTTGCGGGATATCTCCGAAAGGTTGAGACGATGGCCGAGGTTGCGGATCTCCAGATAGGCCTGCTTTAGCCCCTCCGCCTGCTCCAGCGTCAGCACCCCCGCCATCACGCACTCATCGAAGATGCGCACGTTATCGGACCAGCGGGTGAGGGCATCGGGTTCGCCACAGGCGTGGGCCAGCACCAGATACTGGGCGATAAACTCGATATCCACCATGCCGCCGGGGGACTGCTTGAGGTCGAACTCGCCAGCCCCCGCTTTCAGCAGGTGATCCCGCATCTTGTGGCGCATCTCGCGCACCTCGCGGGCCAAGGTCGGCAGCTCCCGCTCCTTGGCCAGCACATCGCGGCGGATACGGGCAAACTCGGCAACGATGGCATCATCGCCATAGATGGGGCGGGCCCGCACCAGCGCCTGATGCTCCCAAGTCCACGCCTCGTTTTGCTGATACTGCTCGTAGGCCGAAAGCGACGAGACCAGCAGGCCGGAGTCGCCGGAGGGGCGCAGCCGCATATCGATCTCGTAGAGGATCCCGGAGGGGGTACGGGTGCTGAACAGGTGCAGGATCCGCTGCGCCAGACGCAGATAGAACTGGCGGCTGTCGATGGGCTTGCGGCCATCTGTGTAGCTGTTGGGGTCGCCGCCATGCAGAAACACCAGATCGAGATCCGAGCCGTAGCCGAGCTCAATGCCACCCAGCTTGCCGTAGGCCACCACCGCAAAGCCGCGCTGGCCGCTGGTTGCCACCTCGGGCGGCACTCCGTAGCGCTCGCTCATCTGGGCCCAGGCCTGATTAACCACCTCTTCGGTGATCGCCTCCGCCAGCCAGGTGAGGTGGTCGCTCACCTTCATCAGCGGCAGGGCGCCGGCGATGTCGGCCGCCACGATGCGCAGCAGCTGCACCTGCTTGAACTGTCGCAGCGCCTCCATCTGCTGCTCCACGTCCTCTTCGGGGATGCGCAGCAGGAACTGGCGCAGCTGGGGCTTGTACTGATCGAGCGGGGTGGGGTGATAGAGGTGCTGAGGATCGAGCAGCTCGTCCAGCAAAATCGGGTAGCGGGCCAGCTGCTCGCTCACCAGATGGCTGGCGTCGCACAGCCGCACCAGCTGGCGCAGGGCGCCCGGGTTTTCCGCCAGCAGCTGCAGATAAGCGCTGCGGGTGAAGATGCGAGTCAGCAGCTCACACACCCGCTCGAACAGGCGGGCGGGTTGCTCGCTGGCGACCACCAGCCGCAGTAGCTCCGGCATCAGCCAGTCCAGCGCGATGCGTCCCTGCGGGCCCACCTGACGGCGCTTGTACTCCTCCTTGAAACGCAGCAGCGCGGCGCAGAGTGGTGCGGGCTCGGCCACCCCCTGCGCGGTCAGCAGTTTTTCCAGCTCGGCGGCATCGAGCTCGGTGCGCCACAGATCGAGCCAGAGCTGCTCCAGATGGGCGGGAGCCTCCTTCTCTTCCCCCACCACGGCGGCGAATTCCTGATGGACGGCGGCCATCTCCTCATCCAGATGAGCCATAAAGGCGCCCCAGTCGGCAAAACCCAGAGCAGCGATCAGACGCTGGCGATCCCGCTCTTCGGTGGGCAGGGTCTGGGTCTGCTGATCGCCGATCTCCTGCAAGATGTTCTCGACCCGGCGCAAGAAGCGATAGGCCTCCAGCAAGCGATCGCAATGGGCAGATTCGAGGGCGCCACATTGGGCGATGGCGGCCAGCGCCTGGGGCAGGTGACGCACCCGCAGTGCCGGTTCACGACCGCCGCGAATAAGCTGCAGCGCCTGGGCGATAAACTCCACTTCACGGATGCCGCCAGCCCCCAGCTTGATGTTGCCCTCCAGCCCCTTGCGGCGCACCTCGGCGGCGATCATCGCCTTCATCTGGCGCAGACCGTCGATAACGCCGAAGTCGATATAGCGGCGAAACACGAAGGGGCGCAGCATCTCGGCCAGCTCCACTGCGTGTTCGCACTGGGGCCCCAGTACCCGCGCCTTGACCATGGCGTAGCGCTCCCAGTTGCGACCGTGATGCTGGTAGTAATCCTCCATGGCGGCGAAGGAGATGGCGAGCGGCCCCGCATCGCCAAAGGGGCGTAAGCGCATATCGACCCGGAACACCTGACCATCCTGGGTGGGCTGGTGGAGGGCGTTGATGATGCGCTGGCCCAGCTTGATAAAGAACTGCTGGTTGGCGAGCTCGCGCCGCCCGCCGACCGTGTAGCCATTTTCAGGGAAGGTGAAGATAAGGTCGATGTCCGAGGAGAAGTTCAGCTCGCCACCGCCGAGCTTGCCCATACCAAGGATCAGCAGCGGCTGCGGGTTGCCGTTGCCGTCCATCGGGGTGCCCAGCTCGCTGCACTGTTTAGCGTAGAGCCAGTCGCGGGCGGTGCAGATCAGCGCATCCGCCAGCTTGGTGAGGTGGATAAAGCTCTCTTCCACTTCGGCGTAGCCCAGCAGCTCGCGCCAGGCGATCACCAGCATGCGGCTGCGGCGGAACTGGCGCAGGATGCGCTTGATCGCCTCTTCATCACTCACCTCGGCGAGCAGGGTGCTGAGGTCACTCTGGTAGGCGGGCCAGCGTTCGGCCCGCTCCAGATCCCCGGAGGCGAGCAGCTCGGTCAGCAACTCCGGCTGCTTGAAGAGGGAGTCTGCGACAAAATCGGAGAGACCAAGCAGGGTCCGCAGGATCTGGCGCACCGGCTCGGGCAGGTTGCCATAATCGGGGGCCAGCTCGGTCAGTCGCTGCCACTGACGTTCGGCCTGTTCTTGCAGCAAGGGAGAGAGAGCGGAGAAAGAGGGAGAGTGCTGGGCCACGGTTGCCGTCCTTGTGGTTCACGACAGCTGGTTAACGACACGGGGTTAACGAAACTGCCGGTTCAAAATGGTGGCTGCCAATCTAGCATTGTCAGGCCCCCGCGTCACAGCGCAGGGGCGAGAAGCATGATCCGGCGGGAATTATCGGCGGTCAGTTATTCAGGTGCGCTGGTAGATGGTGGGGTGGTAGATCTCCATCAGGCTGCCCGGGTTGGCGGGCGGCGCAAAGCCAAAACCGGCGTAGAGGCCGTGGGCATCGGAGGTGGCGAGGGCGAGGCGGCGTAACCCCTGCAACTCGGGATGGTCGACAATGGCCGCCACCAGCGCCTTGCTGTAGCCGTGGCCGCGATACTCTGGCAGCACGAAGACATCCGCCAGATAGCCGAAGGTGGCCTTGTCTGTGATGACCCGGGCGAAGGCGACCTGCTGACCGCCGACATAGCCGCCAACGCAGAGAGAGTGGTTGATGGCCCGCACCACCGTACTGTGCGGAATGCCGCGACACCAGTAGGCCTCTTCGGAGAGGAAACGGTGGATCAGCGGCACGTCGAGCCGCCCCTTGTCGTCACTGATCTCGAGTGGTGGGTGCGTTGCGTTCTGCTGCATGTTGGCTCCTTGCCGTGCGCTGGAAATGAGAAAGGCCCCACAAGGGGCCTTCCAGTCTAACCGGATTGGGACGCGAAAACAGTCAGGCGAGCTTGAAGGAGTGGATCTGGCTGTCGAGATCCTTGCTGTGCTGCTCGACCAGCTCGGAGGCCTCTTGCAGTTCGCGTAGCACCACGACGGAGCCTTCGGCGATCTGCTTGACCTGTTCCAGATTGCCGCGCATCTCTTCGGCGACCGAGCTCTGCTGCTCGGAGGCGGCGGCGATGTGGCGGTTCATGTCGGCCACGCCCTGTACTCGCTGCACTATGGTAGCGAGCTGGGTACCAGCCTGGGTCACCTGCTCCACCCCCTTGTCAGCCTGACGCACGCTCTGGGCCATCAGTTCGGCGGCCTGAGCGGCATTGCCCTGCAACTGCTCGATCATCTTCTGGATCTCGACGGTGGCAGCCTGGGCCCGGTTGGCCAGCTCGCGCACTTCGGAGGCGACCACGGCAAAGCCGCGACCCGCTTCACCGGCGCGAGCCGCTTCGATGGCGGCGTTCAGTGCCAGCAGGTTGGTCTGTTCCGAGATGCCGCGAATGGTGTCGACCACAGATCCAATGCGCTCGACCCCTTGCTCCACCTGATTGACCACGGTGGCAGATTGCTGGATGTTACCGGAGAGGGTGTCGATGGTGCTGACGGTGTCGGTGACGCAGCGGCTTCCCTCTTCCGCCAGCAGGCTGGTTTCTGCGGTGGCGTGGGAGGCCTGATCAGCATGGGCGGCCACTTCGCGAATGGCGCCGACCATCTGGCTCATGGCGCTGGCCAGTTGTTCGATCTGGGCAAACTCTTCGCTGATCGCTTCGTTGGCCTCCTCCATGCAGAGGGTCACCTGTGAGGCGATGTCGTTGAGCTCCTTGCAGGCGGCACGCTGGTTGCCGAACACCTCTTTGAGGTTATCCTGGGAGTGAGAGACCGCCTTGGCGATATCACCGAATTCGTCGCGGGACTTGAGCAGCACCTTGTGGCTGAGATCCCGTTTGGCGAAACGTTCCAGCAGGCCGACCAGATAGTGAACCTGTTTGACCATCAGGCGGGAGCCGGTGAGCAGCAGGATCACGAACAGCAGTCCCATGATGGCGGTCTCCATCAGACCGGTCCAGAGCAGGCGATTGGAGATGGCATCCGCCTTGGCGGGGTCGAGTCCTTCGCTGAGAAGGGTCGCTTCCAGATTGTTGGCGTCAAACCAGAGTTTGGTCAGTAGCAGGAGGGTACTGAACACCATCAGCAGCACCACTTTGGGTACCAGGCGGATGTTGCTCATCCGTTTCTCCAGCAGGTTCAACTGCATTGTTGCTCTCCTTTTAATTGCGGCTTTTCCTTTGTCCTCAGGACTATCGGCATTATCTTCTCTTTTATTAATTTGTATTGTGCTTAAAGTTGGAAAATGTATGCGAAATCACTCTTCTGGCCTGAGATCCATGGATCTGCTTATGGCTTTGCTCTCAATCGTCTCGGTGACCCTGGTGGGATTCCGTTGGTTGGGGGATGGTCACTTTTCGACCGAGACACTCGCCCTGTTTTATGACCTGGACAGTCTGATCTGCTACATCTTCCTCTCCCTCTCCCACTTCTTCTATGGCTGGTTCTGTGCCAGTGACAAGCGCGCTTTTTTCAAGGCGAACTGGTTCTATTTGCCGGGCAGTCTACCCATGGTGGAACAGTTGCGCTGGGCCCGGCTGATCCAGCTTTATCGGGTGATCCAGTTGCTGCGCAGCAATCCCAGCCTGTTGGCGATCGTAAACAAGGAACGAAATGAGACCCGGCTGGCAGGCATCCTGCTGCTCTTCTTTCTGCAGATCGGGGTGGGGACCGCCCTCATCTACTGGATAGAGGGAGATAAGCCCGGCAGTCAGATCCACAATGCCTATGATGCCTTCTGGTGGACTCTAGTGACCCTGTCCACCATCGGCTATGGCGACATAGTGCCGCAAACCGAGGAGGGGCGTTTCGTCGCCAGCTTGCTGATCCTGTTCGGTGTCGGTCTGTTCAGTGCCCTGAGCGGTTTTATGGCCAGTCTGTTTTTGCAACCTCATAAAGGGGATGGCGAAACCGACAAGTGGCGCCATCACTACAACAATCAGCAGGAGGAGTTGCTGAGGGAGGTTCGCGCCCTGCGCAACGAGGTGCGGGAGCTGAAGAACAAGTGAGGCCGCGGGCGGGCAAGTTGCGAGGTGACTCGCAACTCTGCGCTCTTTATCCGGGGGGAGGTGCTTTTTCTTTGCTTGTCCTTTAACCTGCAGGCGGCTTAACATTCAACCTCTTGTCCAAACCTGAAAAAGAGAACCGATCGACCATGCGCGCCCTTCTCGGGATTTTGATCTGCTTGTGTGCCAATCAGGCACTGGCCGATACCCGTTATGTCTCCGACAACATCTTTACCTTTATCCACAATGGCCCGGGCACCCAGTACCGGATCCTTGGTAGCGTCAAGGCTGGTGAACCGCTGGAGGTAAAGGCGGTAAACAGCGAGGCCGGTTTCACCCAGGTGGTGGACGGTCGTGGCCGCGAGGGGTGGATCAAGAACAGCGAGCTGCAGGGCGAGATCAGCCTGCGCGAGCGCCTGCCCCAGGTGGAAAAGGAGCGTGACGAGCTCAAAGCCCGGCTGCAGAACCTCAACGGTGACAACGAGCAACGCTTCACCGAGAAGGATGGCCAGATCGCGGCCCAGAGCAAGGAGATCGCCGCCCTCAAGGCCCAGCTGGCCAGCCAGGGCGAGGAGATGAGCAATCTCAAAGAGCAGAATGATGCCCTGACCCAGAGCTACGACAACCAGGAACACGACATGCAGATGGACTGGTTTATTCGTGGTGGCGCCATGGTGGGGGCGGGGATCCTGCTCGGCATCCTGCTGCCGATGCTGCCCCGTCGTCGCAGCCGCGGCGATCGCTGGATGAACTGACAATAGTTGTCTGAACGAATCGAAGGGTCGCCGTGGCGGCCCTTCTTTTTTATCCCGATTTGCGACCGCACCGGTTGCCGCTGGCGGTGGGGTGGGAAGCGGAATGCATGGCGGCAGGATTGTATACAAAATGATGCCAGATGACCCTCCTCATACTCAGCAAGGCAGCTCGCAGAGGGATGGTGGCGCAAAATTAACGATCTTTGTTAAAGAGTGGCAACAAATTCATTTCATATAGGGGGCAACATTGTATACATTATCGGCATTTCGGCGGCGCGTCCGCCTTTGTCGATATCAGCCCTCGGGCGTACAGGAAGACCCCTATGTTCAAAGCTACTCAAGTGCTTGCTGCTGACTATATCCCCTCCGATCTGGCCGCCCTGCGCGAAGCCATCACCCAGAACTACGTGGTGGATGAAAATGCCTATCTGGCCGAACTGTCGGCCATGCTGCCGGGGGATGGCGCCTCGCTGGAGCAGGTGACCCAGCGTGCCCGCACCCTGGTGACCAAGGTGCGCAAGGAGAGCGGCTCCGGTGACGGTATCGACGCCTTCTTGCAGGAGTACAGCCTGGATACCCAGGAGGGGATCATCCTGATGTGTCTGGCCGAGGCGCTGCTGCGCATTCCCGATGCCGAGACCGCCGACGCCCTGATCAAGGACAAGCTCTCCGGCGCCAACTGGTCCTCCCATTTCCGCAAGAGCGACTCTACTCTGGTCAACGCCTCCACCTGGGGGCTGATGCTGACCGGCAAGATCATCAAGCTCGACAAAAAGCTCGACGGTAACCCGGCCAACCTGCTGGGACGGATGGTCAACAAGCTGGGCGAGCCGGTGGTGCGCTCCGCCATGTACGCCGCCATGAAGATCATGGGCAAGCAGTTCGTGCTGGGGCGCGACATGAAAGAGGCGCTCAAGGCGAGCCGCAAATCCCGCGAGCTGGGCTACACCCACACCTACGACATGCTGGGTGAGTCGGCGCTGACCTTGCAGGATGCCGACAAATATCTGACCGATTACCGCAATGCCATCGAGGCGGTGGGCAACGAGCGGATCAGCGACGGTGGCCCGGCCCCCTCCATCTCCATCAAGCTCTCGGCGCTCCATCCGCGCTATGACGTAGCCAACCGTGAGCGGGTGCTTGGCGAGATGTGCGAGCGGCTGGTGGGGCTGGTGCGGCTGGCTCGCGACAAAGATGTGGCCATCAGCATCGATGCCGAAGAGATGGACAGACTCGAGCTGTCGCTGGATCTGTTCGAGCAACTCTACCGCTCCGACGCCAATCGTGGCTGGGGCAAGCTCGGCATGGTGGTGCAGGCCTACTCCAAGCGAGCGTTGCCGGTACTCTGCTGGCTCACCGCGCTGGCCCGCGAGCAGAGTGATCTCATTCCGGTGCGACTGGTGAAAGGGGCCTACTGGGACAGCGAGCTGAAATATGCCCAGCAGGCGGGCCTGCCCGGCTACCCGCTCTTTACCCGCAAGGCGGGCACCGATATCTCCTACCTCGCTTGCGCCCGCTACCTGCTGAGCGAGCCGACCCGCGGCTTTATCGCCCCCCAGTTTGCCACCCACAATGCCAATACCGTGGTCAGCATTCTGGAGATGGCGGGTGATCGCCAGTTTGAATTTCAGCGCCTGCATGGCATGGGGGAGGAGCTGCACAACGCCGTGCTGAACGACAATCCCGGCCTGCACTGCCGCATCTATGCACCGGTCGGTGCCCACAAGGATCTGTTGCCCTATCTGGTGCGCCGCCTGCTGGAGAACGGGGCCAATACCTCCTTCGTCCACAAGCTGGTGGATCCCAACACTCCGGTGGATTCACTGGCCGAGCACCCGCTGCGCACCCTCAAGCGCTACTCTGGCTTTGCCAACGACCGCATTCCGCAGCCGGTGAACCTCTTCACCGACCGCAAGAACTCCAGCGGCGTCAATATGAATATTCTCTCCATCCAGCGCCCCTTCTTCGCCCGCTTGAAAGAGCTGGAGAGCAAGCAGTGGCTGGCAGGGCCCATCGTCGATGGCGAGACCCTCAAGCGCAGCGAGGCTCGCACCGTGCTGAGCCCGCAGGATGTGAGCCTGACTGTCGGCAAGATCCACTGGGCTGACGAACAGGCGGTGGAGCAGGCCTTGGCATCCGCCCACGCCGCCTTCCCGCGCTGGCGCGAAACCCCGGTGAGCGATCGTGCCGCGGCGCTGGAGAAGCTGGCGGATCTGCTGGAAGCGAACCGCGAGCAGTTTGTCTCCCTCTGTACCCGCGAGGCGGGCAAGCTGCTGCAAGATGGCATCGACGAGGTGCGCGAGGCGGTCGATTTCTGCCGCTACTACGCGGTGCAGGCGCGCAGCCTGATGGGGCAGGCGACTCTGTTACCGGGCTACACCGGCGAGCAGAACGAGCTGTTCCTGCAGGGGCGCGGGGTGTTTGTCTGCATCAGCCCGTGGAACTTCCCGTTGGCGATCTTCCTGGGCCAAGTTGCTGCAGCGTTGGCCACCGGCAACACCGTCATCGCCAAGCCGGCGGAGCAGACCGGTCTTATCGCCCATCTGGCGGTGACTTTGGCCCATCAGGCCGGTATTCCGGGCGATGTGCTGCAACTGCTGCCCGGTGACGGCGCCACCGTCGGCGCCAAGCTGACGGCGGACTCGCGCATCGGCGGCGTCTGCTTCACCGGCTCCACCGAGACCGCCAAGCTGATCAACATGACGCTGGCTAAGCGCGATGGCGCCATCCTGCCGCTCATCGCCGAGACCGGCGGCCAGAATGCCATGATCGTCGACTCTACCGCCCTGCCCGAGCAGGTGGTGCGCGACGTGGTGAGCGCCGCCTTCCAGAGCGCCGGTCAGCGCTGCTCGGCCCTGCGGGTGCTCTACCTGCAGGAAGAGATCGCCGAGCGGGTGCTGGAGATCCTCACCGGCGCCATGCAGGAGCTGAAAGTGGGTAACCCGGCCGAGCACAACACCGACGTCGGCCCGGTGATCGATGCCGATGCCAAATCCGGTCTCGATGCCCACCTCGCCTACATGATCCCGCGTGCTCGCCTGATTGCCCAGGCGCCGATGCCAGCCGCGACCATGGAAGGGCACTTTGTCCAGCCGACCGCGCTGGAGATCGGCTCCATCCGTGAGTTGGCCAAGGAGCAGTTCGGCCCCATCCTGCACGTGGTGCGCTACGCCACCCGGGATCTGGACCAGGTGATCAGCAACATCAACGGCACCGGCTACGGTCTGACGCTGGGGATCCACAGCCGCAACGAATCCCACGCGGAGGAGCTGGCGAGCCGCATCAACGTGGGCAACGTCTACATCAACCGCAACCAGATCGGCGCCATGGTCGGGGTGCAGCCGTTTGGCGGGCAGGGGCTCTCCGGCACCGGTCCCAAGGCGGGTGGTCCTCACTATCTGAGTCGCTTCGTCACCGAGAAGACCCGCACCATCAACACCACTGCTGTGGGTGGCAACGCCTCCCTGCTGGCGATGGGCGATGCCTGATCCGCGTCGATAGAGGCCGGATAGTGGATGCCGGATAACAGCGGGCCGCCTTCGGGCGGCCTCTTTATTTGCGCCATCCGTTTTTTACGAATAGGACAATCGGCCACGGCGGGGTCGTCAGCGACCTGTGCTGGTCGTAAGATGGGGCCATTCGCACGGCTTTTGCCCCTTGGCGGGCCCGCCGTAGCCAGGGTTTTGTTTAAACGAGAGTGTTCATCTGATGTCATTAACCGAACAAGCCCGCTGGTTCGTGCTGGGGGGCGATCATCTGGTACTGCTCGATCAGCAGGGTCAGGTGCCACAGGGCAGTAAAGGGTGCCTGCCTGCTGCGCTGGCTGACGCCCCTTTCGAGCGTTTCGACGAGTGGCAGGGATTGCCCTGCTATCTGCTGGATCTGGGGGCTGAGGCCGACACGACTATGATGGCCCCTCTGCGCCAGCTGATGGTGGCGGGGGATGAAGAGGGCTTTCGCCTCGCGGGCCGCGCCTGGCAGCTCACCACCTTTCGCCGCACCCACCGTTTCTGCGGCGAGTGCGGCGCCCCCATGAGCCCGAAGGCGGGGGAGTGGGCGCAGGTGTGCCACCATGGTCACACGGCCTATCCGCGCATCTCCCCCTGCATTATCGTGGCGGTGCGCAAGGGGCCGGAGATCCTCTTGGCGGCCCATCGCCGTCACTATCAGGCGGACGATCCCATGTATACCGTGCTGGCCGGCTTTGTGGAGGCGGGGGAGAACCTCGAGCAGTGCGTGGCGCGGGAGGTGTTCGAGGAGAGCGGCATCCGGGTGCGCAATGTGCGCTATGTGGCGAGCCAGCCCTGGCCCTTCCCCCACAGCCTGATGATGGGCTTTACCGCTGACTACGAGAGCGGAGAGATCAAGGTACAGGACGACGAACTGGTCGCAGCCGATTTCTTTGCCGCCGATCGGCTGCCGCGCTTGCCGCCCCACGGCACCATCGCTCGACGCTTGATTGAGCGTTCGCTGGCGGGCGAGGCATAACGAGGCGCTTATCTTTTCGCCAATCTTTTTGCACTTCTTGTTACAAGCGGGGCGGTCAGGTTTGCGCCCCTTCACATCTTTGCAACCGCGCGCCCATTTGCCACGTTTTGGGCAGTCCGCTTGGCTGGGCAAAGTGGTATTATGGCCGCCATTTTATGCGTGATACGAACTCAGGAACTGGGATGAAAGAGCTGAAGAACGATCGATACCTGCGCGCTTTGCTGCGTCAGGACGTGGATATGACCCCGGTATGGATGATGCGCCAGGCTGGCCGTTATCTGCCGGAATACAAGGCGACTCGCGCCCAGGCGGGGGATTTCATGTCCCTGTGCCGCAATGCCGAGCTGGCCTGTGAAGTCACCCTGCAGCCGCTGCGCCGCTACCCGCTCGATGCCGCCATTCTCTTCTCCGACATCCTCACCGTGCCCGATGCCATGGGGCTGGGGCTCTACTTCGAGCAGGGTGAAGGCCCGCGTTTCGAGCGTCCGATCACCTCCATGGCCGATGTGCAGGCGCTGCCGATCCCGGATCCGGAAGATGAGCTGGGCTACGTGATGAACGCGGTGCGCACCATCCGCCGTGAGCTCAAGGGCGAAGTGCCGCTCATCGGCTTCTCCGGCAGTCCATGGACCCTGGCCACCTACATGGTGGAGGGGGGCAGCTCCAAGGCGTTCACCAAGATCAAGCAGATGATGTACGCAGAGCCGCAAACCCTGCACCTGCTGCTCGACAAGCTGGCCGACAGCGTGATTAGCTATCTCAACGCCCAGATCAAGGCGGGTGCGCAGGCTGTCATGGTGTTCGATACCTGGGGCGGCGTGCTCACCCCGCGTGACTACCGCGATTTTTCCCTGCAGTACATGCACAAGATCGTCGATGGCTTGATCCGCGAGCACGATGGTCGCCGCGTGCCGGTCACCCTGTTCACCAAGAACGGCGGTCAGTGGCTGGAGCAAATCGCCGCCACCGGTTGCGATGCGCTGGGTCTGGACTGGACCACTGACATCGCCGACGCCAAGCGCCGGGTCGGCGACAAGGTGGCGCTGCAGGGCAACATGGATCCCTCCATGCTCTACGCCACTCCCGCTCGCATCCGTGAAGAGGTCGCCTCCATTCTGGCCGGTTTCGGTCAGGGCAATGGCCACGTATTCAACCTGGGCCACGGCATCCATCAGGATGTTAACCCGGAGCACGCTGGCGTGTTCGTCAACGCGGTGCACGAGCTCTCCGCCCAGTATCACGGCCGCTAAGGCCGGGGCGAGCGAAGAGAAACTGATTGATATCCGGGGCCGCAAGGCCCCGTTTTACATTTAAAAGGCGTCGCCACGAATGAGCCGCGGCGCCGGTGCAGGAGGCAAGATGAACAGCAAGTCACTGGATTGGGGTATCGATCTTGGCGGTACCAAGTGTGAATGCGTGGTGCTGGATGGCGACGAGGTGCTGCTGCGCCACCGCATCCCCACCGAACGGGCTGGCGGTTATGAGCACATGATCGGCCAGATCGCCAAACTGGTAGCTGAGTGTGCCGAGAAGATTGGCCAGCGCCCGACCGTCATCGGTATGGGCACGCCGGGGGCGCGGGATCCGCAGACCGGCCTGATGAAGAACTGCAACACCACCGAGCTCAACGGCAAGCCGTTCAAGGAGGATCTGGAGCGCAAACTGGGCGTGCCGGTGCTGATCGCCAACGATGCCAACTGCTTCGCGCTGGCAGAAACCCATCTGGGGGCGGTGCGCCAGCACCATCCCGATGCGAAAGTGGTGTTCGGCATCATCATGGGCACTGGAGTTGGCTCCGGCATCGTCATCAACGGCCAGATCCTCAACGGCCACCATGGCATCGCTGGTGAGTGGGGCCACAACGTGCTCTCCCCCGATGGTCCCGAGTGCTACTGCGGCAAGCGCGGCTGCGTCGAGACCCTGATCAGCGGCCCGGCGCTGGAGGCCTGGTACGAGGCCAAGGCCAAGCGTCATCTTTCGCTGGCCCAAATCGCGGCTGCCACCGCTTACGATCATGTGGCCAAGCTCACCATCGACCGGTTGAACCTGCTGTTTGGTCAGGCGCTGGCCAATGTGGTCAACATTCTCGACCCGGATGTGATCGTCATCGGTGGCGGGGTGGGCAATGTGCAGAGCCTTTACAGCGCCGGACGGCAGACAATTTTGCCCTTCCTCTTTAATCCCCGCTTCGCAACCCCCATTATTGCTCCTGCCCTTGGCGACAGTGCCGGGGTATTCGGGGCCGCACTGCTGGCCCGCGGTGAATTCCAGGAGGCCCTGCTGTCGTAGCCGGGGCTCCCGGGCGGCCGGTGCGTCGCCCTGTTGCTGGTTCAAGGAAACGGATTCTCGATGATCAAGATTGCCATCAATGGTTACGGGCGGATCGGTCGCAACGTGTTGCGAGCCCTCTATGAAAGCGGGCGCGATAAGACCATCAAGATCGTCGCCATCAACGAGCTGGCGGCCCCCGAGGCCATGGTGCACCTGACCCGTTACGATACCAGTCACGGTCGCTTCCACCATCCGGTGCAACTGGCGGGCAGCAGCATGCTGGTGGGGGAGGACCTCATCTCCCTGTTTGCCGAGCGGGATCCATCAAAGCTGCCGTGGCGGGCGCTGGGGGTGGATGTGGTGCTCGATTGCACCGGGGTGTTCGGCTCGCGGGCCGATGCCGAGCTGCATCTGGCGGCGGGGGCGGGCAAGGTGCTCTTCTCCCATCCGGCCGATGCGGATGTGGATGCCACCGTGGTCTACGGGGTCAACCATCAGGTGCTGACGGGGCGTGAGCGGATCGTCTCCAACGCCTCCTGTACCACCAACTGCGTGGTGCCGGTGATTGAAACATTGCATCGAGAATTCGAGATAAATTGTGGTACTATTACGACAATTCATTCGGCCATGCATGATCAGCAAGTCATCGATGCCTACCACAGTGACTTGCGCCGAACCCGCGCTGCCAGTCAGTCCATCATTCCGGTGGATACCAAGCTGGCAAAGGGGCTGGAGCGTATCCTGCCCCACTTCGCCGGCAAGTTCGAGGCGATCGCGGTGCGGGTGCCGACCATCAATGTAACAGCGATGGATCTCAGTATTACTGTTCGTAAAAAAGTGACAGTTACTGACGTAAATCAAGCCCTGCAACGGGCATCCAGAGGTACATTACACGGTATTCTGGATTACACGGAAGAGCCTTTGGTCTCCGTAGACTTCAATCATGATGCACACTCCTGCATCATTGATGGTACCCAGACCCGGGTGAGCGATGCCAACCTCGTCAAGATGTTGATGTGGTGCGATAACGAATGGGGCTTCGCAAACCGGATGCTGGATACCACCCGGGCCATGATGGCCGCAGGCTGAGCCTGCCCCGGGCGAATAGGTTACTGTTTTTAACATTACCTGAAAATATAGAGGACTGAATATGTCTGTTATCAAGATGACTGACCTGGATCTGGCGGGTAAACGCGTTCTGATCCGTGCTGACCTGAACGTACCGGTAAAAGACGGCAAGGTCACCTCCGATGCACGTATCGTTGCGACTCTGCCGACCATCAAGCTGGCTCTGGAAAAGGGCGCCAAGCTGATGATCACCTCCCACCTGGGTCGTCCGACCGAGGGTGAATACAACGAAGAATTCTCCCTGGCTCCGGTTGTCAACTATCTGAAAGACGCTCTGTCCTGCCCGGTTCGCCTGGCCAAGGATTACCTGGATGGCGTAGAAGTCGCTGCCGGTGAGCTGGTTGTGCTGGAAAACTGCCGCTTCAACAAAGGCGAGAAGAAGAACACCGAAGAGCTGGCCAAAAAATACGCCGCCCTGTGTGACGTCTTTGTAATGGATGCGTTCGGTACTGCTCACCGCGCCGAAGGTTCCACCTACGGTGTGGCCCAGTTCGCTCCGGTCGCTTGTGCCGGTCCGCTGCTGGCGGGTGAACTGGAAGCGCTGGGCAAAGCCATGCTGAAGCCCGAGCGCCCGATGGTTGCCATCGTTGGCGGCTCCAAGGTCTCCACCAAGCTGACCGTTCTGGAATCCCTCTCCAAAATCGCTGACCAGCTGGTTGTCGGTGGTGGCATCGCCAACACCTTCATCGCTGCTGCCGGTCACAACGTCGGCAAGTCCCTGTGCGAGCACGATCTGATCGACACCGCCAAGAAACTGGCTGCCGAGACCAACATTCCTGTGACCACCGACGTGGTTGTAGGTGCCGAGTTCTCCGAGTCCACTCCGGCCACCATCAAGTCCGTCTCTGACGTGACCGACGGCGACATGATCTTCGACATCGGCCCGGATTCTGCCAAGGCCCTGGCTGACATCATCATGAACGCCAAGACCATCCTGTGGAACGGCCCGGTCGGTGTATTCGAGTTCGACCAGTTCGCTGAAGGCACCAAGATCATCGCTGAAGCGATCGCTGCTTCTCCGGCCTTCTCCATCGCTGGCGGTGGTGACACCCTGGCTGCCATCGACAAGTTCGGCATCGCTGACAAAGTCTCCTACATCTCCACTGGCGGCGGCGCCTTCCTGGAGTTCGTAGAAGGTAAGGTTCTGCCGGCTGTTGAGATTCTGGAACAGCGCGCCAAAGCCTAATTGACCCGAGACGGGGGGCAAAAGCCTCCCGTTTCGTTTATCATGTGCCCGCTGTGCCGGTTCATGATGAACCCCCCATTTTTTATTAACGGCATACGAGACAGGACGATTAAACATGTCTAAGAAAATTTTCGACTTCGTAAAACCCGGCGTGATCACTGGTGATGACGTTCAGAAAGTGTTCGCCATCGCTAAAGAGAACGGCTTTGCTCTGCCGGCCGTAAACTGCGTTGGTACCGACTCCGTTAACGCCGTACTGGAAGCTGCCGCCAAGGTTAAAGCGCCGGTTATCGTTCAGTTCTCCAACGGTGGTGCCGTGTTCACCGCCGGTAAGGGTCTGAAGCTGGAAGGCCAGAAAGCCGCCATCCTGGGTGCCATCTCCGGTGCCAAGCACGTTCACGCCGTTGCCGAAGCTTACGGTGTACCGGTGATCCTGCACACCGACCACGCTGCCAAGAAGCTGCTGCCGTGGATCGACGGTCTGCTGGACGCGGGCGAGAAGCACTTTGCTGAAACCGGCAAGCCGCTGTTCTCCTCCCACATGCTGGATCTGTCCGAAGAGTCTCTGGAAGAGAACATCGACATCTGCTGCGAGTACCTGACCCGCATGGCCAAGATGAACATGACTCTGGAGCTGGAACTGGGTTGCACCGGTGGCGAAGAAGACGGCGTCGACAACAGCCACATGGATCAATCCGCTCTGTACACCCAGCCGGAAGATGTTGCTTACGCTTACGAGCGTCTGTCCAAGATCAGCCCGCGTTTCACCATCGCTGCCTCCTTCGGCAACGTACACGGTGTATACAAGCCGGGTAACGTCAAGCTGACCCCGTCCATCCTGGACGCTTCCCAGAAGTACGTTTCCGAGAAGTTTGGCATCCCTGCCAAGTCTCTGGACTTCGTATTCCACGGTGGTTCAGGTTCCACTCTGGAAGAGATCCGCGAGTCCATCTCCTACGGCGTAGTGAAGATGAACATCGACACCGACACCCAGTGGGCAACCTGGGAAGGTCTGCTGAACTTCTACAAGAAGAACGAAGCTTACCTGCAAGGCCAGCTGGGCAACCCGGAAGGCGCCGACAAGCCGAACAAGAAGTTCTACGATCCGCGTGTATGGCTGCGTGAAGGTCAGACTTCCATGATCGCTCGTCTGGAGAAAGCATTCTCCGACCTGAACGCCATCGACGTACTGTAATTCGTTACCGCACCTTGATTGCATGAAAAGGCGCCCTTCGGGGCGCCTTTTGCATTTCTGTGATCCGCGCAGGTTGGCGAGTGGGCGAAGAGGTGGGTATTATCGAAACAACTTTGCTTATTTTATTAAACAATTTGCCATAAAAGCAGGATGCTGAGTATGCAGGCAGGAAAGCACAACGGATATCAGGAGCACGTCGCCTCCTACTACGCGGCCACCCGCAACGACTCGCAGCAGTGGCCCGAGCTGGAGGGGGAGTACAAGGCTGACGTCTGCATCATCGGGGGCGGCTTTACCGGTCTCAACACCGCCATCAATCTGGCGGATGCCGGTTACAAGGTCGCCTTGCTGGAGGCCAATCGCATCGGTTGGGGCGCTTCCGGGCGCAACGGCGGCCAGCTTATTCGCGGTATCGGCCACGACACCAGCCAGTTTGCCCGCTGGATTGGCGAGCAAGGAGTGCGCGAGCTGGATCTGATGGGGCTGGAGGCGGTGCAACTGGTGCGCGAGCGGGTCGAGCGTTTCAATATCGATTGTGATCTCACCTGGGGCTACTGCGATCTCGCGACCCGTCAGCGTCATCTGGCCGGTTTCGAAGATGATCTCGAACATCTGGCGAGTCTGGGTTATGAGCACGAGCTGAAACTGGTCCCGCGCGAAGATATCCATAGCGTGGTGGGGTCGGATCGCTATATCGGTGGCCTCATCGACATGGGCTCCGGCCATTTGCATCCGCTCAATCTGGCGCTGGGCGAGGCGCGCGCCGCCGCCAGCCTCGGGGTTTCCCTGTTTGAACACTCCAGAGTGACTCATATCGACTACGGCAAGCAGGTCGAGGTGACCACCGCCCACGGCCGGGTCACTGCCGATTATCTGGTGATTGGCTGCAACGCTTATCTCAATGATCTTAATCCGGAGCTGGGAGGACGGGTGCTGCCCGCCGGTTCTTACATCCTCGCCACCGAGGTGCTCGATCGCCGCTTGCGCCAGCGACTGCTGCCGCAAAACATGGCAGTGTGCGACCAGAACGTGGCGCTCGACTACTACCGCCTCTCCGCCGACGGCCGCCTGCTGTTTGGCGGCGCCTGCAACTACTCCGGCCGCGATCCCAAGGATATCAAGGCGTTTATGCTGCCCAAGCTGCTGCGGGTCTTCCCCGAGCTGGCCGAGACCTCCATCGAGTTTCAGTGGGGCGGGATGATCGGGATCAGTGCCAACCGGTTACCACAGATTGGCCGTCTCAAAGAGCACCCCAACGTGCTCTACGCCCAGGCTTACTCGGGCCACGGCCTCAACGCCACCCATATGGCGGGCAAGCTGGTGGCCGAGGCGATCCGCGGCGAGAGCCGGGGTTTCGATCTCTTTGCCAGCGTGCCTCATATCACCTTCCCCGGCGGCCCGGCGCTGCGCTCCCCGCTGCTGGCGCTGGGAATGTTGTGGCACCGGATGAAGGATATCTTCTGACCCCCATTGTCAGCCTGCACAGTGCTGGCTGAACGTGGCCTCTTTTTGCCAACCCCTTGTTTATAGCGGCTTGGCACTATCGTTCCGCCTGATAGACCAAAAGATGCCTTTGCGCCAATCCCTTCCGGTTGGCGCTATCTTTTAGGTGTGAGAGCGGTTATCTGCCAAGGGGACGAGGGTGTGTCTGCTTGTCGGAATACTTGCCGAAAAAGGGCCGAGGACGGAGAGAGAGGAGGGCCGAGATGGAGATGAATGTGGTCGCGTCTGGCGGGCTCAGCCCGCTGGCGCAACGGCAGGGATCTCTCGCTGCGCAGGCACCGGAGAGGGCCACCCCGTCGTCATCGACAGGCAGCGACAGCCGGATGGTACGCGACCTTGGTGTTGTGTTGGACGAGCTGGGGTTGTCACCGCAAGGTGAGAGCCGCGGCGGGAGCAGCATCTCAATCAGGGATTCGCTGGAGGCGTTTATCAACACCATGATGGGAGCCCTGCAACAGCAGCAGGAGCAACAGCTGGCATTGCAGCAACAACAGCAGCAAGAGCAGGAGCAGCGCAAACTCGCCATCGATGACAGCAGCGAGAACCCGCTCAAACGGGATCTGGAGCGCCTGCTGGACAAGCTGGATCAACAGGGCGGGCAGGGAAAAGAGAGCGAGCAAGGAGCCGAGCGTGAAGCGGTGAACCCCTTGCAGAGCCAGCTGACCAAGCTGCTGGAGAGCAGCGGTGCGGCAGAGCGCGGGTTCACCCTCAAGGAGGTACTGTCAGGGTTGGCCAGCAAGCTGCCGAACGAACCCGCAGAGCGAAAAGGGTATCGGGTCGATACCCAGGTCTGAGCTGGTTGGCAACGGCAGCCCCGTCGTTGCAGAGGGGGTTTGCTGCCCTTTATTGGGCCGGTTCGGCCAGCCGCCAGCCCTGTTCGTCCTTCATCATCCACACCTCTTCCTCTTGCGGTAGCACCTGACCTGCCTCGAACTCGCCATATTTGCGCTCGAGCTCCATCAGTCCCATCTCCTGCTGGAAGGGGCCAACCCGGTCGTAGACCAGATCCTCGTCGTGCAACACCTGCAACTGATCGAGCCCCTGCTTGAAGTGAAGCTGGTAACTCACCTTGACCAGATAGACCCCCTCCATCCGCTCCTCCTTGCCGAGGATGGTGAAGTCGCTGATTTCGAACAGGTTGGCATCTGTCTCGGCCAGCAACCTGGCGGTAACTTGGCTCCGGATATCCTCTTCACCGGGCCCTGCACTGCAGCCATAAAGCCAGAGGGCTAGCAGGGGGAGGAACCACTTTTTCATCAAAACTCCGGACGGGCGAGACAATCGAAGGGCAAATTTTGCCATGCTGCCGGTCATATACAAGGGATTGCCAGAAAAATCAGCGCGTAACGCATGAAGCGGCCCCTGTCTGTCGACAAGGGCGCCGCTGGTCAGCGTAGCTGATCAAGCTTGCCCAGAAACTCGGTCGGCCCCATAAAACCGGTGACTCGCTGGCCTGTCAGCTCTTTGCCCTCGCGGTCGAAGAAGATGAGGGTCGGCAACCCCAGTACATTGAGGCTGTTGAGCAGCTCGATATCGGCATCGTCGTTGGCGGTAACATCCGCCTGCAGCAGCACCATCTGGCCGAAGCGCTCCCTCACCGCCGGGTCGCTGAAGGTCTTGTGCTCGAACTCCTTGCAGGCGACGCACCAGTCGGCGTAGAGGTCGAGCAGCACCGGCTTGCCGCGAGCGGCGGCCAGCTGCACCTTGAGATCATCCAGCGTCTTGATGCGGATAAACTGCGGCGCCGTTTGACTGGCATCCGCCGTGACGGCAGCCGGGGCGGCCGGTTGCAGCAGATCCTTGCCCACCACCACGGCGCTGATCATCGCCAGCAACAGCACGAAGCCGCGCACGCTTTTGGCCACCGAGTGGGGCTGGTGCTGGTTGTGGTGATAGAGATAGCCGCACAGCAGCAGCCCCCAGCCAAGCCAGGCGAGGGTAGTAACTTGATCGCTCCAGAGCCGTGACAGCAGCAGGATCGGCACTGCCAGCAGGGCAAAACCAAACAGCTGCTTGATCACATCCATCCAGGCGCCCGCTTTGGGCAGCAGCTTGCCACCTGAGGTGCCGAGCAGCAGCAGCGGCAGCCCCATCCCCAGTGACAGTGCATAGAGCGCCGCGCCGCCGAGCCAGAGATCGCCGCTCTGGGCCACGTAGATCAGCGCCCCCGAGAGCGGCGCCGTGGTGCAGGGGGAGCAGACCAGCCCGGAGATCATCCCCATGATGGCAACCCCGACTACCGAGCCGCCCTGCTGGCGGTTGGAGAGGCCGGAGAGTCGGGTTTGCAAACTGCTCGGCAGTTGCAGGGTGTAGAGTCCGAACATGGAGAGGGCCAGCAGCACGAACATCACCGAGAGGCCGATCAGCACATAGGGGTGTTGCAGCGCCGCCTGGAATTTCAGCCCTGCCGAGGCCACTACCAGCCCCAGCAAGGTGTAGGTGACCGCCATCCCCTGCACATAGACCAGAGAGAGCAGGAAGGCGCGACCGGTAGAGAGGCGATGGCCGGCACCGGCGATGATGCCGGTCAGGATCGGGTACATGGGGAAGACGCAGGGGGTGAAGGCGAGCCCCAGCCCCAGGGCGAAGAAGGCGACGATGCTGAGCCAGAACCCCTGATGGCCGAGGGCTGCGGCGAGCTGATCCTGCTGGCTAACCGGTGCGACGCTTTGTGCCGTATCAGCAGTGGAAGCTGTGGTTGCCGTGACCAGCGGGGCCACATCGATAAGCTTGTCAGTCGGCGGATAGCAGAGGCCGTCGGTACAGCCCTGATAGCGCACCCGCAGGGTGGCATTTTCCCCCACCTCCTTTAGCGGCACCGCGATGCTCAACTGCTGGTAGTAGACCAGGGTCTTACCGAAGAAGTCATCCTCGTGCTCGGCGCCTTCTGGCAGGGTCGGCTCGCTGAAGGTGAGGTTGTTCCCCTTGAAGCGCAGGCTGTGGCGATAGAGGTAGTAATCGTCGGCGATGTGGAGGGTCAGCAGCAGCTGATCGCCACGCTGTTCGCTCTCGATCTGAAAGGCCTCATCGACCTGCAAAAATTTGGGCTTGGCGTTGGCCTCAATACCCAGCGAGCTGAGCAGATCGGCGCCGCTGGCGCGGGCAGGGGAGCTGCCCACTGTTGTCATCAACAGGGCACAGAGCAGCAACAGGGGAGAGAGCAAGCGGTTGAACGTCATGAGGTCTCCCCATTGAGCCAGTCGAGATAGGCAGGTAGTCCGGCACTCACCGGCAGGGCCAGCAGCTCGGGCACCTCATAGGGGTGATGGATTTGAATACATGCCAGCAGCTCGGCAAAGAGTGGCTGGCGGGATTTGATGATGAGCTGAATTTCGGTGGCGCGCTCCACCTTGCCTTGCCAACGATAGACGGAGGTAATACCCGGCAGTTGATTGATGCAGGCGGCCAGTCGCTGGTTCAGCAGCTGTTCGCAGAGAAGGTCGGCACTGGTTTGATCTGGGCAGGTGCAGAGCACCACAATGGCGTCGGTCATAAAGCGGATCTTCACCTCGTTGGGGTAAACCGGGCAGGCGCTCTTGCCGTCTCATCCCTTTCCGCGGATGAAGGTGAAAAAAGCGCCTGAAAATCAGCGGCTACTATACCCCAGAGCCGCTTCAAATAGCATCTGTAGCCATTTGTGAGCCAGCGCCAAAAATTTGTGGGGGGCATGAGATAGACGCTGTCATGGGGACAGGGCAGAATGAGCGGGCTTGTTCCCAATTGACGTAAGGAAATGTATGACCCAACAGAATGAGCAGCAGAGAAACCGCATGTTGAGCCTGCTGCGCGAAGGTGAGCGCCGCATGTTGGTTCAATTGGCCGGGCTGCTGCGCACGACCGCCGATGAAATCAATGCCGAGCTGGAGAAAGAGGAGCTGATGGCCACCCTGGAGCAGCCCATCACGGTGGAGTATCTCAACGGCGTGGTGCAGCACCATCTGTTCGAGCGCAAACACAAGGGAGATATGGCGGTTGCCCAGCAGATCCTGAGCGATTATCAGAGCGAGCTGGAAGCGCTGCAGGCTGTCCAGGCACAGCCTGAAGAGGCTGCCGCGGCCGACGAGAGCGGCGAAGAGCTCAAGGCCCAGGCTTGAGCGACGGGCAGGCCTGAATCCTTACTTCTGAATCAGCCGGCCTGCCAGCGCTGATCCCTGTTGCGGCCCCATCATGTCTGCCATGATGGGCCTTGTCGTTTCTTCTGTTGCCTTCCTTTGTTGACCTTCACTTCTCGGTTTCAATCCAACTGCTTCGTGCCTTAGCGCGCCTCTTGGGGCATGCCGTGCGGCATTTCGCGGGGGATGGGGAACACCTTGTCATAGCCCCAGTTGTAGACGAAGGCATAGATCAGATAGAAGACGACGAAGCCCAGATCCAGCACCAGCGCCTCCAGCATGCTGACGCTCAGCCACCAGGACATGACCGGCAGCGCGACAATCAGCAGACCGCCCTCAAAGCCGAAGGTATGCAGCACCCGTTGCCACAGGGTTTTGTGGGTATGGCCCTGATATTTGAGCAGCAGCTTGTCGACCCCGATGTTGTAGATGTAGTTCCAGACGGTGGCCAGCACCGAGAAGAACAGTGCCAGCGGGCCCATATGGTTGAGCCCGACCCCGGTAACCCAGCTGGCCAGCGGGGCGGCAATCAGCAGGCCAATGAATTCAAAGCCAATGGCATGGCGCAAGCGATCGTTACGGGTACGCATAAGTCACTCTCTCAATCAGATTTATTCACGGATTACTGGTTAATCTATAGATTTTTGGCGATAGATTCATGTTGGTATCCATCGCTAAAATAGATGGATTAGAGTGCTTACCGGAGGGCCATAAGATGACGCCATCACTGGAACAACTGAGGATCTTGCTGGCGGCCGCCGAAACCGGCTCGTTTTCCGCTGCCGCCCGCAAGCTGGGCAAGGCGCAGTCGGTGGTGAGCAGCGCCATCGCCAATCTGGAGATCGATCTGGCTCTCACCCTGTTTGATCGCAGCGGCCGCTATCCGCAGCTGACGGAGGCGGGGGCCCGCATGGTGCAGGAGGCGGGGATCCTGCTGGCGCAGAGTGAACGGTTGCAATCCATTGCCGGGGAGCTGGCGGCCGGGGTGGAGACGCGCCTCACCCTGGCCATCGATGATGACTCCCACCTCCCCTGGCTCGGCACCCTGCTGGAGGAGTTCGCCACTCGTTACCCGACCGTGGAGCTGGAGCTGCTCTTCCCGCTGATGGAAGATGTGACCGAGATGCTGGTGACCGGCCGGGCCCAGCTCGGCATCAGTTATCAGAAGGTGCATCCCCAGCGGGAGATCGTCGCCCGTTCGCTGGGGGAGGTGACCATGCCGCTGGTGGTGTCACCGGATCATCCGCTGGCCCGCAAGCAGCCGCTGCGGGAGGTCGATCTGCAGGGGGCACGCCAGCTGATGGTGACCGGCCGACGGGAAGGGAGCGATCGCCAGCGTTTTCGCATCTCGGCTCAGGTGTGGTGGGTCGAGGGGGATCTCGGGGTGCTGGAGCTGGTCAAACGGGGTCTTGGCTGGTCCGCCATTCCGGAATTTCTGCTGCATCAGCCGCTGAAGCGGGGTGAAGTGGTGGTGCTGGAGCCGGATTTTATCGCCAGCCACGCGCTGGCGCTGGAGTTGCAGTGGCATCGCGCCCGCCCGCTCGGGCAGGCGGGGCACTGGCTGAAGGAGGCACTGCTGGCGCGGGTGCCTCGCTAGCCGACCTTACTCGGTCAGGGCGTAAGGCAGGGGTTGCAGGGTGAGGCGGGAGCCTTCGTCCTGCTTGAGGCGGAATTGGGCGTCAGCCTCGGTATCTTTTGGTAGCACGGCGGTGAGCCACACCTGCCCGGCCTGTTGCCAGGCGTTGAGCACCATGCCGCTACGGCGCCAGTTGTCACCCAGTTGCAGCTCAAGGGTATCGCCGCTGGCGACCTGCTCGCCGGTAGTGCCCGCCAGCAGGAACAGGGCGCGGTTGTTGGCGCCGCGATACTTGGCGCGGGCCACCGTCTCTTGCCCCATGTAGCAGCCCTTGTTGAAGCTGATGCCGTCCAGTGCCTGCAGGTTGAGCATCTGCGGGATGAACTCCCCCTGATGCACCGCTTCCATGTGTGGCAGGCCCGCCTTGATCTCGAGCCCCCACCAGAGTGACTCGTCACCTTGCGGCAGGGCGTCGGCTTGCTGATTGCTCACCAGCAGCCAGCGATCCTGCTCAATCTTCACCGCCATGCCGCCGTCGATAAGACCGCTCTGCAGAAGGCCAAACTGCTCGGCGATCCACGCATCTGTGCCCTTGCCAGCCAGACCGGTGGCGTGGCGTTCGTCGGCGGCAATCTCCACCTTGGAGAAGACGGCAAATTTCTTCAGCTCCGGCAACTGACGCTCAAGTACCGAGGGGCTGGTCAGCAGCAGCAGGCTGTCGTCGAGGCAGAGCAGGCGGAAATTGCTCCACAGCTTGCCCTTGGGATCACAGTGGCCACCCGGGGTCTGTTGCCCCGGTTGCAGGGCGTTGACATCACAGGTGACCTGACCTTGCAGATATTTGACGCGATCCTGGCCGCTGATACGGGTGATGGCCAGCTTGGTCAGGGGGAAGCGGGTCGGCTCGGCAGGAAAAACAGGTGGTTGCAGGCTCACGATGGTATTCCAGAGAGAAAGTATGTGAGCTGCATGGTAAAGACGTAACTAATGTTTGTCAGCTGGAAAATCCAGCTGGTACCATCCCCCGGTCTTTGTAAGGAGAGAGCCATGTTGAGCCCAGTTGAAAAATCCCGCCTGAAGTGGGCCTGCCGTCGCGGCATGCTCGAGCTGGATGTGATCTTTATGCCCTTTTTCGAACACGAGTTCGACTCCCTGAGCGACGCCGATCAGCAGACCTTTATCCGCCTGCTGGCGAGCGACGATCCGGATCTGTTCAAATGGTGCATGGGTCATGGTGTCCCTGCCGATCCCGCATTTGCCGCCATGATCCCGATGATCCTGGAGCGCAATCAGGCGCGCCACGACCGCCAGGGGTAATACCGTGGAGCGGGTGATCATGACGGTTCACCCCTCCCGCCATCAGCAATGTTTGCTGGTGGCCCTCTTTCTGTTCCTGCTCTGGCCGGTGGCGGGCCTGATTGCCGGTTGGCAGTGGGCGTTGTTGCTGCCCGTCTGGTTGGTGTCGCTCTGGCTGAGCTGGCGGGCGCTCGCCGAGCCCCCGTTCGAGCTTGTCTGGGATGGCCAGTGGCTACAGTGGCAAGGGCGCCGCTATCAGCTCGGCAAGAAAAGCCGCATTCTGCCCGGCGTGCTCAGGCTGGCGCTTTGCCCCGAGCCGCAAGACTCTGAAGCTCAATTGCCACGGCAACTGTGGCTCTTCTCCGACGCCCTTCCCCCCGAACATTACCGCCTGCTGGCGCGAGCCATCCACTTTCTGCCGTCCCGGCGCTGACACCCGTTTCCCGTGATGATCATGCGCTGACTTATCGTGGTGAGCGGCGGCCATATGGCTGGTGGCACTATTTTTGTTGCTGAAAAAACAGGCTGAAAAAAGTGACCCCGCCGGGGCGGGGTCACTGATTGCTGTAATGCTTGGCGGGAAGGGGATTAATCCCGCTCCGGGGTCAGCACGGTCGGTTTGGAGTCCGGCAGCATATCCGGATGATCCAGGTTGTAGTGCAGGCCGCGGGACTCCTTGCGCTGCAGGGCGCAGTTGACGATAAGCTCGGCCACCTGCAGCAGGTTGCGCAGCTCCAGCAGGTTGTTGGAGACGCGGAAGTTGGCGTAGTACTCCTGCACCTCCTGCTTGAGCAGGTCGATGCGGCGCTTGGCACGGGCCAGGCGTTTGTTGGTACGCACGATTCCCACATAGTCCCACATCATCAACCGCAGCTCGTGCCAGTTGTGCTGGATCACCACCAGTTCGTCAGAATCTTCCACCTTGCTCTCGTCCCATACCGGCAGGTGCGGCGGCTCCACGCTCATCGGCAGCTTGGCCAGAATGTCAGCCCCCGCCTGATGGGCATAGACAACGCATTCCAGCAGGGAGTTGGAGGCCATCCGGTTGGCGCCGTGCAGACCGGTATAGGTCACTTCGCCGATGGCGTAGAGGCCGGGAATATCGGTCTGGCCGTTGTTGTCGATCATCACGCCGCCACAGGTGTAGTGGGCGGCAGGCACGATGGGCATTGGCTCTTTGGTGATGTCGATGCCGACCGCGAGGCAGCGCTCATAAATGGTCGGGAAGTGCTTGATGATGAAATCGGCCGGTTTGTGGCTGATATCCAGATACATGCAATCCGCCCCGAGCCGCTTCATCTCGTGGTCTATGGCGCGGGCGACGATATCCCGTGGCGCCAGCTCGGCCCGCTCGTCAAACTCCGGCATAAAGCGGCTGCCGTCCGGGCGGCGCAGATAGGCCCCCTCGCCACGCAGTGCTTCGGTCAGCAGGAAGTTGGGATCATCCGGGTGGAACAGGCTGGTGGGGTGGAACTGGTTGAACTCCAGGTTCGCCACCCGACAACCGGCCCGCCACGCCATAGCGATACCATCGCCAGAGCTCACATCCGGATTTGAGGTGTACTGGTAGACCTTGGAGGCGCCACCGGTGGCCAGTGCCACGAAACGGGCGCGGATCACCTCGACCTGCTCGGCGTTGCGGTTCCAGACGTAGGCACCCAGCACCTTGTTGCCCGGCAGATTGAGCTTGCGGGTGGTGATGAGGTCGACCGCGTTGAAGCGCTCCATCAGCTGGATATTGGGGTGGTCATGTACCTGATCGATCAGGGTGAGCTGCACCGCCTTGCCGGTGGCGTCGGCCGCGTGGAATATGCGGCGATGGCTGTGGCCCCCTTCGCGAGTCAGGTGATAGTGGGATTCACCATCGGCGTTCTCCTCCTGATCGAAGGGGACCCCTTGCTGAATGAGCCACTGGATGGACTCGCGGGCGTGGCGAGCGGTGAACTCCACCACTGCCGGGTCACACAACCCGGCGCCCGCGTTGAGCGTGTCGCTCACGTGGGATTCGATGCTGTCGGTTTCGTCGAAAACGGCAGCGATGCCTCCTTGCGCATAGAAAGTGGCCCCTTCACTGATGGGCCCCTTGCTCAGAACCAGGACTTTGGCGTGGTCTGCCAATCGCAACGCGAGGGACAGACCAGCGGCACCGCTGCCAATGATCAGTACATCGCAAAGGTATTCAACACTTGCTTTCATAAGTATCATTAGCCTGGATTAAGAACTGGCACCATGGTAGCCCAAGCGAGGGCGAGGATGCAGCCTGCATCACATTTTTTTCAATTGAAGCGAACTTTCTCTGATTCTCCCTGTCTGAACTTGTGCGCTTAGGAAGGGCCGGAAAAGAAGAACGATAACCTGATGGGGGTTTTACGGCTCTGATGAGCGACCAGAATCTACTGGACGAACAGCTGGTTGAACGGGTCCAGCGCGGCGATAAAGCAGCTTTCAACCTGTTGGTAAAAAAATACCAGCAAAAGGTGGTCAACTTGGTTGCCAGGTATGTCAACAATCCCGGTGATGTGCCCGATGTGGCGCAAGAGGCCTTCATAAAAGCCTACCGTGCATTGCCGACATTCCGTGGCGAAAGTGCTTTTTATACCTGGTTGTACCGAATTGCCGTGAACACGGCGAAGAATTATCTGACCTCCCAGGGGCGCAGGCCGCCCAGCAGTGATGTGGAGGCTGACGAAGCGGAGTCTTATGGTGGTGGCGAAGCCTTGCAAGAGGTCTCAACACCCGAAAACCTGGCGCTGACTGACGAGATCAAGCGCACGGTGTTTTCAGCCATAGAGGCATTGCCGGAAGACCTGAGGACAGCTATCACCCTTCGCGAACTGGAAGGGCTGAGCTACGAAGAGATTGCCGAAATCATGGATTGCCCAGTGGGTACGGTCAGATCCCGTATCTTCCGGGCGAGGGAAGCAATCGATAAAAAGCTGCAACCTCTGATCGAGAATTAACTGGGGAAAGACGGGTTAACTTATGGCAAATAAAGAGCAAATCTCTGCCCTGATGGATGGTGACCTGATTGACGCAGAGGTACTGAACGAGCTGGAGATGGACTCCGACTTGCAAGATACCTGGGGTCGTTACCACCTGATCGGCGATGCCATGCGGGGTGACCTGCCGGTCAATCTGCAACTGGATCTCAGTGACAGCATCATGGCTGCGCTGGAGGATGAGCCCACCATACTGGCACCCAAGCCGGTTGAGGTTCCGCCTGTGCTGCAACCTGTCGTTGCACCGGTCAAGACAGATTCCAATGTGGTTCCGTTGTTCCGCCGTGTCGGTCAGCAACTGGGTCAATATGCCATTGCGGCATCCGTGGCCGCTGCCGTCATCTTCGGTGTGCAGCAGTATCAGGGACAGGATGGCGTACCGGCCAATCCGGTGCTCAATACCATTCCTATCGGTGGCAGTGCGGCGCCTGTGAGTGTTCACTATCCGCAACAGGATGGCGCCCGTGCCCGTCAGCAAGGGCTGACCGAACAGCAGATGCAGGAGCAGCGGGAGCGGATCAACGCCTTCCTGCGTGACCACCAGTTGCAGCAGCGCCTGTTGCAAGACAGACAGATCCAACAATAACGAATTGTCAGGGATACAAACGTGCGCCAGTCCAGCCGTATTTTGCTGGCCTCTCTCCTGCTGATCAGTGCCAAGGCCTCGGCCGACGATAAGTCGGCCGAGGCCTTGTTGCAGCAGATGCAGAGTGCCGTGCAGCAACAGAATTTCGAGTTGTCCATGGTCAAGGCCCGTCAGGGGCGCCTTGAACCGATCCGGATCAGCCACGCCGTGATCAACGGCAAGGAAGTGGCCCACCTCAGTTACCTCGATGGCAAGGCGATCGAGTATCTCCAGCGCCAGAACGAATACACCTTCTTTGAAAACAGCCACGATCCCTACACCCTGAAGGATGCCCGCTTCCCCGGCATCTGGTCGACCCTGGTGAAGATGCCGCTGGCGCAGGTGCTGGAGAGCTATGATCCTGTGCTGGCCGGTCGCAGCCGGGTCGCCGGTGTGGTGGCGCAGGTGGTGAGGTTGGTGCCTAAAGAGGCCGACAAATATGGTTTCGTGCTCTGGATTGACGAGCAGAGCCACTTGTTGCTGCGGATCGACATGGTCGAGCGGGAAGGCAATCTGGTGGAGCAGGTGCTCGGCGTCGAGCTGGATCTGCAGAGCAAACCGGCCCCCTGGCTGGTGAAGCTGGCCAACAGCAAGCAGCCTCCTGCGCTGGCGCTGGAGGATGCCTATCCGGCGCCGCAGCAGGCGCTGAACTGGCAGATCACCTGGCTGCCCGATGGCTTCAAGGTGCTGTCGCAAGACCGGCACCAGCTGGTGACCACCAGTATGCCGGTGGATTACATGATGCTCTCCGATGGGCTGGTGGATCTCTCTGTCTATGTCTCCCGGGTGGATCCCAAGCAGGCGGTGCGCCAGCAGCTGATCCGCCAGGGCGCGACCTCGCTGGTGAGCTATGTCAACGAAGTGGGCGTCGAGATCACCGTGGTCGGGGAAGTGCCGGCCGAGACCGCCAAGCGCATCGCCGAGTCGGTCCAGCCGCTGGCTCGCAACGAGGCCGTGCAGTGAGTCCATGCTCTGGGCTGACAGTGGTGCCCAGCTTGCCGCAGACTGCAAGTCGTGTTCAGATCCTGCCATTGCATGAGCACGAGGTGTTGCCGTGAACGAGATGAGTGAAGAGCTGGCGACCGTGGTGGCCATTGAGGGTGACCATGCCTGGGTGGAGTGTGAACGTCGCTCCGCCTGTAGTGGCTGCCAGCAGCAATCCAGTTGCGGTACCGGCACAGTGGCCAAGGCATTTCCCCTGAAATCCCCCCGCTTGCGGGTCAGGCTGACCGCCGAAGTGCGGATTGGCCAACAAGTGAGGCTCGGCATCCCGCAGGCGAGTCTGTTGCGCGGGGCGGCGCTGGTCTATGTGCTGCCGCTGTTCTGCCTGCTGGTGGGGGCCCTGTTGGGGCAGCTCTGGCTGGCGCCGCTGCTCTCCGGCGGGGAGGGGATTACCATACTCTGCTGCCTGCTGGGGGGCCTGCTGGGCTTTTTACTGGTTCGTTACTTTTCCAACCGCCTGGATCAGGGGCGCTACGGCCCGCAGATGCTTGGCGTGGTGGTTCCTGTCCGCATCCTCCCCTGACCGAACAGGCGCTATTTCACTGGCGCTGGCGACTAAAGAATGGCCGTCAGCCGGGTTATCCAGTAAAATCGCGCCTCCATAACTGACCTTAACCAATTTTGAGTGACTCTTGCTCGATGAAACACATTCGTAACTTTTCGATTATTGCGCACATCGACCACGGTAAATCGACCCTGTCGGACCGTCTGATCCAGACTTGCGGTGGCTTGTCCGACCGCGAGATGCAGGCTCAGGTGCTTGACTCCATGGATCTGGAGCGCGAGCGCGGCATTACCATCAAAGCACAGAGTGTGACCCTGAACTACCAGGCACAAGACGGTAACACCTACCAGCTGAACTTTATCGACACCCCGGGCCATGTGGATTTCTCCTACGAGGTCTCCCGCTCTTTGGCGGCCTGTGAAGGGGCGCTGCTGGTGGTGGATGCCGGCCAGGGGGTTGAGGCACAGACTCTGGCCAACTGCTACACCGCCATGGAAATGGAGCTGGAAGTGGTGCCGGTGCTGAACAAGATTGACTTGCCTGCGGCAGAGCCCGAGCGGGTTGCCGAGGAGATCGAAGACATCGTCGGCATCGATGCGATGGATGCGGTACGTTGCTCCGCCAAGACCGGCCTCGGTGTCGATCTGGTGCTGGAAGAGATCGTTGCCCGCATCCCGGCTCCGGAAGGTGATCCGGATGCCCCGCTGCAGGCGTTGATCATCGACTCCTGGTTCGACTCCTATCTGGGCGTTGTTTCGCTGGTGCGGGTCAAGAACGGTTCGCTGAAGAAGAACGACAAGATCAAAGTGATGAGCACCGGCCAGGTATGGGGTGTCGATCGTATCGGTATCTTCACGCCCAAGCAGGTGGATACCCAGGGTCTGGGTTGCGGCGAGGTAGGTTGGGTTGTCTGCGGTATCAAGGACATCCACGGCGCGCCGGTGGGCGATACCCTGACCCAGGCCAAGAACGGTGCCGACAAGGCGCTGGCCGGTTTCAAGAAGGTGAAGCCGCAGGTTTATGCCGGTCTGTTCCCCATCTCCAGCGATGACTACGAGTCGTTCCGTGACGCCCTCGACAAGCTGTCGCTCAACGATGCCTCCCTGTTCTTCGAACCGGAGAGCTCCACTGCGCTGGGCTTCGGCTTCCGTTGTGGCTTCCTTGGCATGCTGCACATGGAGATCATTCAGGAGCGTCTGGAGCGGGAATACGATCTGGATCTGATCACCACGGCGCCGACCGTGGTCTATGAAATCGAGCTGAACAACGGCGAGACTATCCACATCGATAGCCCGGCAGCGATGCCTGCGGTCAATAATATCAAAGAGATGCGTGAGCCGATCGCCGAGTGCCATATCCTGCTGCCGCAGGAGTACATGGGCAACGTGATCACCCTCTGTATCGAGAAGCGTGGCGTGCAGACCAACATGGTCTATCACGGCAAGCAGGTGGCACTGACCTATGAAATCCCGATGGCAGAAGTGGTGCTGGACTTCTTCGACCGCCTGAAATCCACCAGTCGCGGTTACGCCTCGCTGGATTACGGCTTCAAGCGCTTCGAAACCTCTGACATGGTCCGTCTGGACATCATGATCAACGGTGAGCGCGTCGATGCGCTGGCCATCATCACCCACAAGGAGAACGCCCAGTATCGCGGTCGCCAGGTGGTTGAGAAGATGCGCGAGCTGATCCCGCGTCAGATGTTCGACATCGCTATTCAGGCCTCCATTGGCAACCAGATCATCGCCCGCAGTACCGTCAAGGCGCTGCGTAAAGACGTGACCGCCAAGTGCTACGGTGGTGACGTGAGCCGGAAGAAAAAGCTGCTGAACAAGCAGAAAGAAGGTAAGAAGCGGATGAAGTCTGTCGGCCGTGTAGACGTGCCGCAGGAAGCCTTCCTCGCGATTCTCCACGTCGGAAAGGACTAATAATAGATGGCAAGCACGTTTTCCCTGATCCTGGTGGTGGTCTGCGCGATCACCGGTATTATCTGGTGTCTGGACAAGATGATTTGGTCCAAGCAGCGCGCCGCCAAGATTGCCGTGGCTCGTGCCCATGGCGGTGCCCACCTGGATGAGAAGACCCTGGCCAAGGTTGCTCCCGTGCCGGTCTGGATTGAACAGACCGCCGGGGTCTTCCCGGTCATCACCTTTGTGCTGATCCTGCGTTCGTTCATCTTTGAACCGTTCCAGATCCCGTCAGGCTCCATGATGCCCACCCTGCTGGTGGGCGACTTCATCCTGGTGGAAAAATTTGCCTACGGTCTGCGGGACCCGGTGACCAACACCAAGTTCCTCGAGACCGGCGAGCCCCAGCGTGGCGACGTGGTGGTGTTCAAGTATCCCCTTGAACCGCGCGTTGACTACATCAAGCGGGTGGTCGGCATGCCGGGTGATCGGGTCATCTATCGCAACAAGGAGCTGATGATTCGGCCCAAGTGCGAGGAGCAGGAAGGGAAAACGTGCCCGGGCTTCAAGAAGCTCGACGTCAAGTTTGAACAAAGAGGCGAATTTACCCAGATGGGGATCCCCCTTGACCGCTATACCGAGCAGTTGGGTGATGTCTCCCACGAGACCCTGCGCAATCCGCTGATGCCCGACATGGTTGGTCGTTACTATCGCCAGCCCGGCACCTACCCCGACGAGTGGGTGGTACCGGAAGGCCAGTATTTCGTGATGGGCGATAACCGCGACAACAGCACCGACAGCCGTTTCTGGGGCTTTGTGCCCGAGCAGAATCTGGTCGGCAAGGCGGTCGCTATCTGGATAAGTTTTGAATTCGAGCGCGAAGAAGGCTCCCTGCTGCCAAGTTGGGTACCGACAGGTGTGCGCTTCAACCGCATTGGCGGAATCAAGTAAATGAATATCAAGATGAACAGACTGCAGTCCCGTCTCGGGCATGTCTTTCAGGATCAGGAACTGCTGACCCGGGCGCTGACTCACCGCAGCGCCGGTTCCCGTCACAATGAGCGACTGGAATTTCTGGGTGACTCCATTTTGAGTCTGGTGATTGCCGATGACCTGTTCCACCGCTTCCCGCAAGCGGCGGAAGGGGATCTCAGCCGGATGCGCGCCACTCTGGTGCGTGAGAAGACCCTGGCCGAACTGGGCCGGGAGTTTGACCTTGGGGATCACCTGATCCTCGGTCCCGGCGAACTCAAGAGCGGCGGTTTTCGCCGCGAATCCATTCTGGCCGACACGGTCGAGGCGGTGATCGGTGCCGTCTATCTGGATACCAATCTTGAGACGGTGCGGACGCTGCTGCTGAGCTGGTACGCCAGCCGCCTGGATGAAATCAAGCCCGGCATCGAGCAGAAAGATCCCAAGACCCGTCTGCAAGAAATTTTGCAGGGAAGCCGCAAATCCCTGCCGACCTACACCGTGACCAACGTCAAGGGTGAGGCCCACAACCAGGAGTTCACCGTCCAGTGTGACGTGGAAGGTCTGGATGGTCCGATCAAAGGGGTCGGCACCAGCCGCCGCAAGGCCGAACAGGCCGCAGCGCAGCAAGCATTGGAAAAACTGTCATGACAGATACTACCGATTTGAAAAGGCGCGGTCTTTTGACACAACAGGCATTGGAAACACTGGCATGACAGATACCACTTATTGCGGCTTTGTCGCCATCGTGGGCCGCCCGAATGTGGGCAAGTCCACCCTGCTCAACAAGCTGCTTGGCCAGAAGGTCAGCATCACCTCGAAGAAACCCCAGACCACCCGTCACCGGATTTTGGGGATCGACACCGAGGAGAACTACCAGACCATCTATGTGGATACCCCGGGTCTGCACATCGAAGAGAAACGGGCCATCAACCGCCTGATGAACCGTGCCGCCACCAGTTCGCTGGGTGATGTGGCCATGGTGGTGTTCATGGTCGATGGTACCCACTGGACCAAAGATGACGAGATGGTGCTCGGCAAGCTGCGCCATCTCAAGTGTCCGGTGGTGCTGGCGGTCAACAAGATCGACAACGTCAAAGAGAAAGAAGATCTGCTGCCCCACCTCGAGTGGCTGGGCCAGCAGATGAACTTTGCCCATATCCTGCCCATCAGTGCTGAGAAGGGCACCAATGTGGAGAAGATCCGCGAGTGGGCCAAGGATCTGCTGCCAGAGAACAACTTCTTCTTCCCGGAAGATTACGTGACCGACCGTTCGTCTCGTTTCATGGCCTCCGAAATCATCCGTGAGAAGCTGATGCGCTTCACCGGTGAGGAGCTGCCTTACTCTGTGACGGTGGAGATCGAACGCTTCAAGGTGGAGGAGAACGGCCTCTACCACATCCACGGCCTGATCCTGGTCGAGCGTGATGGCCAGAAGAAGATGGTCATCGGCAATAAAGGCGAGAAGATCAAGACCATCGGCACCGAAGCGCGCCTCGACATGGAACGGCTGTTCCAGAACAAGGTGCACCTCGAGCTGTGGGTCAAGGTCAAGTCAGGCTGGGCTGATGACGAGCGCGCCCTGCGTAGTCTCGGGTATGGTGATGACTGATTGCTGAGCCCGGCTTTCGTCATCCACAGTCGGCCCTATCGGGAGACCAGCCAGCTGGTCGAGGTCTTCACCCAGGATAGTGGCCGCTTTACCCTGGTGGCTCGCGGTTCTCGCGGGCCACGCTCCCCCCTCAAGGGGCTGCTGCAACCCTTTACCCTGCTCACCATCGCCTGGCGCGGCAAGGGGGATCTCAAGAACCTCACCCAAGTCGAATGCCCGGATCACTCCCTGCGCCTCGGCGGCGACCGCCTCTTCTACGGCCTCTATCTCAACGAGCTGGTCTATTACCTGCTGGAAGCGCATACCCCGTTCCCCGAAGTATTTGACGCCTATGCCCGAGCCATCATGGCGCTGGCCGACGGCGAGACGCCGGAGCTGCCGCTGCGCCGCTTCGAGTTCCTGCTGCTGCAGGCGCTGGGGTATGCGGTGGATTTCGAATACACGGCGGACGACGAGTCACCCATCGAGCCGACCCTGCTCTATGGCTTCGAGCGTGAATTGGGCTTTGTTGCTTGCGAGCGGGCGCCGGATCCCCGTACCCTGTTTCTCGGTGCCCACCTGCTCGCCTTTGCCGAGGGCCGTTTCGATACCCCTCCCTTGCTGCAGGCGGCCAAACGTTTCAGCCGACTGGCGTTGCAACCCTATCTGGGCAAGCGCCAGTTAAAGAGCCGGGAGCTGTTTTTAAAACGCCGTAATAGCTTGGGTTAACCGTCCTGCGGTGTTACCCGGCACGATAAGAATGTTACCTACGTCCGATTACGCTGCGCTAATCGAACCTACGAGCTGACACAGATTACAGACATACGGATATTGGCGCGGGGTGATTCGCTGACCGCGCAGTCAACAGATGAAGCTTTTCAAGGAGTTCTCAATGAGTGAAATCTATCTGGGTGTGAACATCGACCATATCGCCACCCTGCGTAACGCCCGTGGCACTCAGTATCCGGATCCGGTGCAGGCCGCTTTTGTTGCCGAGCAGGCTGGTGCTGATGGCATTACCGTGCATCTGCGTGAAGATCGCCGCCACATCACCGACCGTGATGTGGAGATCCTGCGCCAGACCATCCAGACCAGAATGAACCTGGAGATGGCAGTGACCGAGGAGATGGTCGGCATCGCTTGTCGCATCAAGCCCCACTTCGTCTGTCTGGTGCCGGAGAAGCGCACCGAAGTGACCACCGAGGGCGGTCTCGATGTTGCCGGTCAGCTGGCCAAGGTGACCGACGCCGTGGCCCGCCTCTCTGCCGCAGGTGCTCAGGTTTCGCTCTTTATCGATGCCGATCCCATCCAGATCGATGCGGCCGCCGAGAGTGGTGCCCCCTTTATCGAGATCCACACCGGCCGTTACGCCGATGCCACCACAGATGCCGAGCGCAACGCCGAGTTCAAGCGCATCGCCGCCGGTGCCTCCTATGCCGCTGGCAAGGGTTTGAAGGTCAATGCCGGCCACGGCCTGCATTATCACAACGTCAAGGCCATCGCCGCCATCCCCGAGCTCTATGAGCTCAACATCGGCCACGCCATCATCGGCCGCGCCGCCTTCGACGGTCTGGCCAAGGCCGTGAGCGACATGCGCCTGCTGATGCAGGAAGCCCGTCAGGGGATCTGATCCGCTGGATAGGTCAGCGGCCTGATAAAGGTCGCCAAAACAACAAGGGACGCCACGGCGTCCTTTGTTGTTTCTGGTCCTGTTTACCCAAGCGAAATGGGCTGGCGACTCCCGCACCGTAATAACCCAGCACAATCGGCTATAAGCAGTTGATGTCAAAAGAGTTACACTGGTTGACCCTGTGAGCTGGACGAGATTGTTATGGAGCACCCCCTGTACCACCCCGATATCACCGATCTGGAACCTGTCGCTCGTGCGGCGGGGGCAGCCATCATGGCGATCTACCGCGAGCCTTTTGCGGTGGAGTACAAGAGCGACGAGAGTCCGCTCACGGCTGCTGACAAGGGGGCGCATGAGGTGATTGTGCAGGCGTTGGCGCGGTTGACCCCCGAGATCCCTGTGCTGTCGGAGGAATCTGGCCCCGAGGTGATGGCCGCGCGCCACGGCTGGTCACGCTACTGGCTGGTGGATCCTCTCGATGGCACCAAGGAGTTTGTCTCTCGCAATGGCGAGTTCACCGTCAATATCGCGCTGATTGAAGCGGGGGCGCCGCGTTGGGGGCTGGTCTATGCGCCGGTGCTGGACACGCTCTGGTATGGCGGAAAGGGGCTTGGCGCCTGGCGCATCGCCGATGGCAAACGCGAGTCCATCCAGACCCGGCCTCATCGTGAAGGCGAAGTGTGGCGGGTGGTGGGCAGTCGCAACCACCTGTCGCAGGAGACCCTCGATTTTCTGGCTCCTTTTGGTGAAATCGAGCTGGTCTCCATGGGCAGCTCCCTCAAGTTTTGCATCATTGCCGAGGGGGGCGCCGAGCTCTATCCGCGCCTCGCCCCCACCTGCGAGTGGGATACCGGTGCGGCGCAAGCGGTGCTGGAGGGGGCTGGAGGGAGCGTCACCCAACTCGACGGTTCACCCCTTGCCTACAACAAGCCAGATATCCTCAACCCCTGGTTTGTCGCCAGGGCGTGACCTTGTCGGGGAGCTGAGCATTGCTCATATCGCCCAATAAAAAGAGGCCGGAGCGGGTTGTACACCCGTTCCGGCCTCTTTGCATCTGACGCCGGTTTAAAAGACTTTCTTGAACGGCTTGATGGTGACCTTGGCGTAGACATCGGCGGTCACATAAGGGTCGGCATCGGCCCAGGCTTTGGCGTCAGCCAGCGAGGCAAACTCGGCGATGACAGTGCTGCCGGTAAAGCCCGCATCGGCCGGATCCTCGGCATCGATAGCGGGGTTGGGGCCGGCAGTCAGCAGGCGACCTTCATCCTGCAGCGCTTGCAGCCGGGCCAGATGGGCAGGGCGAACCTGCTTGCGTAGTGGCAGGCTATCGGGGACATCTTCGGAGTAGATGAGATACCACATGAGAGGATCCTTTTCTGATGAGGGTTATTTTTTCAGCTGTTCTTTTTGTTCAGCCGGAATGTGGCGGTAGAGATAGACGCCGCTCAGCAGGGTAAAGACCAGCGTCATCCCCAGCAGGCCGAACACCTTGAAGTTGACCCACATCTCTTGCGGCATGTTGAACGCCACGTAGAGGTTGAGCAGGCCACAGACGGTAAAGAAGCCGACCCAGCCGAGATTGACCTTGTCCCAGACTGCATCGGGCGCTTGCAGCTCCTTGGCCAGCATCTGTTTGATCAGATTCTTGCCAAAGCCGTAGCGGCTGATGAGCAGACCCAGTGCGAACAGCACGTTGATGACAGTCACTTTCCACTTGATGAAGGTGTCATCGTGGAAAAACACGGTGAGGCCGCCGAAGAAGCCGACCAGCAGGAAGGTAAAGAGCTGCATCTTCTCGACCTTGCGGTAGCGGATCCAGCTATAGGCGAGCTGCAGACCGGTGACCACCACCAGTGCGCCGGTAGCCATGTAGATGTCGTAAAACTTGTAGACCGCGAAGAAAACGATAAGTGGAATAAATTCAATAAATTGCTTCATGTCTGGCGCGTAGCCCTCAAGAATGGATCTCAAAACTGTGTCCAGTTTACCTGCCCGATGGGCAACGGCAAATGAATAAGACCGCCCAATTTACGTCCAGTTCCCTGGCGCGGCGCTAGCCAAATAGCTGGCGGGCAAGGGGCTCGCCCAGCCGTTTTTGATCCGCCAGCAGCTCGCGGATGTGGCGCTCTTCGATAAGCGGGTTAAGCAGCACGGCGCGCAGCAGGGTGAGCGGCTGGGCGCCGTAGCGCACTACTGCCCGCTGGGTGCGGGAGACAAAGCTGTGCCCCTCGGCCCGCTGGGCTTTTTGCAGCGCCACGTTGAAGTCGTTGATCTGCGCGTTGGCCGCTTCGTCCAGCACCTTGCCCTGCAGGTGGGGCGGAATGCAGCGGTAGGAGAGCAAGTTCATCACCGGCGCCGACATCAGCTCGAAGGCAGGGTCGCTTTCGATGAGCTCTGCCATCAGCCGGGCGCGGTCGTAGTTGGCTTCGATGAGATGGGCGTAACCCTGCTGGCCAAACAGCTGGAAGGCGGCATCCAGATAGAGGGCGTTGGCCGGACGGGTGCCCTCCAGCGTAAAGCGCCCCTGATCGAACGAGGTGGCGCGAATGGCGTAAGGGGCTTCGCGCTTGACCGCCATCATCAGGTCGGGCTGGCGGCAGAGCAGCATGCCGGTACCGAGCGGCACCAGCAGTTGTTTGTGGCCATCCAGGGTGACGGTATCGGCTCGCTCAATGCCGGCCAGCAGGTTTTGATAGCGGGGGGAGAAGAGGGTCGGGCCACCCCAGGCGGCATCCACGTGGAAGTGGATCTGCTCGCGCTCGGCTATGGCGGCCAGCTCAGGCAGGGGATCGATGGAGCCAAAGTCGGTACTGCCAGCCACGCCGACCAATGCCAGTACTTTCAATTTCTGTTCCTTGCACTGTAGCAGCGCCCGCTCCAACGCAGCCAGACTGAGCCTGTTCTGCTCGTCGGTCTCGAGGCGCCAGACGCTGCGGGCGCCCAGCCCCAGCAGATCCATCCCCTTGTCGAAGGAGTAGTGCATCAGGCGGGAGCCCAGAATAACGGCGCCGCGATAGCCCTGCTCATAGAGGGTGAACAGGTTGTCGCCGCAGGCGCGGTTGCGGGCCAGCCACAGTGCCGTGACGTTGGCGATGGTGCCACCGCTGGTCATGACGCCGAGGGCGGCATCCTTGGCATGCATCTGCTCGCCGTAGAAGGCATCGTCCCTGCCATAGATGAGGCGGTGCAGCTTGGCCAGCACCTCCCGCTCCAGAAAGCTGAGCAGGCGGGAGGACTCCATCTTCATCGGATTCTGGTTGAGCATCACCAGCAGGCGCGACAGCTCGGCGGTATAGGCCGGCAGGGGCGCCGTCATGTGGCCCATGTAGCGTGGTGAGGTGAGGTGCGAGGCGCCGGGCACCAGAGTGGCCAGCCGCGCCAGATACTCCTCGATAGGTTGGCCGACTGCAGGCATGCGGGATTGATCGAGCTGGTGGGTGAACAGGTCGCGCTGATAGGGGGCCTGACTGTCGTCGGAGTGGTGGAAGCTCTCCAGCAAGGTGTTCATCGCCTCGCCAAAGGCGGGATCCGCTTGTGCAAACAGCTCAGTCAACTTCATCAGGTTCTCCAGACCAGTTCACCAGGGTAGGTGTCTATGCCGTTTGTCTCGGGCATCGGCGGCAGAGCATACACCAAAGGGGGGCAGGTGACAGCCACTCCATTTTTTAAGCGAACACTTGTACTCTGAAATGGCGCTGGGTAGAGTGAGCCACAGTTATTGTGGAGTCGATGTTATGAGTGGTGTGATGGATTACTCCCCCCGAGAGGAGCTGGCAAACCGGCTGAGTCACGGTGCGGGATTGTTGCTGGGGATTGTCGGGCTGGTGTTGTTGCTCATCAAGGGATGGGGGCAGGGCACGCAGGCGCTGGTGAGTTACAGCCTTTATGGCGGCAGTCTGGTGCTGCTCTATCTAGCCTCTACCCTCTATCACAGCATGGCGGAAGGGCGGGCCAGACGCTGGTGCAAGGTGTTTGATCACTGCGCCATCTATCTGCTGATTGCCGGCACCTATACCCCCTTCCTGCTGGTGGCGCTCGATACGCCGCTGGCGAAGGGCTTGATGGTGGTGATCTGGGCCCTGGCGCTGGCTGGTGTGGTGTTCAAGCTGGTGTTTATCAACCGCTTCAAGAAGCTGTCGCTCTTTACCTACCTGATGTTGGGCTGGCTGTCGCTGGTGGTCATCTATCAGCTCTATATCCATCTGGCCGGTGAGGGGCTGCTGCTGCTCGGGCTCGGTGGCCTTATCTACAGCCTCGGGGTCATTTTCTATGTGGCCAAGCAGATCCCCTATAACCACGCCATCTGGCATCTCTTTGTGCTGGGTGGCAGCGTTTGTCACTTTATGGCCATTTACGGCTACGTCGCCTAACGTCTTGCAACTAGCCCTTAATTGGTATTTTTAGCGCGTAAAAGGATAAATTCGTGCGGTATCACACAGTTGGCATCAGCGTTTGCTGACAAGCTAGGGCCAGTTCAATTCGCAAAGGATGCACGAAATGAGTGAAATCGCGCTTTCCATCAGCATGTTGTCGCTGGTGGCAGTGCTAGGACTCTGGCTGGGAAACTGGCGAGTCTATGGCGTTGGCTTGGGAATAGGGGGGGTGCTGTTCGGCGGCATCATAGTGGGTCACTTTGCAGGCGCCTCCGATCTCGCGCTGGATGCACAAACGCTTCACTTTATTCAAGAATTTGGCCTGATCCTGTTTGTCTATACCATCGGCATCCAGGTCGGGCCGGGTTTCTTCTCGTCATTGCGCAGTTCGGGTCTCAAACTCAACGCCTTTGCCGCTTTGCTGGTCATCCTTGGCTGCGTGGTGGCTGCTGGCTTGCATCAATTTTTCGATGTGCCGTTGCCGGTCATTCTGGGGGTCTTCTCCGGTGCCGTCACCAATACGCCATCCCTCGGTGCGGGCCAGCAGATCCTCGCCGAGCTGGGCGCCGCGCCCGGTTCTACCGGCCTGATGGGGATGGGATATGCGGTTGCCTATCCGTTTGGTATCTGTGGCATTTTGCTCACCATGTGGCTGGTCAGGGTCTTCTTTCGCATCAAGATCGACGATGAAGCCGCCCAGTTCGAGCTACAAACCGGTAAAACCAAGGAGAGCTTGCAGACCATCAACATCGCGGTGCGCAATCCCAACATGCACGGCCTGATGCTGAGCGAGATCCCGAGTCTCGACGAGTCCGATGTCATCTGTTCACGGCTCAAACGGGGCGACGAGCTGATGGTGCCGCGCCCGGAATCCCGTATCGAACTGGGTGACTTGCTGCACCTGGTGGGTGAGCGTCACGCGCTGCACAAGGTGTTGCTGGTATTGGGGGAGGAGGTGGAGACCTCGCTCTCGACCCGTGGCACCGATCTGCGCGTCGAGCGGGTGGTGGTGACCAACGAGCAGGTACTTGGCAAGAAGATCCGCGATCTTGACATCAAACAGCGCTATGACGTGGTGATCTCCCGTCTTAACCGCGCCGGTATCGAGCTGGTGCCGACCAGTCAGACCAGCCTGCAGTTTGGTGACATCCTCAACCTGGTGGGGCGCCTCGATGCCATCGAAGCGGTGACCAATGTGGTCGGCAACGTGCAGCAAAAACTGCAGCAGGTGCAGATGTTGCCGGTATTTATCGGGATTGGCCTTGGCGTATTGCTCGGCTCCATCCCCTTCTATCTGCCCGGTTTTCCGGCCGCCCTCAAATTGGGTCTGGCGGGCGGGCCGTTGGTGGTGGCGCTGATCCTGTCGCGGATCGGCAGCATCGGCAAGCTCTACTGGTTCATGCCACCCAGCGCCAACCTGGCGCTGCGGGAGATCGGGATCGTGCTGTTTCTGGCGGTGGTCGGATTCAAGTCCGGAGCCGGTTTCGTCGATACCCTGATCAACGGTGATGGCCCGGCCTGGATGCTCTACGGCATGGCGATCACCCTGATCCCGCTGCTGGTAGTCGGTGTGCTGGCGCGCCTCTACGGCAAGATGAACTATCTGACCCTGTGCGGCTTGCTGGCCGGCTCCATGACAGACCCTCCCGCGCTGGCCTTTGCCAACGCCATGCACCCGACCAGTGGCGCCAGTGCGCTCTCATACGCCACTGTCTACCCGCTGGTGATGTTCCTGCGGATCATCTCGCCACAGCTGCTGGCTATCATCCTCTGGGCGGGTGTATAGGGTTAATCCTGACGGGAGCATGCTTTGTCATGCTCCTGTCATTACTCTGTAATTTATTGATAATTTTGGTTTTTGCCATTCTTGCAACCTCGTTTTATACACTTCTGTCTGGCTGAACAGTTCAGCCTCAAATCGGTCTATCCTTTCGAATTTTCGAGCTGGTTATTTTTCCCCTCAGTCTGCAAAGTAGGCTGTGGCTTATTGCATTCAAATCAGGATTCAGGAGAGAACATGATCACCAATGCCGTTACCTTGGAACAGGGCGTAACCGTAACCCAACTTAAAGGACAAATTTATCTGGTTGCCGCAGATGGCAGCCGGAAGCTGTTGGCTGAAGGTGATGTGCTGCCGAAAGGGGCGGTGATCATGTCGCCGGATGGCGCTAGTTTCATGGGCGGCGGACAGTCGTTCACTGTGCAACCAGCCAGCGAACAGAGTGAGCCTGCCGAAGAGGGAGATGCTCCCCAGCTGGCGCAAAACGGCGCTGCAGGTACTCCTGATGATATCAGTGCCCTACAACAGGCGATCTTGGGTGGCGCTGACCCGACCCAGGCCTTTGAAGCCTCTGCAGCAGGCGGCGCGCCTGCCGCCGGCGGTGGCGGAATTGGTGGTGTTGCCGGGTCCAGTGGTAACGGCGGTTTTGTCACCATCGATCGTACCGGTGATGCAACCATTGCCGAAGCCACTTTCGATACCACCTACAACACCAATGGCGAGCCACCGCTGGGTGTTGCTGGCGAAGATGAAGTATTTGACCTGACGCCGCCCACCATTTCCGTGGTTGCGCCAGATAACACCAATGACACCACACCAACCCTGACCGGGACCACGGATGCTCCCGTTGGCAGCACCGTGACCCTGCTGGTCACAGATGCAAACGGTAATCAACAAACCCTGACCGCTATCGTCACACCCGCTGGTACCTTCACCGTGGATGTGGTTACCCCGTTGGCCGAAGGCTCTTATACCGTTACAGCCACCGTGACAGATCCTGCGGGTAATACCGGCAGTGCGACCGACGATGGCAGTGTCGATGTGACTGCGCCAGTGATCACGGTCGATGCGCCGGACAACACCAACGACACCACCCCGACCATTACCGGTACGACGGATGCCCCGGCGGGCAGTACCGTTACCCTGGTCGTGACCGATGCTAACGGCAACCAGCAGCCCCTGACCGCTACGGTACAGCCGGACGGCAGCTACAGCGTGGATGTCACCACCCCATTGGCGGAAGGTTCTTATACCGTCACAGCCACAGTGACCGATCCGGCCGGCAACACTGGCACCGCGACCGACGATGGCAGCGTTGATGTGACAGCGCCAGTGATCACGGTCGATGCGCCGGACAACACCAACGACACCACCCCGACCATTACCGGTACGACGGATGCCCCGGCGGGCAGTACCGTTACCCTGGTCGTGACCGATGCCAACGGCAACCAACAGACCCTGACCACCACCCTACAGCCGGACGGCAGCTACAGCGTGGATGTCACCACCCCGTTAGCTGAAGGCAGCTATCAGGTGACGGCCAGCGTTACCGATCCGGCGGGTAACACCGGCAAGGCAACGGACGACGGTAGCGTTGACAGCGTGGCACCGGATCTGGGCATCAACCTGAACCCGATCGTGGTGGGTGGCGACAACGTGGTGAACCAGGCCGAGGCGGATGACAAGGCCAGTGTCACCCTGAGCGGCACCGTGAGCGGCGACGCCAAAGTGGGCGACACCGTGACTCTGACGCTGGGCGACGGCAGCAAGCTGACCACCCAGGTAGTCGTTCTGGGCAACGGCCTGCGGGGCTTTAGCACCAGCACCACCGCCGACAAACTGGTTGGCGGCAGCAGCGTCAAAGCCGAGATTACAGTGACCGACGCGGCGGGTAACAGCACCACTAAGTCCGACACCAAAGACTACACCGTAGACAACGTGGCGGCCCCGGCGCCGACCGTTGAACTGCAAGGTGCAGGTGGCGACGACGTCTACAACAAGGCAGAGATTGGTGATGATA
>NZ_CDBR01000059.1 GCF_000819685.1 Aeromonas allosaccharophila | reverse complement strand
CCCAAGGCTGGTAATGGCCGGCGACCTTATCCGCTGGAAACCATGCTACGCATTCACTGCATGCAGCATTGGTACAACCTGAGCGATGGCGCGATGGAAGATGCTCTGTACGAAATCGCCTCCATGCGTCTGTTTGCCCGGTTATCCCTGGATAGCGCCTTGCCGGACCGCACCACCATCATGAATTTCCGCCACCTGCTGGAGCAGCATCAACTGGCCCGCCAATTGTTCAAGACCATCAATCGCTGGCTGGCCGAAGCAGGCGTCATGATGACTCAAGGCACCTTGGTCGATGCCACCATCATTGAGGCTCCCAGCTCGACCAAGAACAAAGAGCAGCAACGCGATCCGGAGATGCATCAGACCAAGAAAGGCTATCAGTGGCACTTTGGCATGAAGGCCCACATTGGTGTCGATGCCAAGAGTGGCCTGACCCACAGCCTAGTCACCACCGCGGCCAACGAGCATGACCTCAATCAGCTGGGTAATCTGCTGCATGGAGAGGAGCAATTTGTCTCAGCCGATGCCGGCTACCAAGGGGCGCCACAGCGCGAGGAGCTGGCCGAGGTGGATGTGGACTGGCTGATCGCCGAGCGCCCCGGCAAGGTAAGAACCTTGAAACAGCATCCACGCAAGAACAAAACGGCCATCAACATCGAATACATGAAAGCCAGCATCCGGGCCAAGGTGGAGCACCCATTTCGCATCATCAAGCGACAGTTCGGCTTCGTGAAAGCCAGATACAAGGGGTTGCTGAAAAACGATAACCAACTGGCGATGTTATTCACGCTGGCCAACCTGTTTCGGGCGGACCAAATGATACGTCAGTGGGAGAGATCTCACTAAAAACTGGG
>NZ_CDBR01000058.1 GCF_000819685.1 Aeromonas allosaccharophila | reverse complement strand
ATTATGCGCAGTCGGAACAGGCTCTGAATTAAGGCTTCCCATCATCACGCAAGCCACGGCCAGAGCGGCTCCCGTGCCCGCGCAATACTTTTTTAAGATGTCATACCAAGTCGCTTTCATCTCTGGTGTCTTGGCTCTGACGGCATTTAGGGAAATGATGACTTCCAGAGGATCTAGTCCTGCACCTTCTGCAAGGATTTTTGCAATCTCATCAGTGAATTGCGCTCTTCCATTGTTTATTGACGCTATATAAGACGTTGTAAAACCCAAGTCTTTCGAAACTTGCGTGTAAGTGGTGTAGTTTTTGGCCCTCATGTAGGCCTCCATCAGCGTTTTAGAGTCCATTTGTCTATCCTCTTGTGTTTGTCAAATAAAGATTAACACACCTTATGTACCACTGTTTCTGCATGTTGTAAGTACTTCGTACATTCCATATAACTCTCACATGAATGAACCATTTAGTGAGTACGCAACATGGAAGCGCAGACCCTACAGCAACAAACCCCGATTTACCACGTTTGCCAAGAGTGCGGCGGCGAAGGTTGCGCCGCTTGCTCTGACCTCTGCATCCTTGATGGTGAAATCCAGCTCGACCCTGATTACGTCTCCGAGCACACCGTAGAAGAGCAACTTGAATGGCTCGACGCTTTCTCCGAGCGCGTTCAGCTCCTCTCCAAGATGGCGCCGATAAATGGGGTTATCGGCACCACTCCAGAATATTCGCTTGAGGCCCGTCTTGCCCATGTGAACAAGCTCGCTGCCCGTATGCCGTACCGCGTAACTAACGCCGGATTGAATCGTGACGTGCTCTGTGATGGTGCTGATTCTGCTCCCAAGGCTGACCCTGTTTGCCCTAAGTGTGGCAAATCCCGTTTCGATTCGGCCTATGGCTGCCTTGCTCCACAGGTCTATTCCCCTGCGGCTGGTGATTGGGTATGCGGCAAAAAGACCTCTGCCCCCTCCCCCAATCCCGCCCCTAAATACAACATCTTTTTAGATGACCGGACTATTTATCAGCGCCGTGAGGATGAACTTCGCCTCGCTGGTGAGTGGGAGGTCTAAGCCATGCCATTCCCTAAAGTCGCTTGCGTTTTTGGTATTGCCTTAATCGGTCTTTACCTTCTCGTTCGAATCTACTTGTTGTTTCAAGGGGAATCTTCATGATCCGCTTCACCTCCTACGCCGCCCAGCAGGCCCTTAACGGTTCACGCGCTGCCCCTGTATCCGGCAAATTCCGTCTTAACTCGCTGCTGTCTTCCCCTGCCCTGCTGGCAGATGACGCCGAGCAGGCAACCCCTGCCGAGTACCTTGACCACTTGCAGACCCTCGGCCTGCCCTTTGATGATGATGTCTCGATACTGCATCGGGCTTACTCCGACCAGTACAACGCCATTTACACCAAGCCCCGTTTTGCTGACCAGCCCCGCGATTTTGTTCGTGTTGGCTCCTTCGCCTATCTGGATGATAAGGCCCTGCTCAAGTATGGCGACATCAACGCCCCCGAGCATTGCCAGCACCGCCATGACATGACCGTGCGCAATCACTACCTCCTGCCGTGGTTTCGTTCGGCCTATTCACAAGCCCTTGAGTACGCTGGTTTGCTCGAAGCGAATCAGCGTATCAAAGAGCTTTTCGACCTTATGAACATTTCCGGCGACTGCGGAACCCTCAATCTCACATCTGACGATGAAGGCTTTGAGGCATTCGCTGATCGCCTGGCTAAACATGTGCTGACCCTGCGTAAGGATTATTTTAATGGTGACGAAGAGGAATATGCCGCTTTCTGTCAAGCCAGAGCGCTTCTCGAAAGTTATGACCTTCGTGATCCCGAATTTGATTACCAATTTGAAGAGCCCGAAGTTGCTCGCCCTAATCATTGGCTCAATCGTTGGTCTGAGCCTGCTTATCTGGTTAGGGTTATTCGTCGCGCCTCGGCTCGTCGACTCTTCGACGCTTCCCGCGTTGCTGGAGTTGTTAACAAACACTCACAGCCCTATTCACCTGATTACCTTGTTTCTCGCCGGATTCATCGTAGTCGCAAGAATCGACTCACTCTTTCAGGTCTTGCTGCTGTCAGTGCTGCTGATCCTATGGATGGTATCAAGCTTATAGATGCCATAGACGCCTCTGTCTCTAATCCAGAGGTTCAACGCGCCGAGCTGATGACCCGTCTCAGTGGTTTTGAAGATGTCGCCAAGCAGGAGGGGCACGTTGCGTTGTTCCTCACCCTGACTTGTCCGTCACGCTTCCACCCGGCCAGTGGTGGCAAGACAAACCCCAACTGGATTGCCGCTGGCCGCCCTACTGTCAAAGATGGGCAGGACTACCTCAATGAGGTATGGCGTAACATCGGTCGCCGCTGCTCTGACAAAGGCACCAAGGCTAATCCCAAAGAGCCCATCACCATCTACGGTTTCCGCTTTGCCGAGCCCCATGCAGATGGTACGCCCCA
>NZ_CDBR01000057.1 GCF_000819685.1 Aeromonas allosaccharophila | reverse complement strand
AATCCCCACAAACCGCGCGAGCAAGGGTTGGCTACAGCTGGAAACCTCGGCGCCCTCCTCTTTCTGCGCCAGCCAAAAATGGTCGCACCGGCGCCCCCGCAAGCCCCCATCTCGCCCCCTCCCCGAGTTTGGATTTGGTCTGGCAGGGGGATGGCCGTATAATCCCCGCCTGTATAAATAAACAGGAGTGGTGATGGACGTTTCAACCCTGCTCGACGGGCTCAACGACAAGCAAAGAGATGCCGTTGCGGCGCCCCGTAGCAATCTGCTGGTGCTGGCCGGTGCCGGTTCGGGCAAGACCCGGGTGCTGGTGCACCGCATTGCCTGGCTGATGCAGGTGGAACGCTGTTCACCCTTCTCCATCATCGCGGTCACCTTTACCAACAAGGCGGCGGCCGAGATGCGCGGCCGGGTCGAGAAAGTGATCGGTGACGGCGTGCGCGGCATGTGGATTGGCACCTTCCACGGTATCGCCCACCGCCTGCTGCGGGCCCACCATCTGGATGCGGGACTGCCGCAGGATTTCCAGATCCTCGACTCCGACGACCAGTACCGGCTGATCCGCCGGGTGCTCAAGGCGCTCAACCTCGACGAGAAGCACTGGGCCCCGCGCGCCGTGATGGGCTACATCAACGGCAAGAAGGACGAGGGGCTGCGCCCCGGCGACATCGACCTCTACGGCGACCCCGTCACCCGCACCTATCAGCAGATCTACAAGACCTATCAGGAGACCTGCGATCGCTCCGGTCTGGTGGACTTCGCCGAGCTGCTTCTGCGTGCCCACGAGCTGTGGCTCAACAAGCCGCACATCCTCGAGCACTACCGCGACCGCTTCCAAAACATCCTGGTGGACGAATTTCAGGATACCAACGGCATCCAGTACGCCTGGCTGCGGATGCTGGCGGGCAACAGCGGCAAGGTGATGATCGTCGGCGACGATGACCAGTCCATCTACGGCTGGCGCGGCGCCAAAATCGAGAACATCCAGCGCTTCCTGACCGACTATCAGGGGGCCGAGACCATCCGCCTCGAGCAGAACTACCGCTCCACCGCCAATATCCTCAAGGCCGCCAACAGCGTCATCGCCAACAACGCCGAGCGCCTTGGCAAGGAGCTGTGGACCGAAGGGGCCGAAGGCGAGCCCATCTCCCTCTACGCCGCCTTCAACGAGGTGGACGAAGCTCGCTTCGTGGTCGGCCGTCTCAAGGATTGGAAGGAAAAGGGCGGCCTGTTGGCCGACTGCGCCATCCTCTATCGCTCCAACGCCCAGTCGCGGGTGCTGGAAGAGGCGCTGATGCAGGACGCCATGCCGTATCGCATCTACGGCGGCCTGCGCTTCTTCGAGCGGCAAGAGATTAAAGACGCCATGGCCTACCTGCGGCTTATCAACAACCGTGGCGACGACGCCAGCTTCGAGCGGGTGGTCAACACCCCGACCCGCGGCATCGGCGATCGCACCCTCGAGATCCTGCGCGGCAACGCCCGCGATCAGGGGCTCAACCTGTGGCAATCGGCCAAGTCCCTGCTCAATGACAAGGTGCTAACCGGTCGCGCCGGCAACGCGGTGCGCGGCTTTGTCGAGCTGATCGACACGCTGGAGGAGCAGGTCGCCATGCTGCCGCTGCACCAGCAGGCGGATATCGCCATCCAGAACTCCGGCCTCAAGGCGATGTATCTGGCGGAAAAAGGCGAGAAATCCCAGGCGCGGGTAGAGAACCTGGACGAACTGGTCACCGCCTGCCGCCAGTACCAGCGCCCGGACGAGCTGGAGGATATGAGCGATCTCTCCGCCTTCCTCGCCCACGCGGCGCTGGAGTCCGGCGAGAATCAGGCCGACGAATATGCCGACGCGGTGCAGCTGATGACCCTGCACAGCGCCAAGGGCTTGGAGTTCCCGCTGGTGCTGCTGGTCGGCGTCGAAGAAGGCATGTTCCCCAGCCAGCAATCGACCGAAGAGTCAGGCCGGCTGGAGGAGGAGCGCCGCCTCTGTTACGTCGGCATGACCCGCGCCATGGAGAAACTCTACATCTGTTATGCCGAGAGCCGCCGCATCTACGGCCGCGAGATGTTCCACAAACCGAGCCGCTTTATCCGCGAGATGCCCGCCGAGTGTCTGGAAGAGATCCGGCTGCGCACTCAGGTGAGCCGCCCCACCCAGTACGGCCGCTTTAGCCAGAACGAGGTGCAGCAGAGCTTCGACGCCAGCGGCATTAAGCTCGGCCAGCGGGTGCTCCATCCGAAATTCGGCGAAGGGGTGGTACTCAACTTCGAAGGGGTCGGCCAGCAGAGCCGGGTGCAGATCCAGTTCGACGACGTCGGCGCCAAGTGGCTGGTGACGGCCTATGCCAGATTGGAAGCGCTGTGATTTTTCCCGCTCTTGATGCAATCAACCCGGCTTAGGCCGGGTTGGTGCCCGCCTATACTTGCATAAACCGATATCTAGGTTTAGCTGCTCGAATTCATGCTTTTGATGGATTTCCCATATACATATATTCAAATAGTGTGACATGCCTCATAGCAAACACCTATTTACATGAAATACAAATTAGATATGTATACAATAATGCACTTAAAATTTTAAACTGCTACTATTCACACTTAACTTAATGATTATCCCTTATATGGTGTTTGAAGATGACAGAAAAAGAATCATTAATTAAGAGGTTTTTTTTAGGCTCTGTAGAGATAATATGGGCAGCCATCTTCTTATATTTAATAGTTTTTACGTTAAATGAAGCTTTCGATAATGTAATCATCGATTACATTAAAAACCATGCTAAATATATTACCTCTGACTCTATAGCTGTGAAATCATTATCCAATGATGATAAGGCAACAATTGAACGATTAATAAACTCTGGTGTTGTATTAACATCAAATGATTTATTAGAGCGAAGTGTTGAGTTTTATACTAATGTAATTTCCGTTCTTGTTTTCACTGTTTCAGCATTTTCTATCGTGTCCTTCTTTTATATCAAAGGAAGTGTTGAAGATAAAAACTCCAGTCAAATAAGAAGCGCTGTATCAGCATACTTTGAAACAGATAAAGGGAACTATCTACAAACATTAGAAATAGTCAAAAATGAATTTGAAGGATGGACTGATGCCTATGACTTAGATAAAATAGGCCAAATGGTCAAGAAAACAGACTCTACTAGTGAAGATTTAAAGAATATAAAGCAAGAACTTGAAGTTATGATATCTAAGTTTGAACAGTTACGTGCTAATGTAGACTCTCACATTAGATCTCATAGTAGCGATAATAAAGAAGTTGCTGCAGAGACAGTAGTTAATCCAGATATGATGGGCAATTAATATGGCAATCAGACCTCGTAAACAGAAAATCATGTCTGATTTTTCACTAGATCAAGCATCTAGTGCCATGAGTATCAAAAATCCAACCCAATTATTGCAGTTAGCTAAAGCTAATGGCATTGAGACTATGCCACTGGATGTAATTTCTGTTGCGACAAAACTGCTCGGGTTGCGCCTGCAATTTAAGCCATTAGAAGAGTCCGTTTCAGGTTGCTTAAAATTTATTGATGGTCGCTGGACTGTTTATATCAATTCACTTGATCACCCCAAAAGGCAACGCTTTACTCTAGCCCATGAGATTGCTCACTTTATCCTTCATAGAGATAATATAGGATATGACTTTGTAGACAAAGAGTTTTTCAGAAGCTCTAGCTCACAAGATAAAATTGAACTGGAGGCGAATAACTTCGCTGGTGCAATTTTAATTCCAAAGGATGAATTAAAAAAATTAGTTGTTGAAAAGAACATTAGAGAACTAGATACGTTGAGTGATTTTTTTGACACATCTGCGATCGCTGTTAAGGTCCGTTCTGACGTGATATCTAGGGGGTATTATGGTTTCTAATAAAAAGTATTTTCCTACGACCAAAACAACGATAGCAGAGATGAGATGTCTCAAAAACCTATCTGATCATGTTAAAGATGGTATTGTTCCTGTTTTTGAGCTTACTAAGTCAAGGAAAACAAAGAATGATAAAGATGGGGATGTTTATAAAAGGATAAAAGAAATTTATGACATTTTTGAACAACGAGAATTTGTTCTAGATATAACTAATGAACAAGCATTAACTAACCCACAAATAGAAAGTTTTTTTGATGACTTTGACAACTGGGTAGACTTTGTAAAAGAAATATCTAATATTTATAACTGTAATGTAATCCCTACAATATTACTATTTGAAGATTCAACGCGTGAAGAAATTACTGATTTATATCATGCACTTAAAACCGTTTCAGGTAGCGGAAAGGTCTGTCTAAAAATTGACATGCCCAGTTTTTATAATGAACGCAATCAGGAAACTTTAAATACAATTATTGACGTATCCAAAGAGTTAGATGATGACATCATTATAGTTAACACGGGATTCATCGATCACAACGGAGGTGAGATGCATTGGAAATTAAAACAATGCCAAGATGTGTTACGCCTTATAGATAAAGAAAGTAATAACTTAGTTGTATTTACCGTCTCAACCTTCCCAAAATCAATGCTTGATTCAGCAAGCAAAGAAAAAGAATTTGAAAATCCAGAACACAAGAAATGTGGTGAAGTAAGTTTCCAATCTTTCAAAATATATGAGACTCTTAGAAGAGAGTTTGAGTATATTCATTATGGTGACTATGCATGTATTCATCCACACCGAAATGAAGCGAAAGCATTTAAATGGGTTCCGAGAATAGATTATCCATTTTCACAGAAAATTTTCTACTTTAGAACTGATGCTGGTTATGCTGCGTGCGCAAAAGAATTAGTAAACAAATATAAAGATATTAAAGAAGATAAGTTAAAATGCTGGGGTAGAGATGAGGTTTTTTCCGCCGCTAGCGGGGCCCCTGGAGGGTTGAGTCCATCGTATTGGATTTCGGTAAGATCAAACATACACATAACAAGAATGCATGCTCTTGTTAAATAATACTTATTACATGCCGTCGGAGAGAGAGCATCATTAACTTTTCATAACTGTTTAGTTGCTCTCTCTGATTCAAATACAATTTGTATATACTCGATATACGACTAGAAATGTGTTTTGTAATAAGTGAATCTACGTTTCTAATGGTCATATTGCCAGTTAAAATATCGTCTATAATATCTGATTTATTTTTTTTACTAGACAATTTTTTTAAAAATGAGAGTTCGCACATAGATAATCTAGCACGCACATCTAACCTTAATCTTAATTTAGCCTTTCTTAATATTATAAATTCTTTATCCTTTACAAAAATTATCCCCGCATCAATATTTTTATTGCTTTTTATTTTTTGTAGATGTTTCTCCCCACATATAATATATGTAGAATTAAAACACTTTTTATAATCATCAATCTGTTCTTGAAGAGTAGACAATGAGTCTAAATCGCTTTTAATTTCAAATGCTATTAGATATTTATCGTTAGAACATATTATATCTGCTCGACGACGTCCATTTAAAAATGGAAACTCAAACATCATCACGCCATCAAATGCCATTGGAATGAAATCAAGCGACAACAATTTAATATCTTCAGCATTGTCCATATAATGATTAACGTCTTAATTTCAAAATTAACATACTTTATTTTATCACATTCCATTTTCTTTGTATCTATTTTATGGTCACATGACTTTCCGTAAAAAGAACGCTGTATATGCCTAACGACATCATTTAATAATGGAATGCTAATTTTAGTTTTTCTCTTGGTGCAAATTATTTAAAAATGAAGTGACGTTGTTTATTTTAGGGAGAATAGATAAGGGAAATGATGACACTAATATAAAGCTATATATATACTGCTTTGGTTACCGCCTCTGGCGAAGAGGCACCACAGCCATCTCCAACAAAGGATTACCCTATCCAAACTCCGGGTTGCGGGACAGGGGCTATCTAGCAGCTTGTGAGTGACAGTGTGATAGCGGTAATTCCCCCCCCCCAATGCTATCGAACCTACACGATGATTCAAACCGGACTGAAGCGATGCGTTAGAAGAGTAGGCAAAACAGGTAGGGGGAAATCAGAAACCCGGCCGCCAGATGGGGCCGGCGGCCGGGTGAATTGTAAAGAGTAGGGTGACAGGGAAAGGGATCAGCCTAGTCTAATCAACTCGATGGGGGCGTAGCGCTCACCGGAGTTTGCCAGCAGCACGCACTTCTCATGCTCCGCCTGATAGGGGGTCATATTGTCGGTGTGGGCCTCTTTCAGGAAGTCGACTGCGCCAGTGGCGGCAATCATGACGCGCTGACCCTGGTTCAGCACATTGCGGTTACGGTCATAGATCTTCATTTCATTCTCCTTTTCTTGTGTCCTGGCGGATGCGCAGGCGTCTGTCCAGGACAACGGCATTCAGCCTACGCCTCTGAAAAAAGGTGATTTATGTCACAGATCAAAAAAGGGGCGATAAGGGACTCGCAGGTTCAAAAAGCGAGCATGGCCGCTTGGCCAGCGGTTGTCGCGCGAAGTAGCGCTACCCTGCCCTTTTCATCGTGGCAGGCTCGAACCCGGCAGCGGTTGGGGTATATTGGTGGCCGATTAGCCAGTCTCATTCACTGTGGCCGCGCAAGCGGGCCGCTGTTTCAACAAGATGGAGAGTGCTCATGAATCGCGATATCACCGCCCAGTTCATCAAGATGCTGACCAATCTGGATCACTGTCTGGCCAAGGCCGAGGCCCACGCCACGGCGAAGCAGTTCAACGTGGAGAACTTCTTCGGCGAGCGGCTGATCGTCGATATGCTGCCCCTTAGCAAGCAGGTGTTGATCTGCTGCGATTCGGCCCGCGCCGTGGTGGCCACCGCCAGCCACAGCGAGCTGCCGGTGCTGGGGGATGACCCCAAGACCATGGCGGATCTGCGCGCCCATATCGGCAAGACCATCACCTATCTGCAGGGCAAGCTGGAGGCGGACTACAGCCAGTACGCCAGCGGTCGTTACGTGCCCCACTGGGCGGGCGGCAAGGGGATGGATGGCCATACCTGCGTCCATGAGTACGGCATTCCCAACTTCTACTTCCACCTCACCATGGCCTACGCCCTGCTGCGCCAAGCCGGGGTCGATCTCGGCAAGCGCGACTATCTGGGCGGGCTCAACCTGCAATAAGCGCCGCTCGCCACAGGCGGCAAACAGATAGCAAAAGCCTGCCACGCGGCAGGCTTATGGTTGTATGGCCGGGCTGGCTGGTCGGGTGTCCCGTCCGACCGGCGACGGGGATCGTCATCCCCGCCCCTTCATCATCCAGCCCGATGCTGGCTTAACCGCCAACGGCGATGCGTTTCATGTCTTTCATGTAGCCACGCAGTACCTGGCCGATTTTTTCGATCGGGTGGTTGCGGGTCGCCTCATTGGCCGCCAGCAGCGCCAGGTTGTCGACGCTCTGCCCTTCTGCCTTGCTGGCCCCCAGGTCGCCCGCCTTCAAGGTCGGCATGAAGTGCTCACGCAGCAACGGCACGGCGGCGTTGGCGAACAAGTAGTTGCCGTACTCGGCTGTGTCGGAGATGACCACGTTCATCTCGTACAGACGCTTGCGGGCAACGGTGTTGGCGATCAGCGGCAACTCGTGCAGGGATTCGTAGTAGGCAGACTCCTCGTAGATACCGGAAGCCACCATGGTTTCGAACGCCAGTTCGACACCCGCCTTGACCATGGCCACCATCACCACGCCATTGTCGAAGTACTCCTGCTCGGCAATCTTGCCAGCGAACGCCGGGGCGTTTTCGAAGGCGGATTTGCCGGTCTCTTCGCGCCAGCCGAACAGTTTGGCATCGTCTTCGGCCCAGTCGGCCATCATGCCGCGGGAGAACTCACCGGCGATGATGTCGTCCATATGCTTCTCGAACAGCGGGCGCATCAGGATCTTGAGCTGCTCGGAGAGCTCGAAGGCGCGCAACTTGGCCGGGTTGGAGAGGCGGTCCATCATCAGGCTGATGCCACCCTGCTTCAGGGCTTCGGTGATGGTCTCCCAACCGAACTGGATCAGCTTGCCGGCGTAGGCCTTGTCAGTCCCTTCGGCAACCAGCTTGTCGTAGCAGAGCAGGGAACCTGCCTGCAGCATGCCGCAGAGGATGGTCTGCTCGCCCATCAGGTCAGATTTCACTTCCGCCACGAAGGAGGACTCCAGCACCCCGGCACGGTCACCGCCGGTGGCAGAGGCCCACGCCTTGGCGATGGCCATGCCTTCACCCTTGGGATCGTTCTCCGGGTGGACGGCAAGCAGAGTCGGCACACCGAAACCGCGCTTGTACTCTTCACGCACTTCGGTACCCGGGCACTTCGGCGCTACCATGACGACTGTGATGTCGGAACGGATCTGCTGACCCTCTTCCACCACGTTGAAGCCGTGGGAGTAGCCCAGCGCGGCCCCCTGTTTCATCAGCGGCATCACGGTTTTCACGACGTCGGAGTGCTGCTTGTCCGGGGTCAGGTTCAGCACCAGATCGGCGGTCGGGATCAGCTCTTCATAAGTGCCGACCACGAAGCCGTTGTCAGTGGCCTTCTGCCAGGAGGCGCGCTTCTCGGTGATGGCCGCCTTGCGCAGGGCGTAGGAGATATCCAGCCCGGAGTCACGCATGTTCAGACCCTGGTTCAGCCCCTGGGCACCACAGCCCACAATCACCACCTTCTTGCCCTTCAGCACGTCGCAACCGTCGGCGAATTCCGCTCGCTGCATGAAACGACACTTGCCCAGTTGGGCCAACTGCTGACGCAGGTTCAAGGTGTTGAAATAGTTAGCCATGGTGATTGCTCCGTTCGATTGATTCCATGCCGGGTAGCGGCGTTGTCTGAACCACTATAGCGCGGGACACTTATTGCCTGAACTGATATATTCGAAACAGTATGTTGCAAGAATTGAAAGATGATTCTTGGCAATTTCACCCCATGTGACTCCCCATTTCAGCAAAATTGCAGCTGAATTATCCGGGGAGGCGGTTGCCAGAGCCGAACGGTTCGGCATGAATTTATGCCCTGACTGCAGCAGGAAGTGATCAATGGACCTTCGCAATCTCGAGCTATTTCTCCACCTCGCCGACTCCCTCCACTTCGGCAAGAGCGCCGATGCCATGGCGGTCAGCCCCTCCACCCTGAGCCGCGCCATCCAGCGGCTGGAGCAGGAGACCGGCTGCATCCTGTTCGAGCGGGACAACCGCTCGGTACGACTCACCCCTGCCGGTGAGAAACTGCGGGAGTTTGGCGGCGGCCTGTTGCAAGAGTGGCGCCAGCTCAAGCAGGAGCTCAAACGCAGCGATGAACCGCTGCAAGGGCGGCTGCGAGTGTTCTGTTCGGTCACCGCCAGCTACTTTCTGCTACCCGAGGTGCTGGAGCGCTTTCGCCGCCGCTACCCCCAGCTGGAGATCAAGCTGGAGACCGGCGACCCGGCGCTGGCGGTGGACAAGCTCCTAGCTGACGAGGCCGATCTCGCCATCGCCGCCCGCCCCGATGCCCTGCCCGCCAAGCTGAAATTTGCCAGCCTGCAGCTGGTGCCGCTGGTCTTTATCGCGCCGCGCAACGCGCCCCAGCTGAACCAATGGTTCCGCCAGGGCGAGCCGGACTGGGAGCAGCTGCCGCTGATCCTCTCCGAGCAGGGGCTAGCCCGCAAACGCAGCGATCAGTGGTTTCGCAACAAAGGGATAGCGCCCAACATCTATGCCGAAGTGGCGGGTAACGAGGGGATTGTCGCCATGGTGGCGCTCGGCTGTGGCGTAGGATTGGTGCCGGCGGCGGTAATCGACCACAGCCCGCTCGGCGACAAGGTGCGGATCATCGACCTCAAACCCGCCTTCAAGCCATTTGATGTGGGGATCGGGGTACTCAAGAAGCGGCTGGAAGAGCCGCTGATCCGCGCCTTCTGGGATACTGCGCAGAATCAGGGGTCACTGCGCTAACCCCGGTTTATAGATAAGGGCCGGATCGGCCATCATGATACGACTGGCCTGGGGTAGATCAGGGTTGTGCAGCTCGAGGCGCACCCGCTCATCCAGTTTCAGCCGCCGAATGGTGCTGCCAAATCCCTCTTCAAAGACCCGGTCAAAAGCGCCGGATTGCCGTGCCCTCTGCAGGCCAAGCTCGATGCGCTGCGCCAGCTCCGGATATTTGGGCGAGACGAAAAACAGCAGCGCCAGCGGATAGCGAAACACCAGACGGGGCTCGATGGCGAGATCCGGATGCTGCTTGAGTTCATCCTCGACCTCGATGACCGAGCGCAGGAAGCAGTCAAAGCGCTTTTTGCGCAGCATGTTGAAGAGTGCCTCATAGAGGTTGCCCACCGTCACCTTGAGGCCGTTGGCCTTGAGCAACTGGGTATCGGGCCAGGATCTGTGCTGACCGATGGAGAGCCCGGCGCGATGCCAGTCCGCCAACGACCCGATCGCGGCAAAACGCCCCTCATCCCCCTGCCGAACCAGACAGACCCGCCACCCCAGCAGCCCCTTGGCCAGCGGAATGTGCACCGCCAGCAACTCCCGCTCTCGCTCACCATCCGGGGCAAAGACACCGACCTGAACCAGCTCGCCGCTGCGCAGCTCCTTCACCGCCCGCCCCTGCTCCATCTGCGGACTGGAAACCAGTTGGTAGGGACCATATTCGGGCACGGTGAGATCAAGAGAGAGCCGCAGCAACTGGACGACGGTGGGGTTGGGGTGATCCAGCAGCAGATTCCAGGCGCGGATAGGCTGCTCGGTTGCCGCTGCGCCAACCGTCCACAGTGCCATGCACCACCACCAGACTCTGATCATCCTGCGCACCATCCGTGCCTCATGCTCCTCGCCATACTATAACGCCAGCCAGCGCCTCAACGGTCCCCTCTCTGAAAGATGTGTGAGCGCTCTCGTGTCAAATCTCGTGTCAGAAGTGACAATAGGCAAACCCGGCAGCTCATCGCAGACTGAGCGTTCATCAACAAACGCCAAGGCGCAGGGAGGAGAGCCATGAAACAGCATCTGGTAGAGATCAAGGGTTCAACCCTGTTTGACGAGTATCTACAAAGCATGGGGGTGCCCAGCACGGCGCTGGACCGGGAGCAGGATATCTATCTGCAGGAGCGCCACCTGGGTGCCATTCGCCGGGTGCAAGGCGAACTGCGCTTTTATCTACGCGCCAATGCCCTGAACAAACGGTGATCAGGATCCGGTCACAGAACCCGCAGCAAAGGCGTATTAGACTGGTATCTTCCCCCTTTTGTCGGGAGTGCCCATGAAAGCAAGCGGTCTGGATCGGCTGTTTAAACCCCAATCAATCGCCGTGATCGGCGCCTCGACCGACCCGCTCAAGGCGGGTCATGTGATCGTGCGCCACCTGCTGGCGGGCCAGTTCAAAGGGCCCATCCTCCCCGTCACCCCGCGCAACAAGGCCATCGCTGGTGTGCTGGCCTATCCCGATATCGCCAGTCTGCCGCTGACACCGGATCTCGCCATCATCTGCACCAGGCGGGAACGGGTCTTGCCACTGCTGGAAGCGCTCGGCCAAAAGGGCGCGGGAGCGGCCATCATACTGGCTGCCGACTTTTCCCCCGAGGAGCGGCTGGAGCTGAAGCGGGTCTGCCAGCAATATGGCATTCGCCTGCTCGGCCCCAACAGCATGGGGATGCTGCTGCCCGGCCAGGGGATCAACGCCAGCTTTTCACCCATTGCCGCCAAGCCGGGACAGGTCGCTTTTCTGTCGCAATCCGCCGCCGTCAGTACCACCATTCTGGATTGGGCCAAGCAGCATGAGCTGGGCTTCTCCGCTTTCATCTCCCTTGGCGATCACTGCGATATCGACTTCGGCCAGCTGCTGGATCAGCTCTCCCGCGACAGCGTCACCCGCGCCATTTTGATCTACATGGACAAGCTGCACGACGCCCGCCACTTTCTCTCAGCGGCGCGGGCAGCCTCGCGCAACAAGCCGATCCTGGTGCTAAAAAGCGGCCGTCACGATCCGGCCCACGGCCTCGACAATGTCTATGACGCCGCCATCCGCCGCGCCGGTATGCTGCGGGTGCGGGATACCCATGAACTGTTTGCCGCGGTCGAAACCCTGAGCCATTCCATGACCCTCAAAGGGGAGCGGCTCGCCATCATCTCCAACGGCCGCGGACTGGCCAATATGGCGGTGGATGTGCTGCTGGAGCGCGGCGGCAAGCTGGCTCGCCCGCCGCTCGATATCGGCAGCGATGCCACCATCACCACCTATCAGGAGGCGCTGGACAGCGTGTTGCAGGAAGATGGCATCGACGCCATCCTGATCATCCACGCCCCCTCGCTCACGGCCCCGAGCGCGCCGCTGGCCAGCCATCTTATCGCCCATCTGAAACAGCATCCCAGAGCGCGCCGTTTCAACATCCTCACCAACTGGGCGGGCGAATACTCGGCGCAGGAGGGGCGCAAACTCTTTACCGAAGCGGGCTTCCCGACCTACCGCACGCCAGAAAGCGCCATGGCGGCCTTCATGCACATGGTGGAATACCGCCGCAACCAGAAGCAACTTATGGAAACCCCGGCGTCACTGCACGGCAACCAGCTCAATGTCGAGCTCTGCCAGCAGCTGATCCGCCAGGCGCAGGAGCGCAAACAGCTGAGGCTGGATACCCATCTGGTGCACCCGATTTTACAGGCTGCCGGCCTCTCGACCCTGCCAACCTGGATCGTCACCGACGCCATCGAGGCGACCCTGACCGCCGAGCAGATCGGCTATCCGGTGGCGGTGAAACTGCGCTCACCCGACATCCTGCACAAGTCCGCCGTTCATGGTGTGGTGCTCAACCTGCGCACCTCGGCTGAAGTGGCGCAAGCGGCAGATGCCATTCTGGATCGGGTCAGACAGCATGATCCGGGCGCCCGCATCGAAGGTTTGCTGGTGCAGCGAATGGCCCGCCGCAGCGGCGGCCTGGAGCTGCGGGTGCGGATCCAGCAAGATGCCATCTTTGGCCCTGTCATCCTGCTGGGCGAATCGGGCGCCGAACCGCAGGAGATGGTAGCGGCCTTGCCACCGCTCAATCAGGCGCTGGCTCGTTACCAGATCATCGGTGCGCTCAAAAGCCGCAAGATCCGCGAACAGGCCACGCCGGAGCGCCTGGATATCGATGCCCTCGGTCAGGTGCTCTGCCAACTCTCCGAGCTGCTGCTCGCCTTTCCGGAGATTCAGGAGCTGGATCTGCACCCGCTACAAGCGTGCGGCGCCGAGATGGTGGTACTGGATGCCAGCCTTACGCTGGCTGACCCCGCCATCCCGACCAGCAATCGACTGGCGATCCGCCCCTATCCCACCGAACTGGAGGAAGGCGCCTGGCTTAAAGATCAGCGCCACATCCTGCTGCGCCCGATCCGGCCGGAAGATGAACCGGCTCACAAGCAGTTCGTGCTGCAAGTCTCCGATGAAGACAGGTACAAACGCTTCTTCGCCGATGTGGGCGAGCTGGGCCATGAAGAGCTGGCTCGCATGACCCAGATCGATTACGACCGGGAGATGGCCTTCGTAGCTGTGGGGCAAGATGGCGAGCTGCAGGATCAGATCCTCGGCGTAGTGCGCGCTATCTCGACCCCGGACCAGAGCGATGCCGAGTTTGCCATTTTGGTGCGCTCGGACTTGAAAGGGGTGGGGCTCGGCAAATTGATGATGGAGAAGATCATCCGTTACGCCAAAGAACAGGGGATTGGCCAGTTATCCGGCATGACCATGCCCAGCAATCGCGGCATGGTCAACCTCGCCAAACGGCTGGGATTCAAGATCGACGTCCAGATGGAAGACGGGGTGGTCAATATGGCACTGCCCTGTAGTCAGCAGGCGGCAGAAGCCTGATCTTGCCGACAGAAACCCGGTTAAAATGATTATGAATTGAGCAAAAAAAGGTCGTGTTATAGCTCCAAAGCTCGGTCTCTCGACTGGCTTTGTCATTTTTAGTATCTAAATCAGGCTTTTTCCGACCAGAAGAATGCCAGACAGCCTGTAATGCCCTCTTTTTTAGTGTTCTCTCGGGATGCAAACATCGGAGTCTATGAGCAAAATCCGCCCATAGCAAAAAGGCCTTCCCATCTGGGAAGGCCTTTCAAATTAGTGGCGGAGCGGACGGGACTCGAACCCGCGACCCCCGGCGTGACAGGCCGGTATTCTAACCGACTGAACTACCGCTCCGCTGTCTGGTTAGCTTTTTGCTAAATTGTCTGCCGCTTCAACGAGGTGTCATCCTCTCGGCCAACGTCGTGATGTGCACGTCGCTGTTTAATTGGGTGCCTGGCA
>NZ_CDBR01000056.1 GCF_000819685.1 Aeromonas allosaccharophila | reverse complement strand
GCATTCATGCTCTTACCCTGTCGGGGGCCGGAGCCGGAGATCTCAACGATATTCTGGTGATGCCGATCAACTCCCGCTCCAATTTCATGCTGAACGAGGGGTCTGCCTCCCTGAATCTGGAGGCCTCCCGTTACAGCCACAAGGATGAAGAGGCAACCGCGGGCTACTACAAGGTCGATCTGAAAGATTACGGCATCAAGGCCGAGCTGACCGCCTCGGATCGGGTGGGTGTTCATCGCTACACCTTCCCGCAGGATAAAAAGTCGGAAATCGTGGTCAACCTCGGCTTCAAGGTCAACTGGGACTACACCTCCGACTCCTATCTGAAGTGGGACAAAACCCACAACCGGATCGAGGGCCATCGCTTCTCCGACGGCTGGGCCCCCAGCCAGAAAGAGTTCTTCGTGATGGAGTTTGATCAACCCATCAAAAATATCCGCTTCGCCTACTGTGACAAAGACCAAAACCGCTATCTGGACCTGCCGGAAGGCACCACCGAGATCGGCAACGAGACCCGTGGCAAATATCAGTACGCTCGCGCCTATGTGGAATTTGATACCGCAGATAAGGGCCTGGCCGTCGAGGCCAAGGTAGCCCTCTCCAACGTCGAGATCGGCCGGGATGGCAACGCTGGCGCCTCCCTCAACATGACCGAAGTGGCCAACATGTCGTTTGACGATGTGCGTCAGGCCGCCACCCAAAAATGGGAAGAGGAGCTGGGCAAGATCCAAGTCAGTGGGGATGAGGAGTACAAACAGACCTTCTATACCGCGCTCTACCACACCTATCTGGGCCAGACCATCCACTCCGATCTGGACGGGCGTTACCGCCAGGTCCATCAGGGACGCAATGCCTACCCGGATGGCAACACGCCGTGGGGCGAGCAGATCGACACCCTCAAGGAGTCGGTGCGCACCGCCGATGCCAACCGGGATGGCAAAGCGGACTTTACCCGTTATGACACCTTCTCCCTGTGGGACACCTACCGCGCAGTACAACCCCTCTCGTCACTGCTGGAGCCGGATCGCCTCGCCGATGTGGTGCTCTCCATGCTCTCCTACGCCGAGGAGGAGTGGATGAACGATCAAGGTAACCTGCGCAAGGGCAGATTGCCGGAGTGGACCTTCAAGGGGAACGAGACCGGCATGATGATGGGGATGCACTCCACTCCGGTGATCCACGATGTGCTCTCCAAAGGCTCGCTGGACAGACGGATGATCGCGCTGGGCTTCAGCGATGCGGAACGTCAGGAGATCAAGGAGCGACTGGTGACCGCCATGATCACCGATGCCCGCGCATCCACCAGCCAGGGGGTCGCCTGGATCAAGGAGTACGAGCAGCAGGGCTATGTGCCTGCCCAGTTGCACGACACGCCGCCGACCAACGACTGGGAATCACACTCTCCCTTCAAGGATGCCTGGACCTCCTCCTACTCGCTGGAGTACTCCATGGATGACTGGGCGATCGCCCAATCGATCAAGGCGGTGTTTGGCGAAAGTGATCCCCGCTATCAGGAGTTTGCCGATCGCTCCAAGAACTGGCAGGCGCAGTTTGACTTTGGCGGCAAGCAGTACAAAGGGTGGTTCAAGGCCCGTGACTACGATGGCAACTTTATCGATGCCGGTTGGGTAGACCCGAAAACTAGCCGGGCAGTGGGCAAGGATTGGCGCCCGGACATGTTCAACTGGTCATTCGCGGAGTCCAACGGCTGGCAATACGCCTTCAGCGTGCAGCATGACATCCACGGTCTGGTCGATCTGATGACCCGTTTCGATCAGACCCGGAACCCTCAGGCCAAACGTGGCGAACTGTTTGCCAAGCGACTGGACGAGTACTGGACCACCTACCCTGATCGCAACGCTGGCGACAACCAGTTCCCGGTATTCAACACCGGTAACGTGGGTCAGCACGTGCAGGGCAACGAGCCGGATATCCATGTGCCCTACCTCTACAACTACGTAGGGCAACCCTGGAAGGGACAGGCGGCCATCGCGGCAGCCACCAACGTCTGCTACAAAAACACCCCTGACGGCATCTGTGGCAACGATGACTTTGGCACTCTCTCTGCCTGGTTCGTGTTCCGGGCACTGGGCTTCTTCCCGGTCAATGCCTCCTCCGGCATCTACGAGATTGGCACCCCCATGTTCGACACCGCCTCGCTCGATGTGGGCGCTGGCAGGCAGTTCACCGTCACGGCTCAGAACGTCAGCCGCGACAACATCTACATCCAGTCTGCTCGCCTCAATGGCAGCGAGTTCAATCGCAGCTACCTCACCCATGAGGAAATCCTCAGTGGCGGCAAGCTTGAATTCGTGATGGGCGATAGCCCCAACCAGAACTGGGCCAGCCAGCCGGAAGATCTGCCGCCCTCGCAAGGTATCGGCACCTTCCTGCACGAAGGCGACCTGCCTGCCGGCTCCCGTTAATCACCTGTTCGGGGGAGGGTTCCCTCCCCCATCATCACTCAAAAAATGGAATGGCCATGTTCAAGTGCAATCTGCTTTCTCTTGCGGTGATTGCCGCGCTGACCGGTGGCATCGCCGGTTGCAACAGTGAGAGCGAGTCTACCGCCATCGAGAAACCGGTGACCCCGGTTGTCGATCTGTCGCTACTGAAATACGTTGATCCCATGATAGGTACCGCCGCCTCCGGCCACACCTTCCCCGGCGCCACCCGCCCTGCCGGCATGGTGCAGCTCTCGCCGGATACCTTTATTGGCTCCAGCACCGATCATGAGAGCGGGCTCAACCCCTGGCACTCCGCCTCCGGCTACTGGGACTCCTCCAATTACCTCACGGGCGAGATCGTCGCGACCGATGTACCGCTCTACGGCTTCTCCCATACCCATCTCTCCGGCACCGGCGCCACCGATCTGGGCGACATTCTGGTACTGCCCTATGCCGAGATGGCTGACGCCCAAATAAACGCCTTTGACAAAACCAATGAGCACGCCAGCGCCGGTTATTACCAAACCAGACTGAACAAGGGGGAGATTGAAGTTGAGCTGACCACCACCAAACGGGTCGGTTTGCACAAGTACACCTTTGCCAAGGGAGCGGATCGCAATGTGAAATTCGATCTGGGCCATACCCTGCTCAACAACAACGGCCAGTCGCTGAAAAACAAAATCGAAGTGGTGGATGAGTACACCCTGCGTGGCCGCAAAACCTCCACTGGCTGGTTTCAGGGCCAGAACCATCAGGGCCAGAACATCTTCTTCTACGCCAAATTCAGCCAACCCGTGGCCAAGGCCATGCTGGGCGAGCAAGACAAGATGCCGACCCGGGAGATGCGCCCCAACAGCGTCTATCAAGGGGATGACCTGACCGCCTACCTCAATTTTGGTCAGGGTGACCAACCGCTCGAGATCCGGGTCGGCATCTCGGCGGTGAGCTGGCAAGGAGCACAGAAGAATCTGGAGGCGGAAGCCCCCAGCTTTGATTTTGCCAAGGTGAAGTCTGACGCCGAATATGCCTGGGCTGAAAAGCTGACCAAGATCCGCGCAGAGGGAGGCTCGCCGACCGAGAAGACCAACTTCTACACCGCCCTCTACCACATGATGATCGCCCCCATCGAGCTCTACGATGTGGATGGCAAGTATCTTGATATGCAGGGCACCCTGCGCACCCTGCAGCCTGGCGATACCCCCAACTACTCCATCTACTCGACCTGGGATACCTTCCGCGCCGTTCACCCCATGTGGACCATCATGGACCCGCCGCAGGCGACCCTCTATGCCAAGGATCTGATCCGCAAATCCAACGTGGAGTTCGGCCTGCTGCCCAAGTGGGAAGGTCACGGCTCGGAAACCGGCACCATGATCGGCTACCCCTCGGCGGCCATTCTTGCCGATGCGGTGACCAAGGGGCTGATCGATGCCGAGGAGGCGCTGCAAGCCTCTGTCAAATCGGCCCACTACCGACCCGCCGATTACCCGCAGATCCATGACGACATTCTGAGCTCGCTGATGGCCGGTCAGCTCAGCTATCACGAGAAAGAGCAGTGCGTCCGTTATCCCAACTGGAACTCGGTCTCCTACTCGCTGGAGTTCTCTTTCTACGACTGGACCATCGCCGAGATGGCGAAAGCCGCGGGCGACATGACCACCTATCAGGAGTTCAAGGCGCGCTCCTACAACTCGCTCAAGCATTGGGATCCTCAAGCTGGCAATGCCGATGGCAAGGGCTTCTTCGTGCCGACCGAGCTGAAAAATGGCGACCCGTGTGCCCTGAAATACGCGCCAGCCGATTTCGATCCCTACAAGTCGGATGCCTTCTACTACACCGAGGGCAACGCCTGGCAGTGGCAGTGGTCATTCATGCAGGATCTCGACAAGCTGACCGAGATCATGGGCGGCCAGCAGGGGCTGTACGACAAGCTCAACAACCTGTTCAACGCCGACCCCAACGGAGGTGAGGCACATCAGGACATGACCGGTTACATCGGGCAGTACATCCACGGTAACGAGCCCTCCCACCATGTCATCTATCTCTACAACCGTACCGCCCAGCCCTGGAAAGCGCAGGAGTACCTCGACCGGGTCTACAAGGAGTTCTACAAAAACAGCCCGGATGGCCTGATCGGCAATGAAGACGTCGGGCAGATGTCGGCCTGGTACATCATGAGCGCCATGGGCTTTTATCAAATCTCCCCGGGCGACCCGACCTACACCATCGGTCGTCCCATCTTTGACAAGGTCACCATCAACCTGCCCGACGGCCAGTTCAACGTAGTGGCGCAGAACAATGGTCCGGACAACCTCTATGTCAAAGAGGTCACCATCAATGGCAAACCACTCAACCAGTACAACACCTTCGCCCACAGCGAGATCCATCCCGGTGGCGAGCTGCGTTTTGTGATGACCAACCAGCAACCAACCCCGTAACGCCACCAGCGGCAGGCCACCCGGCTTGCCGCGTTTTCATCTCCGGTATTGAGGAACAACGATGTTCAAACCCCACAAGCTGGCCATCATGGTGACCGCCCTGCTTGGCCTCTATGGCTGCAACACAAACGATGAGACCACTGACAACGGCCGCCCCGACAATGCCCTGCAGGTGCTGCAATATGTCGATCCGCTGATCGGCACCGATGGGCTGGGCAATGTCAATCCGGCCCCCGTCATGCCGGAGGGGATGATCCAGCCGGGCCCGGATAGCTGGAACCAAGCCAACTGGAATGGCAAGGGTTCCCCTTCCGACTATCACCACCAGCTGGCCAAGCTTTCCGGCTTCAGCAGCACCCATATCTCGGGGGCGGGCAAGGGCGATCTCAATGATTTCGCCTTCCTTCCCTTCACCGGCAGCAATACCGACCCGGTCACCATCAACAAGCCGAGCGAGCTGTCGGAGGTGGGCTATTACAAGGCCGATCTGGTAGAGACCGGCATCAAGGCCGAACTCACCGCCACCCAGCGGGTCGCCTTTCACCGTTACAGCTATCCGGCGGGTGAAGATCGCAAAGTCCAGCTCGATCTGCAGCACGAGCTGCTGGAGCAATACGGCAACCACTCCCGCAATATTTACTTCAAGCGGGTGAGCGACAACGCCATTGCCGGAGCCAGAACCAGCAACGAGTGGGGGCAGTGGCAAACGGTCTTTTTCTATGCCGAGTTTTCCGAACCCTTCGTGGAGCAGACCCTCTATGTCGATGGCAAACTGAGCAGCGACACCGAGGTGGGGCTGGCCGATTACATCGGGTATGGCGAAACCAGACCCCGGGTGCGGGATGTAGTGACCCAGCTCAACTTTGCCAAAGGGGATCTGCCCATCACCATGAAGATGGCGATCTCGGGCACCGGCATTGAAGGGGCCATGGCCAACCTGCGCGCCGATGAACATGGCTATCGCTTCGATCAGGTGGTGCAGGAGAGCAAACAGGCATGGGCGAAAGTACTCAATAAATTCACCCTGGAAGGTGGCAGCGATGCTGACAAGACGATGTTTTATACCTCGCTCTATCGCACCTACATCGCCCCCTTCGTCTATCAGGATGTGGATGGCCACTATCGCGGGATGGATGGCAAGGTGCATCAGGCCAAGCCGGGCTTTACCAACTACTCGGTCTACTCCATGTGGGACACCTTCCGCGCCGCCCACCCGCTGAAGACCATCATCGAAAAAGAGCGATCCATCGACTATGTGCACGATCTGCTCAACAAATATAAAACCGGCGGCATCATGCCCAAATGGGAGCTGCACTCCGACTATACCGGCGAGATGGTCGGCTATCCGGCGGTCTCCATCATCGCCGACGTCATCGTCAAATACCCGGATGCATTCACACAGGAAGAGATAAAGCTGGCATTGCAGGCGGCCAACGTTTCCGCCAACTTTGACCTCGAGCTGACCAAAAGCTGGGTGCCCTATCAGGATCCCTGGAACGGTGACAAGCGCTTCACCGTGATGACCCGTCACGGCCAGTATGCCGAGCAGCACGGCTATGTCCCCGCCAACGTCACACTCAAGCCCGAAGAGGGCGGCATGGCCCAGGACAAGTACGATGAGCTGGTCAACGAGTCCGTCTCGTACGGCGTCGAGAATGCCTACTACGACTGGTGTATCGCCCAGCTGGCCCGCCTGGCGGGCGACAAGTCTGCCGAGAACCGCTATCTGGCCCGGGCCACCACCTGGCGCGCCTATTTTGACTACAACCCAACGGAATATGGCAAATATGGTTCGACCGGCTTTATGCGCCCCAAAAATTACGATGGCAGCTGGGTCAACAACTACCCCTCCTGCGCCATCGATAAAAACGGCAACCCGGTCACGCCCCCACCAGGTTGCGACATCAACGACAGCAGCCGTTATGACACCTTCTGGCCCTATCGGGCCGAGCACCGGGGGCAGGACTTTACCGAAGGCAACACCTGGCAGTGGAGCTGGTTTGTTCCCCACGATATCGAGGGGATCAAAGAGGTAATGGGTGGCGAGGAGAAATTCCGGAAGAATCTGGATGCCCTGTTCACCGCCAACTCCAACGCCGATACCTCGCAGGGGGATATGACCGGCTATATCGGGCAGTTCGTGATGGGGAACGAACCGGATCACCATGTTCCCTATCTCTATAACTGGACCAAGGAGCCGTGGAAAACCCAGGAGTATGTGGATCAGGCGGTGCGCAGCTTCTTCCACCCGACCACCACCGGGCTGATTGGCAATGAGGACGTGGGGCAAATGTCCGCCTGGTACATCATGAGTGCGCTGGGCTTCTATCAGGTCACGCCGGGAGTCCCGGTCTACACCATAGGTCGGCCGCTGTTTGAGAAAGTGACCATGGATATTGATGGCGGGAAATTCACCGTGATCGCCGAAAACAATGGCCCCCAAAATATCTATGTGGAATCCGTCACCATCAATGGCAAACCGCTGGGGGAAAACCTGACGTTCAACCACAGCGATATTCGGGCAGGCGGTGAGTTGAAATTTATCATGACGGCGCAAAAACCGACCCGCTCAGATAATAAATAACCATCATTGATTGCCAATATATGTTCAGGCCCAAAGCTTCCTTTGGGCCTCTTTTTTGGTCGATTCACAAGAACGCTCAAAAAATATGACGTGCGGCATCAGATGATACGCGGATCACAAACAGACAGCCTTGTCACAAAAGTCTAGTGAATGACACTTTTTTACTCTGTCGATGAAACAGGAGCCATGGGAATAATAGCGCTCGCCGGGATTGACAGCGCCGCACCTTGATATTGCGCAGGCACCACTCTGGCATCAAAAAATAAATTCTGACTGCTCACCCCCTACCCGATGGAGCCGTTCTATATGTTCAAGAAAAATATTCTGGCCATTACCCTGACCAGCACCCTGGCCATGTTATCCGGCTGCGATTCAGATAACAGCAACACCGATAACGACGATCAAAAGCCAACGCCAACCAATGTGTTGCAATACGTGAATCCATTTGTTGGCACTGGCTTTAACGGTCACACTTTTCCCGGCCCCGTGGTACCGGAAGGCATGGTGCAACTCTCGCCGGATACCGAACTGATAGGGTGGCACTCCTCCTCCGGCTATCATTTCGACAAAGACACCCTGTTCGGTTTTTCCCACACCCATCTCTCCGGCACCGGCATGGGGGGGCTCGGGGATATTCTGTTCCTGCCCTTTACCGAAGATAAGGCCAAATACATCGAGCCGAACAATGATTACCGCAAGGCCATCTCGGTCAAAATGGACAAAAAGTCGGAGCTGGCCGAGCCTGGCTTCTATGCGGTGCGTATCGCCGAAAATGGCATCAAGGCCGAGTTGACCGCCTCCGAGCGGGTGGGCTTTCACCGCTACACCTATCCGCAGGGCCAACCCCAACGGTTGAAGATCGACTTGAACTCGATCCTCAACAGCGACTGGGGCTCGAGTTCGCTGCGCAACAAACTCACTGTCAGCGAAGATGGCTACACCATCACCGGCGAGCGGGATGCCACCCACTTCTCCGGCTGGGCGAAAAACCAGAAGATCTTCTTCCATGCGACCTTCGACAAGAAGATCAAAGGGGTCTACCTCCTCGCCGGGGGTGTACCGGTAGAGGGCTTGACCGCCGAGCACAAGGCCAAATCCAACGCCGATGTCACCGCCTACGTCGAGTTTGAAGAGGGCGGTTCTGCCCAGCTCAATGCCAAAGTTGCCCTCTCGGCGGTTGATGCCACCGGCGCACGGAAAAACTACCAGGCCGAAGGGGATGTTTCGTTCGACGAGGCCCGCGCCAATGCCCGCGACAAGTGGGCCAACGCCCTCAACTTCACCATTGAGGGGGGCAGCAAGAAGCAAAGCGAGATCTTCTACACCGCCCTCTATCACACCAAGATCGCCCCCATCGTCCATCAGGATGTGGATGGCAGCTTCCGCGGCATGGGCAAAGGGGCGCAGGCCAAGGGGGAAGGCAGCTACTCGATTTACTATGGTCAGGCGAGCGAAGAGCAGCCCAACTTCTCGCTCTACTCCCTGTGGGACACCCAGCGGGCGTTGCACCCGCTCAAGACCATCACCGAACCCACCCGCGCCGTGCAATATGCCAAAAACCTGATCCAGAAGTATCTGGAGAGCGGCCTGCTGCCCAAATGGGAACATCTGGGGGATGAGACCGGCACCATGGTGGGCTATCCGGCGGTGGTAGTGATTGCCGATGCCATCACCAAATACCCCGAGGCCTTCGCCACGCAGGAGAAAAACCTGGCGCTCAAGGCCGCCATCGACAGCTCCACCTATACCAACTACCCCATGCTGGCGACCGAGTGGGACAAGGCGGTGCTGGACAAGACCCTGACCAACCATATCGATTACATCGAGAAGAACGGCTTTGCGCCAGCGGTGCAGCGGATCGATGGTCAGCCCGTCTTCGTTGATTACACCCTAGAGTCGGTCTCCTACGGTCTGGAAAACGCCTTCTACGACTGGGCCATCGCCCGGATCGCCAAAGCAGCTGGCAACCCGACTGCCGAAGCGCGCTATCTGGCCCGTTCGAACGGCTACCAGCGCTACTTCGACCACAATGCGGCCGAATACGCCCAGTACGGGGTGACCGGTTTCATGCGTCCGGTGATGATCGATGGCTCCTTCATGACACCGTTTGATCCCTATGGCACCGAACATGAGACCGGCAACTATACCGAGGGCAACGCCTGGCAGTGGACCTGGTTTGTGCCCCATGACATCAAGGGGCTGAAAACCGCGATGGGCGGAGAAGAGGCCTTCAAGCAGAATCTGGATGCCACCTTCGCCGCCGAGAGTCAGGGATCGGAGACCGCTGACATGACCGGGATGATGGGTCAGGTGGCCTTCGGCAATGAGCCTTCCCACCATATCCCCTACCTCTACAACTGGACCTCGGAGCCGTGGAAAACTCAGGAGACGGTCGACTACATCCTCGACACCATGTACTCGAACACCCCGGCAGGCATCATCGGCAACGAGGACGTAGGCTCCATGTCTGCCTGGTACGTCATGTCAGCACTCGGCTTCTATCAGGTCAATGCGGCAGACCCCGTCTACACCATCGGCCGCCCGCTGTTTACCAAAGCGACCATCCCGGTCAAGGGGGGAACCTTCACCATCATCGCCGATAACAACAGCGCCAAGAACCGCTATGTACAGTCGGTCACCATCAATGGCAAACCGCTCAAGGATGGTCTCTTCTTCGAGCACAAGGAGTTTGTGCCCGGTGGCAACCTCCACTTCGTGATGGGCAATACCCCACCACAACAGTAACGAGCCATAGCATTGAAGTGACATTCAGCACCCAACCCAAAAATGTCACTTTGTGATACCCGACGGCCCACGCCAGATGGATTGATAAAATCCAATCAGCGCAGGGCCGTTCTATTTTCCAGTGGGGAGCGTCGGTGCAGCCATCAACCCGTTTTTTCTCAAATCCGCCTTAAATCGGGCAATAAACCGCAAAAAATGGCCTTAAATACCGTTGCAAGGGTTTTTCTGTCATACCTTGACCGCTGTCACATCCCGCCATGAATTAAACAAAAACAACTATTGAGTCAAAGCTCAACACTTTGCGAGCTGGATCACACCGGCAAAACCATGCAACAAAAATCCAGTTATTGCTACATTCATCGCCTGTCCAACCCCACCATAGAGGGCAATAATGAGCCCAATTCGCAACGCATGACTTAGCCCTGACGGGAAAGGAGAGTGAGATGTTACCCACCATGACCAACGGCAGACTCATCTGCCTGGAGTTGAAGGCCACCAGCAAGGAGGCCCTGTTCGACGAGATGGCACAGATGCTGGCGCGCGATGGCGCCGTGTCTGATCAACAGCAATTCGTCAAAGATGTCTGGGCCCGCGAGCAGCTGGACTGCACCGGCTTCGAGCAGGGTGTCGCCCTGCCCCACGCCAAGAGCAAGGCGGTCAGCCGCCCGGCCATTGCCATCGGTGTCAGCCGTCAGGGCATCGAGTACGGCGCCGAAGATGGCAAGCCGACCCAGCTGATCTTCATGATTGCCTCCCCGGATGGCGGCGCCAATCACCACATCGAAGTGCTGGCCGAGCTCTCTACCCGTCTGCTGGAACCCGGTTTCATCGAGCAGATGAAAGCGGCCACCACCGTTGAGCAAGCCCTGACCCTGCTCAAACAAGGCCCGAAAGTGGCAAAGCCTGCCCCTGCCGCCAAACCGGCTGCCACTGCACCGGCTGAGCCCGAAGAGCGCACCTTCAAGGATCGCCTCAATACCATGAAGCAGCACCTGCTGTTTGGTACTTCCCACATGATCCCCTTCATCGTGGCGGGCGGTGTGCTGCTGTCCCTGTCGGTGATGATGAGCGGCAAGGGCGCCGTGCCGGAAGCGGGCTTCCTCAAAGACATGGCCACCATGGGTATCGCCGGTCTGACCCTGTTTACCGCCGTACTGGGTGGCTACATCGCCTACTCACTGGCTGACAAACCGGGCCTGGCCCCGGGCATGATCGGCTCCTGGATTGCCGTTCAGCACTATCAAACCGGTTTCCTCGGCGCCATTCTGGTGGGCTTTATCGCCGGTTTCGTGGTCAATCAGCTCAAACGGATCAAGCTGCCTGACTCCATGACCTCGCTCGGTTCCATCTTCATCTATCCGCTGATCGGTACCTTCCTGGTGTGTGGCATCGTGATGTGGGGGATCGGTGCCCCGATCGCCGCCATGATGGAAGGGATGAACCACTGGCTCTCCAGCATGGCTGGCTCAGGTAAAGTAATGCTGGGTGCCATTCTGGGTGGTATGACTGCCTTCGATATGGGTGGCCCGGTCAACAAGGTTGCTACCCTGTTTGCCCAGACTCAGGTCAACACCCAGCCCTGGCTGATGGGCGGCGTCGGTATCGCCATCTGTGTGCCGCCGCTGGGTATGGCGCTGGCGACTTTCATGTCTCCGAAGCGTTACAAGAAAGAAGAGCGTGAATCCGGCAAAGCGGCCGCCATCATGGGCATGATCGGTATCAGTGAAGGTGCCATCCCGTTTGCCGCCGCTGACCCCATGCGTGTTATCCCGGCCATCGTCGCAGGCGGTATCGTCGGCAACATCACCGGCTTCATGATGCACAGTATCAACCACGCCCCCTGGGGTGGCTGGATTGTCCTGCCGGTTGTTGAAGGCAAGATGGGTTACATCCTGGGTACCATCCTCGGCGCCCTGACCACTGCCGTCATCGTCAACCTGCTGAAGAAGCCGGTAAGCGAAGAAGATGACGTGACCACCACCCAAACCAGCTTCGAAGTCATTGAAGCGGAAGGGGAAGCAGACGTACTGGCCATCACTGCCTGCCCGTCTGGCGTGGCCCACACCTTCCTGGCCGCCAAGAGCCTGCAGAAGGCCGCTGCCCAGCAGGGGATCAAGATCAAGGTCGAGACTCAGGGCGCCAACGGCATCATCAACCGCATCACCGCCAAGGATGTCGCCAACGCACGCTGCGTCATCTTCGCCCACGATGTGGCCATCAAATACCGTGAGCGCTTCACCAATATCGAAGTCATCGATGTGAAGACCAAAGAGGCGATTCACAATCCGGAAGGTCTGCTGGCCCGCACTCTGGGCAACAAGGCAAACGCCGCCTGATAGCAGTCAGACCACTCAGCACAAGGGGCCCATCGCGGGTAATGCCAGTCAGTTAGGCCTGACTGGCATTGTTTTTAT
>NZ_CDBR01000055.1 GCF_000819685.1 Aeromonas allosaccharophila | reverse complement strand
CCTTAACTGATCGGCATTACGCCCTGGTGGCGCTCTTTTTATTGGCGGGTTTTATCTGACCTGATGAGGCGTTGGATGAGATGAGCGAGGCCCGCCACCTTGTGCTGTTGGGCCACCATTGGGCAACGTTACACATCGCCCCCTTGGACAACACAACCCCTGCTAAGCCCCGACTCACGCTACAAGCAACCACAAATAGCAAGAGGGAGGCTTTCGCCTCCCTCTTCAAACACTCTGATATTCAGGCAACAGGATTAGTTGCTCTTCATCCAGATGTCCATGTCGGTTTTCAGGTTGTCAGATTTGGTACCGAAGATGGCTTGTACGCCGGAACCAGCCACTACCACACCGGCAGCCCCCAGTTTCTTCAGGCCAGCCTGGTCAACTTTGGCGACATCTTTCACGCCAACACGCAGACGGGTGATGCAGGCATCCAGAGAAGCGATGTTCTCTTTACCACCGAAGGCAGCAACCAGCGCAGCAGACATTTCGTCTTTGCCATGGCCAACGGTCTCTTCAGCAGTCTCGTCTTCACGACCCGGAGTTTTCAAGTTCATGGCACGGATAACGAAGCTGAATACGACGTAGTAGATGGCAGCGTAAACCAGACCCAGACCTACCAGCAACAGCATGTTGTCGGCACGCGGAGATTGCACCACGAAGTCGATGAAGCCGTTGGAGAAGGTGTGACCGTGTACGATACCCAGAGAGTTGGTCAGCACATAAGCCAGACCAGCCAGTACAGCGTGGATGGCGTACAGCACCGGAGCGATGAACAGGAAGGAGAATTCAATCGGCTCGGTGATACCGGTCAGGAAAGAGGTCAGGGCAGCAGAGGCCATGATACCCACGATCTTGGCGCGGTTTTCCGGCTTGGCAGCGTGAGCAATGGCGAACGCAGCAGCAGGCAGACCGAACATTTTGAACAGGTAGCCACCAGCCAGCTGACCGAAGCCGTTACCGGCAGCGCGGGAAGCGTCATCAGCAGTCAGGAAGCAGGTCATGATACCGTGAACAGTTTCACCGGCGCCGTTAACGCAGGTACCAGCCTGATAGAAGAACGGCACGTTCCAGATGTGGTGCAGACCGAACGGGATCAGGGAGCGCTCGACTACGCCGTAGATACCGAAGGCCAGTACCGGGTTCTGGTTGGCAGCCCAGTCAGAGAAGGCACCGATAGCGCCACCCACTGGCGGCCAAATCACGGACAGAATCACACCCAGACCGATGGAGAGGAAACCGGTGATGATGGGTACGGCACGTTTGCCCGCGAAGAAGCCCAGATACTCTGGCAGCTGGATCTTGTAGAAGCGGTTGAACGCCCAGGCAGCGATACCACCGGCCATGATACCACCCAGCACGCCGGTCTCGATGGTTTCAACACCCATCACAGGTGCCATGACCTTCAGGGTAGCGACCATGATGCCGTAGCCAACGATGGCTGACAGGCCGGATACGCCGTCGTTATTGGTAAAGCCCAGAGCAACACCCACTGCGAACAGCAGGGCCATCTGACCAAATACGGAACCACCAGCTTGTTCCATCAATTGGGAGACAATTTCTGGCAACCAGCTGAAGTGGGCAGCACCCACCCCCAGCAGAATACCTGCGACCGGCAAGACTGATACTGGCAGCATCAGCGCCTTACCAACCTTTTGCAGATTAGAGAAAGCATTTTTGAACATTGTGTGCGCTCCTGAATGGATTGTCTTCCCTGAACGATCTATCTGAATGAAATAAGCACTGATTCATCCAGATATCTTCGAGTCGGGCTTGTTTATTTTGACCATCAGAATATAACCCAGTGGGTCATAAATTGCTGCTTTAGGAAGCGGGGGAATATTGAATTTGGAGGGAAGATCACAACTTGTTTAGCAGCGAAAAAACAACGTTAATATAAGTTAGTAATCGGCATTATCACTCTATTACAAACATATATGAATTGCAGTTTCACTTTGTATTTTAATAATGCAATATGCATCACTGAGAAACCAATTGCAACCAAATGTAACAGCATCATTTTTATTTATTACAGTCTACCGATTAAAAAGGCCTCCAACAAGGGAGGCCTTAATAAATATATCTGACCAACAACAGCCGATATTACTCTATTTTTGCGAGCGCTTTACTGCATCGACAAACACGGTTTTTGCCTTGGTTGAACCGGCCCGCTCGGCCTCGTTCACCAGCTTCATCGCCTTGTCGATATCCCCCGCCTTGACCGCTTTTTCAATCTGGCTCTGATAGAAGGCTTCCGTTTCACTCAGCATGGCAGGAGCAGGTTTGGCTACGACCGCAGCTGTTGCAGTTGTGGTAACAGCAACAGCCGTCGCCGGAGCGGCCTGACTCATCGCAACCTTATCTGCGTACTCGGGTTTGAACACAGCCTCAAGGCCCTGCCCCTTGGCCATATCGACCACCTCAATCTGTACCAGCCCCCACGGTGAATGCGGGATCACGGGATCCGGCATTGCTGGCTCAACCGTTTGGTTGGCACGAGCGAAGGCTTTTGCCGGGTGCAATATGGTGGTACTGCCAGCCAGCTGGCTGGCTGGGGCATAAATAATCATATAGGTTTCAGCTGCAGGATTGCCCGGCATGCTGCGATCAACGAATACCTTTCCTTCGATCCTGTCGTTGTCCAACAGATGCGCCGGCTGGTAACTGAACACAGATTCACCCAGCACGCGCGTCACCTTGAACTGACTATCCAGCATAATGACCTTGGGTACCAACACCGTCTTGCTTACCTGAGATGCGACCTTGATGGCCAGGTTGCCTGTGTTGGCTGGCAGGCGATAAGCCGCAAAGTAGCTCATCCCCTCATCAAACTGAAAAGCGGGTTGCTTGCCATCGATGGCCAGCAAGGTCTCACCTTCAGGCAAGGGGGTATAACTGAAATCTTTAAACGCCACACAGCAGCTTGAGGCTTTGGCCAGCGCTTGCTTGGCCTGGTCTGCATCGCTCAAGATAGAGCCATGTTCTTGCAGAGGAACAACCATGTTTCCGGCACAACCGGTTAATAGCGCAGTGATTACGGCTGCAATAGACATCTTTACCCGTTTCATTTTTCTTATCTCCATAACCCGGTGGCCGTGATCCGGCGAAACAAAACTGCCCCCATACGGGGGCAGTCACTAACTTAACTTAAACCTATGCTTACCACCAGGCTTCCGCCTGAACACCAAAGTTCCAGGTATCTTTAGCAGTTTTGCTGTCGTATGGTGTACCAGCCATGTCGTTGTCTTCTAACGCAACATAGGAGGCAAACACTCGGATCTCAGGACGGGCCCAGAAACTTGAGCCAGCAGACCAAGCCTGCGCCAGTGTCAACTTATAACCAGAATCTTTGGCTTCAGAGCCATCGGTAGACTTGTTGGTGTCTTTGAAGTAACCACCTTCGAAGATGGTCTTGTTGAAATCATCCCACTTGTACATAGGACGAGCAACAACAGACATAGTTTCCCAGCTGTCATTGGTATCCCACATATCATTGCCTACACCGTAGACCAACTGGTGGCCCATCTCCCAGGAGTTACCCATCGGGATCACACCCCAGTTGATCAAGCGATAACCATCGGCACCGTCTTTGGCTTCAGCACCATACCAAGAACCATCACCATAGAAAGCCATGGTCTTGGAATAACCTTCGGTACCGTATTGCAGCACAGTCTTGTTGAAGCCACCCAGCACACTGGCTGTCAGCTCAGCTGTCAGCATTACACCATCTTTGGCATTTTTGTACTGACTGTTTGAAGAGTCCTTTTGGGCATCAGTGGGGTTAACAAGCGCATAATCAACACCGACTTCTAAAGAAGCATCCTGCCATAGCGGAATACCTGCATAACGCAGATCAAGGGTGTTTACATCCATTCCATCGAACTTGGTCCAACCCTCTTTGCCATCCCAGCCGCGGTCATTACGAACCCATGCAAAAGAAACTTTACCCGGACCAGCTTGAACACCTTCAATACCAGCACCAGCACCGGAGATGTTCCAGTAGTAGAAGTCAGAGATATGAATATCGTGACGCTGGTAGTAACGCTTACCAGCCCACAATGTGGCCTCAGGAGCAAAGTTCAGCAAGCCTTTGGCTTGTACGTTGAACTGACGCAGAGCGAACTCAGAGTCGCCGCTACACTGTTTTTCATCGAAGTTACATACTGAGCCAGTACCTTCCCAGTCATTGGAACCGTTAGAGCTCATGGCAAACATGGAGTCAACATAGAAAGTTTTGCCATCTTTGTTGAATACTTCCTGGCCCAGCTGAACTTCACCATAAGTGTCATCTTCATTACCAAGACGACCCACTTTTTGTTTGCTCAAAGTCTGCATGTCACCATCACTGGAAACACCGACACCAGAACGCATATAACCGTGGAAATCTACAGCAAAGGCGGCTTGGGAAGCCAGGGCGGCAGTAACAGCTGCTGCAATCGGGAGCCACTTCATTTTCATTGTCATATTCCTTATTTCCCGCAGTGAGGAGTGTGATCCTGAATATTCAACTTCTTATCACCACATAATCCTGTTGGTGATAACCGAGGTTGATTATAGGGAGCGTATTTCACGACAAATATGAAGCGACTCACAAAATGGCGACAAATCGCTCGGCAAACGATCGCCACAACACTAGCAAGTTAAAAATCACCAACCAAGGCAATAAAAAACCAACAATCACATAAATTATGCAATCATAACAAACCTGAAAGCGTTACCAGCAATTAATTCGCGATAGAACCAAAGTCATTATTTTACGATTGGATGACAAAAACATGACTGAGATCGCTTTCAAGATTGAACTTTTATTTAGATGACGGGTCTGCAGCAAGGTTGCAACCATTTCAGCCATGGGATACGGCGTGAGGGGAATATCCCTCTTTCAGTTAGGGAAATATGCCGGTGACAGGCTATTGAATTTGTACAAATAACAATCCCCTGCCGATTAGGGATCAGGGGATTGATATGGCTCGATTTCAGAGAATATTCAGGGCTGAATATCCCACTTTTTCAGCCAGCTGAGTGCCACCTGTTCGGGTTCATCGTGCACAGTGGCATCCAGCTCCAGCGGGGGAATCACTCGCGTGGCCCCCAGCTCTTGCAGCAATCCGTCTAGCCGACGGCCCGCGCCACAGAAATGCTCATAACTGCTGTCACCCATGGCAATCAGGGCATAACGCAGCCCCTTGAGCCAGGGGGCCTTGTCAGCCAGCTCGCTGGCAAAGGGCTGCAGATTGGGCGGAATGTCCCCCTGTCCTGTGGTGGCACTGACCAGCAATAAAAAACGGCCGGGGTCGATGTCCGCCAGCCGTGCTTCTTCGTGCAGGGTACAGAGATGCCCCTTGCGTTCCAACTCATCTGCCAGGGTCTCGGCCACCAGCATGGCTGCGCCGTAGACACTCCCTACCACGATATCGATCTGCGCCATTCTCCTCTCCCTGCTTGAGTCACTCTTTTAGCAACTCTATCAGCAAGCTGGCGTCAGATACCACCCGTTCAGGGCCGAGGATCAGGCGCTTAGTAGTCGCTCTCGCTGGCGGGCCAGCCCAGCTCGGCAAACAGGCGCAGCACATCCTGACCGAGCGGTGCCTGGATCCGCATCGGCACCTTGAGCACCGGATGGGTAAAGCTCAGGGTGCGGGCCACCAGCAGCAGCCGCTCACAGCCAAAGTGGTCGCGGAAGAAGCGGTTATGACGGCCATCTCCGTGAGTGGTGTCCCCGACGATGGGATGGAACAGATGATCCATATGGCGGCGTAACTGATGCTTGCGGCCAGTCTTCGGGAACAATCTGACCAAGCTGTAGCGACTGGTGGGGTGCTTCTTGGAGACCGCATGAGGCAGCTCAACCTGATGCAGGCGACGGAAGGTGGTGACGGCATCCTGCGCCGGGCGATCCGGGTTGCTCATGGCATCGGCTATCTTGTCCAGCAGCTCCTTGAGGGGATAGTCGATCACCCCCTGCTCGGGTGCCCAACCACGCACCAGTGCCAGATACTCCTTGTGTACCTGACGTTGGGTAAAGGCTTCGGTCAGTGCGCGGGCGATCACCGGATCGAGCGCAAACAGCAGCACGCCGGAGGTGGGACGGTCGAGGCGATGCACCGGATAGACATGGCGACCGCCGATGAGATCCCGAGTCATCTGCATGGCAAAGCGGGTCTCGGCCTTGTCGAGCCAGCTGCGGTGCACCAGCAGGCCGGACGGCTTGTTGACTGCCACCAGCCACTCATCCTGATAGAGCAGGGTCAGCTTCAGGTCACTCTCTTCTCGCGTTTGCTCTGGCATCATTGTTCGATCACTTTACCGGAAAGCAGCAGATCGAAGCGGGCGATCAGCCGCAGCAGCGCTTCCACCTCAGCCAGCTCCTCTTTGTAGACTTCGCTGGCCATGGGATAGAGGGAGACACTGGTGGGCAACGGCGCCTGCAACATCACCAGCTGCTCCATACGCGGGATCAGCACGAACTGCAGCCACTGATCAAAGCTCAGGGTATCGACACAAAAAGGCAGGGTGCTTGCCAGAGCTTCGTCACCGGGATGGTCAGCTTGCCAGCGCTCGAGGCGCTGCAACTCGGCGGTGAGTTCCCCCAACAGGCCAGCTACCAGCAAATATTGATTCATCTCGCTCTCTTCCTCATAACCACAGATTGATCCGCTGACCCGACAGGATCAGCCAGGATGCCGATACATTCAGTCGCGCAGCACCGGCGATTCAGCCGGGTCAACGACATACACGGCAGCCAGCGCGGCCTGCCGCCGTTAAAAAAGGGCGATACTATACACCGCCCCCCGCATGGCTGCCATGTTGATATCTGCCGCAGCGCGCGTCTGCTGCCACTGGCTATCCTCGGCAAGGGCCTTATAATCGGCCCGCATCACCATTAGCCGGATCTCACCATGTCTGCGACGCCTACTGCCATCAATACCTTGACCGAATTTCTGACTCAGGCTGGCACCCAGTTCCAGCTGTTTGACATGGGCCGCCAGGTGCGGCCACTGGCAAGCGACACCTTTGTCCGCATCGAACAGCAGCAGGAGCCCTACCCCTGGCCGCTGCAACAGCACGCCTGGCTTGGCGTCCACTTCTTCCAGCCGAGCGAGTCTCGCCACTACCTCTGGTTCCTCAAATTTGCCCTCGATGAGCGCGGCCTGCTGATGTCAAACGGCCCCAAGCTGTTCATGGATCAGGTGGTGGAGACCCTGGGCTACAAGCTCACCGGTGATCTGGATGAAGAAAAAGCCCAGCGCTTGGCCGACAATCCCTACACCTTCCGCCCGGCGGAGGCCAAGATGGCCAGTCTGCACGCCAAGCTGGCGCGCCAGCTGGAGCAGGCCCCTTCGGCCTATTATGATGCCCTCTGCCACTATCTGGCCGCCCCCAACGACACCGGTTGGCAGACGCTGGGACTACAGGGCTTTGCCGATCTGGCGGAGCGACTGCATGATGAACGCAATCTGGCGCTGGTGTGCAAGGCACTGCCCAAGCTGCCGCAAGAGCCGCTCTATGCCCTCTGCCAGAGCCTTGAAAACGCCCCGCTGCCACCAGCCGTACAGGGGGCCCTGCTTGAGCGGATCGGCAAGGAGCAGGAGTGCGCCGCCCCCAACCCGGAGACCCTGGCCTACCTCTGCCGCGCCATGGCCTCCTGCCCCGGCAGCACACTGCGCAGCAACAAGCTGCTGACCCTGCTGCAAACCCAGCCGAGCCCGGCGCTGCTGCTCGCTATCGCCGGTCGGCTCTGGCCCGATCTGAAAGATGCCAATCTGCTCAGCCACTATCTGGAACAGCTGGCACTGCAACCGACCCAGTTCTTCAATCAGGTTTTTGCCGAGTTGGTCACTTTACCGGCCCTGCGCAATGATATGCTGGCCAGACTGCGCGACCCCGACCGCAGCGAGGCGCTGGGCAAGGCCATCGGCCGTCTGTTTGCCTCGGCCTGATCCCTCGCCTCATCCTTACGCCACGAGGCAACACGGCGGGAAATAGAAATGGAGATCGGGAGTGCCGAGCAGGACTCCCGGTTATCGACATCACGATAAGGAAGCCCGCCTATGGGAGAGATGCTCGGAATTTTGTTGCTGATTGCCATTGCTGGCCTATTCTGGCTGCAACGCCAACAGGCAGAAGTGGCCTGGCAATATATGCGCCGCTACTGCCAGCACCATGATCTGCAACTGCTGTCGCTGGCCCGTAATCGGCGGGAGCTGGCCCGCAATCCCCTGCGGCTGCTGACCCACTACCAGTTTGAATTCTCCAGCGACGGCGAGAGCCACTATCAGGGCACCCTCAAGATGCAGGGGTTGCACGTCGTCGGCGTCGATCTGCCACCTCACCGCATCCCCTCCGCCTGATCCCCAATCTCGTCTCTGCGCCAGGAGGCTATGCCTGTCTATAATCTCAGGGATTAAACAAAGGGAGAGACGAGATGGAACCCCTTGTCCACGATCTGCCAGCCCTGTTTGCCCAGCTCGGGATGGCCAACGACGAGCTGAGCCTGCACCGCTTTGTGCACGACCATCACCTCGACAATGAGACCCTGCTACCGGAAGCCAGTTTCTGGAGCGCCGCCCAGGCCAGCTTTCTGCGCGACGCCCTGTGGCACGACTCCGACTGGTGCGAGGCGATCGACCAGCTTGATGTGATGCTGCGCCAGCCCCGCTAAGCCGCCCGCCCCTTTCCTCCCCTGCCGGCTTTGGTTAAGATCCCGCCCCGATATCGATCCCCCTTCTCACCCAGAGCATGCTTATGTCCGCCCACGAGATCATCCGAATTGCCAACGAGCTGGCCGCCAAGGGCCTGACGCCCACCACCGCCATGATCAAGGCCCGCCTCACCCAGCCCGTGCCGATGGCCGAGCTGCTGAAAGTGCTGAGCCAGTGGAAGCAGCAGCCCGTCGCGACCGCCGAGAGCGAGAGCCTGCCCGAAGCGGCCCCCCAGCCAGCACCGGCGCTCACCCTGCAGCAACTCGCCGAGCAGCTCGCGCGCATCGAACAGAAGGTGGATCGTCTGACCGACCTGCTCATCCAGCAGGGGCAAGGCTGAACCATGTATATCGTCGAACTCTGCTTTGAGTGTTACCGCGATACCTCCCTTGGCGACGCCGAGCGGGCCATCGTTAACTACCTCGACATGCTGCGTTATCAGGGCCAGATCCTCGGCCGCGAGTTCCCCACCAGCATGCACGAAGGCTATTTCGTCAGCCGGGTGGTCTGCCCGGAGCAGGATAGCCTGCACCCCGACAACCAGAGCGATCAGGTCAGACTGGCTGAACAGCAACTCAATCAGGCCGGGCTGCTGGCGCCTAAACTGCAGCTGCAGGGGGCGGATTTACTCTCTGACAGCACGGACCCTTGCGGCGAGCAGGGCGAGCGGCCGAGCTGGATGCTGCTCTATACCAGCTTTTTGCACACCTGCTCGCCGCTACGCTGTGGCGACCACTTCGCCCCCATCCCGCTCTACCGGCTGCCCGCCGTCGCCAACGGCGATCAGAAACAGATCATCAAGTGGCAGGAGGATTGGGAGGCGTGCGACCAGTTGCAGATGAACGGCTCCATCGCCGAGCATGCGGCGCTGTACGAAATCGGCGAAGTGGGCAGCCGCCTCTACCGGCGTGGCAGCGATCTCGCCAAACGGCTGGAGGTGCTGAGCGGCATCCCCACCTACTACTACCTCTACCGGGTAGGCGGGCTGAGCGCCGCCGAGGAGAAGGCGCGCCCCTGCCCCAGCTGTGGCGGTGAGTGGGCACTGGCAGAACCGCTGCACGAGATCTTCGACTTCAAGTGCGACAGCTGCCGCCTGGTCTCCAACCTCTCTTGGGATTTCAAGGATTAAGCGCGTTCCCAGCACGTGACGCCATAAAGCCATAGAAAAGAGCCTTGCCGCATGGCAAGGCTCTTTTCGTTCCAATGAGTAACCTTGGCTCGAACCAGCATCTATTGCGGCAATGTCTCCAGCCGTTCCAGAAATGCAGGCAGGGAGGGGGCCAGCGGCAGACGGCGGCCAGAATCGAGCCACTCCATCCACACCTGGCCACTCTCGTTATCCAGCGAGATGAGCGTCATCTCGTTGCGGGTGGTGGCGATGAAAATAGATGGCTCGCGTTTGAGCTTGCGCAGCATCAGCAGGTGGCCGATAAGGTTCTCCTTGAGCATGTCGAGATCCGCATCGTTCCACGGCAAGATCAGTTCAAGGCGCAACCCCTTGAAGAGGCAGGGGATGGGGCGGCTAAACCAGTGCCCGAACAGAGCGATGGCGCTGGGGTGAATCGTCAGCTCAAGGGCATCGGCCATGGCCGTAAAATCTGCCGGCTCGGAGCGATGGTGAGGGCGCCAGGCCACCCGACCATCGGCGGGCTCACCAAGCTGGCAGGGGGAACGCCAGTCCGCCTCCCACTCGCACAGGGGCAGGCCTCGTCTGGCCTCGCCATCCCGTTGCCAGCGGGCAAAAAAGTGCTCCAGGGCAGACAAAACTTGATCCGACATCGAAAATCCCCACAATTGCTGGCAAAGTCCGCTATTGCACCACCAAACCCGGTAACAGACAAGGTTGCCTGCCGACCTTGCGAGCCGGGATACAGAACCTGGAATACAGAGAGGCAGACGCCCAAACCAAACGGCTGCAACCATCCGGCCGTGCAATGGCCCGTTTTATTCCACTCATCATGAGCAGATTACGTGAGCAACCCTGTGAGCAAACAAGATAGATACGCCGGGGCCAGCGCCCTGACCGGCCTGAGCCTGGGCCAGCAATCCGATTACATCAGCCAGTACACCCCCTCCCTGCTGCAGCCGGTTCCCCGCAGCCTGAACCGGGATGACCTCCAGCTGGGCGATGATCTGCCCTTTACCGGTTGCGATGTCTGGACCCTCTATGAGCTCTCCTGGCTCAACGCCAAGGGCAAGCCGATGGTGGCGGTGGGTGAAGTGACCATTCCGGCCACCAGCGCGAATCTGATCGAATCCAAATCCTTCAAGCTCTATCTCAACTCGTTCAACCAGACCCGTTGCGACTCCATCGAGGCAGTCGCCGCCATGCTGACCAAGGATCTGAGTGCCTGTGCCGGTGAAACCGTCAAGGTCACCCTGTTCCCTCTCGATCAGGCACCGCACCAGATTGCCCTGCTGCCCGGCGAGTGCATCGACGAGCAGGATATCGAGGTAGACACCTACGAATTTGATGCGACCCTGCTGCAAGGGGCGGCCGGCAGCGAGCAGGTAGAAGAGACCCTGCACAGCCACCTGCTCAAATCCAACTGTCTGGTGACCAGCCAGCCGGACTGGGGCTCCGTGGTGATCCGCTACAAGGGGCCGAAACTCGATCGGGAGAAGCTGCTGCGCTACCTTATCTCGTTCCGCCAACACAACGAGTTCCACGAGCAGTGCATCGAGCGGATCTTTATCGACCTCAAACACTATTGCCAGCCCGAGCAGTTGACCGTCTATGCCCGCTACACCCGCCGCGGCGGCCTCGACATCAACCCGTTCCGCACCGATTTCGAAGCAGTGCCCGCCAACCTGCGCCTGATCCGCCAATAAAGTTGAGTTGCGACAGAGAGGGCAGTCGCACTGCCCTCCATGACTGGCAAAAGGGTTTCGATCGATGCTTTATATGGCAAGAATGAGGGCGCTGGATAATAAACTCCAGACGAACCCCACTTGCTGGCCACCTGCAAACCACAGTAAACGCTGGACTCGCAGGGGGGGGCTTGGATAACATGCCAACACCTCTGCGCCGTCCTTAATCCAATGAATCAACTGTTTTTTCTGGCCATGATGATGTCCTCCCTGTCAGCTCCGAATCTGGATCTGGACAAGGAGCAACTCTCTATCGATCTGCAACAAGCGCAATCGATGGTCCTGGCCGATCCTGCCAGATGTGTCCAGATCACCACCGCCTTCCTGGCGCGCGCAGCCAATAATCCCCAGCAAATCATCAGTAATCGCCAGGAGTTCGGTTATCGCGAACCGATCCTGAGTTACAGCACGGTGGCCCAGACCATAGGTGCCCATCTGCTCAAAGGGGAGTGTCTGCTGCAACTTGGCCAATATCAGGCCACCCAGCAAGCGCTCGACAAGGCGATGGCGCTGGCCGACAAAGAGCGGCAACCGGAACTCAAGGCCCACGGCCTCTATCTCAAGATCCGCAGTCAGGCCCTTAAACCGGATAACCAGAGCACCAGCCGCGCCCTGATGGCTCAGCTGGACGAGCAGTTGGCCGTTCCCGCTCTCAAGCAGAGCCAGTTGCAGATCTATGGCCGCCTGCAACGCACCAGCTACGACATCGAGAACCAGCACTTCGATGATGCCAAAGCCCATCTGGCAGACGCGCGGATCTGGGCAGCCAAGACCCCCAATCCCCTCGCCAGTGCCTGGGTCAGCGCCATCAGCGGCGATCTTTATCGCGCGCTGCAGCAGCCACAGCTGGCGCTGGGGGAATATATCGATGCCCAGCAACAGGCCAAAAGTCTCAACGACCCGCTATTTCTCGGCCTGCTGTCGAACCAGATAGTCAAACTCTACCAGCAGGAACAGGAGCCCCAGAAAGCGCTGCAGTATGCCAATGAGGCAGCCAACTACTTCCACTCCATCGGCAACCCCTCCCTGCTGTGCGACTCCCTGATGGTGCTGGCGCGGCTCAACCGCGAGCAGGGCGACCTCAATATGGCGCTGGTCTACTTCTTCAATGCATTGGACCTGCTCGATGAGGGGAGCAACCGGCCGCAGGCCTCCCTGCTCAAGTACGAAATCGGCAAGACCTACCTGCAAAGCGGCAACCTGTCGCTGGCCAGCAATTACCTCAATGCGGCCCGTCAGTCCCACGAGCTGAGCGATGCCAAAGAGCCGCTGATCGATACCCTGCTGCTGCTCGGCGAGCTCTATCTGAAGAAACAGGAGGCCGCCATCGCCATTCTGCAGTTGGAGAACGCCCGCGCGCTGGCCAACCAGCTCGGCGATACCCGCCGTCAATACGAGGTCTTCCGCCTGCTCTCCCTCGCCTATGAGCAGAAGGGATATCTGCGCCAGGCCCTCGACAGCTACAAGCGCTTCCACCGCCTTGGCGAAGAGGTGCGCCAGCAGGAGCTGGCCATGGAGCAGGCCGCAATCCGCGACAACTATGTCCAGGTCGAACGGGTGCAGCATATCAAGGAGCTGGAACAGCGCCTGAGCAACAGCCAGCACCAGCAGGAGCGCTATCTCTGGTCGAGCATCACCACCAGCCTGCTGCTGGCGCTCTTTATCTACCTCTTCTTCACCCTCTGGCTCAAGTTGCGCACCGCTCGCCTGCAACTGAAACGAACCGGTGAGGCCCTGCTGATCGAGCCACGCTCGGGGCTGGCCAACTGGCAGCGGCTGATGAACCGCTGGCCGCGGGAGATGGCAAAACGCCAGCTGAAATCGGATCGCTGGTATCTCAGTGAACAACACGCCAGCGAGTTTGATGACAAGCTGCACTATCTGCTGTTCCGGGTGCCCTTCCTGGTCAACACGCTGGAACGCCATGGCTATCAGGCCAGCAGCGAGATCGAGCAGGCCTTCGGTGCCTATATGGATACCCTGACTCCGCAAGATGGCCGCATCTATGACTTGCGTGAAGGGCACATGCTCTATGTGGTGCCACAGCGCCACGTCACCAACCTGCATCAACTGGCGGGAGACCTGCTGACGGCCATCGCCGCCTTCCCTTGCAGCTATCCGCTGGATCGCCGGATCAGCCTCGGGATTGTCAGTCACCCCTTCCTGCCCAAAGCGGCCACCGCACTCGATCACAATGGCCTGTTTGACCTCTGCTACCTCGCCCTGTCGGGAGCCATTCAGCTCAGTGAAAAATGCCAGCAAAACGTCTGGTTGGAGCTCGCCGCCATCGATTGCCAACAGGCCGCATTTTTTAATGGGGATGTGTGGCAATGCGGCTTGATGGCAATTGACAAGGGGCTGGTAAAAGTCAATTCTTCTCATGAAAAGCAATGGGTTAATTGGCCCAGCCTTGCAAGGAAGCCGGCTGTCGATAACCACCAGGCAATGTAGATAACAGGCGAGGATCGAAACCAAGTTCGACCACTGTTGCTATCCAACACCAAAAACAATAATGACAACAGGGCGACCTGATAATGAATGACATCGCTGCCGTAGCAGGACAATTGGCCAGGCTCAGGGAATCCCTTCAGCAAAAACAGCTGGAACTCGACGGCGTTCTCTCGTTCTCCGATGCAGAGCGTGCCCGCGGCATCCAGTTTATCAACAAGTTGATGCTCTCCTGCCGTGGCTTCGACCGCGAGCTGGACAATCGATTCGCCAAACTCAAGCAGAAACTTGATAACAATCCGGCCTTTACCGCGCTGGATGAGGATCTGCAGGCCATCGAAAAACTGTTGCAGCAACACAGCAATGCGCTGGAAGAGTCGATCACCCTGACCCAGACCGCCATCGATCTTGGCTCCAGACAGTTGAAAACCATCAAGGGCTTCCCGGAAGAGACCCGCAAATCCCTCAAGGAGTTTCTGGCCAGTCCCGCCGGTTACGGCATTGCCGATCAGCAAAAGAAGGTGATCAAACTGCTAGAGTTCTACCAGCAGGCGATCAAGATCCAACTGCTGCCCAGCCAGCCCCTGCTGGCACCGGCAGGCGCAGCTCAGCAAGAAAACGCCCCCACCAGCCACGATGGCCAGCCCGATCTCGACCCGTTTGATCTCAAGGATCACGCCCGCATCGCCGACGAGCTGCAGCGGCTTATCACCGAACTCGACTTTGCCGGTGCCATCGGCGAGAGTCTGGGCGACATTCGCCGCCAGTTGCTGATCGGGATCAACCCTGCCCTGCTGGCGGAAACCTGCCTGCAGGTGATTGAGCTCATCATCGAAGGCACCCGTGAGGAGCGCAAAGCCTCCCGCGCCTTCCTCAGCTCCCTCAACGAGAGCCTGTCCGCGGTGCATGTCGGGTTTACCGAATCCCTCGACGAGGGGCGCGCGCTGCAAAACGAAACCAGAGAGACCCGCGAGGCGCTGGTTAACGAGCTGCAGGCCATCGATCAATCCCTGGCCAGCCATAACTCCCTCGATGCGCTCAAGCGGACTATCTCAGGCCACATGGGCGCCATCAACCTGCTGCTGCAAGAGCGCGAGAGCACGGCGGCGCGAGAGCGTCACCTGCTCACCCGCCTCTCCACCATGGAGTCCAAGCTGCGGTTGATGAAGGAGGAGACCGCCGAGTACAAGAAGCGGCTGACCATTCAGAAGCACAAGCTGTTCCTCGACAGCCTGACCCAGGTACACAACCGGGCCGCCCTCGATGAACGGCTGGAGCAGGAGTACAAACGTTGGCTGCGCTACCGCACTCCGCTCTGCATGGCGATCATCGACATCGATCACTTCAAGAACATCAATGACAACTACGGCCATATGGCGGGTGACAAGGCGCTGAAAGTGGTCGCCAAGGCGCTGCAAAGTGCCCTGCGTGACACTGACTTCATCGCCCGTTTCGGCGGGGAAGAGTTCGTGGTGTTGCTGCCCAACATCAACCCGGACAAGTTCCAGAAGCCGCTGGAGACCCTGCGCCAGACCATCAAGAGCATCCCGTTCCGTTTTCGCGATGCCAAGGTGGAGATCACCATCTCCATCGGCGCCACCCTGTTCAAGGATGGGGATAACCCGTCCGATGTGTTCGAGCGGGCGGATAAGGCGCTCTACCACGCCAAGAACACCGGTCGGGATCAAGTGACACTGGCCTGACAACCGGCTAAAAAAACAGCGAACAGTCGTCACCCTATTTCCCTCCCCCCTCTGTTACCACTACTATCGATCTCAGGGGATGCTACATGGCGTCCCCTTTTCTCCCCAGGGAAAAACACAACGATAACAAGTGAGTAAAGGGGAACCTATGATTACGCACATCAATCCCGTCGGCAGCATGGATTTGCTGTCACAGCTTGAGGTGGATCGCCTCAAGCAGACTGCCTCCAGCGATATCTATCAACTGTTTCGCAACTGCTCGCTGGCAGTGCTCAACTCCGGTAGCCATACCGACAGCTCCAAGGAGATCCTGGAGCGCTTCAAGTCGTTCGATATTCATGTGATCCGGCGCGAGCGCGGGGTCAAGCTGGAACTGTTCAATGCCCCCGAGCACGCCTTTGTCGATGGCGAGATCATTCGCGGCATTCAGGAGCACCTCTTCTCGGTGCTGCGCGACATTCTCTATGTCTCCAATCAGCTCGAGTCCAACCGCCAGGTCAATCTGACCAACTCCACCCATATCTCCAACGTGGTGTTCGCCATCCTGCGCAACGCCAAGGTGATCCTGCCGGGCGCCGATCCCAACCTGATCGTCTGCTGGGGTGGCCACTCCATCAATGCGATCGAGTACCAGTACACCCGCGCCGTGGGCAGCGAACTGGGCCTGCGAGAGCTGAACATCTGTACCGGTTGCGGCCCGGGCGCCATGGAAGGCCCGATGAAAGGTGCCGCCGTCGGCCATGCCAAACAGCGGGTACGCAACGGACGCTACATCGGCCTCACGGAGCCTTCCATCATTGCAGCCGAACCGCCCAACCCCATCGTCAACGAGCTGGTGATCCTGCCGGATATCGAGAAGCGACTGGAAGCCTTCGTGCGACTGGGCCACGGCATCATCATCTTCCCGGGCGGGGTCGGCACCGCCGAAGAGCTGCTCTATCTGCTTGGCATCATGATGAACCCGGCCAACGAACGCCAGCCGATGCCGATCATTCTGACCGGCCCGAAAGAGAGCGCCGACTACTTCCGTGCCATCGACGACTTCATCAAGGCGACCCTGGGCGAGCCTGCTACCCGGCTCTACCGGATCATCGTCGGCGATGCGCCGGAAGTAGCCCGGGTGATGAAAGAGGCGATGCCGAAAATTCGCGAATATCGCAAATCGGTCGGCGATGCTTACTCCTTCAACTGGTCCCTCAAGATTGAACCGGAGTTCCAACTCCCGTTCGAGCCGGATCACGCCAACATGGCCAGTCTGGATCTGCACCGCAATCAACCGCCGCAACTGCTGGCTGCCAACCTGCGCCGTGCCTTCTCCGGCATCGTCGCTGGCAACGTCAAGGAAGGGGGCATTCGCGCCATCGAGAAGAAAGGCCCCTTCAAGTTGCACGGCGACAAGGAGCTGATGCACCTGATGGACAAGCTGCTGGAGAGCTTCGTCAAGCAACAGCGGATGAAGCTGCCGGGCAGCCAATATGTGCCCTGCTACGAAATCGTTCGCTAGGGTACAGACAACCACATCATCGACAGAGGGGGCGCATTGGCGCCCCTCTTTATTGGCTCTATGCCTTCCCGAATACCATCAATCCCCCATCAGGCGAGTGGTTTGTTACAATGGGGCGTCCCGACCGCCAAGAGTGCCCCATGTCAACTATCCGGCCACACCTGCTCATCATCGATGCCCTCAACCTCATTCGCCGTCTGCATGCGGTACAAGCCCAGCAGGCACTGACCCCTGCCCAGGCGCTGGTCGCTACCCGCGCCAACCTCATCAATACCTGCCGCAAGCTGCTGGCCAATAGCGAGCCGACCCATGTCATTGCCGTGTTTGATGGCGAGGTGCATAGCTGGCGCAAAGAGGTCTATCCAGCCTACAAGGAGGGGCGCACGCCCATGCCCCCCGAGCTGCGTGAAGGGCTGGCAACCCTGCAGGATGCTTTCTGGGAGTGCGGTGTCGATGCCCTGCTCTCCGAGACCGACGAGGCAGATGATCTCATCGCCACTCTCGCCTGCGGCATCGCCAGCCACGGCCATCAGGCAACCATCATCTCCACCGACAAGGGGTTCTGCCAACTGATCTGCCCGCAGATCCGGGTACGCGACTACTTCAACAAACGTTGGCTGGATGCCGCCTTCGTCCAGCAGCAATATGGGGTAACGCCCGCTCAGCTGGTCGACTTCTGGGCCCTGACCGGTATCAGCGGCTCCAATATCAAGGGGGTTCCGGGGATCGGCCCCAAGACCGCTACCCAGCTGTTGCAGCAATATGGCAATCTGGCGGCCATGCTCGAGGCCTGCCAGCAAGAGGATGCCGCCAAGCCATTGCTCAAGCTGCGCCAGCATCAGGATGAAGCCCTGCTGGCCCAACGGCTGGTACGCTTGCAGCGGGATATTGTGCTGGGATTCAACCTGCGGGACATCCGCTACCCGCCCCAGCCGGACTAAATGACCGAACAAAAATGCAGGCAAGGGTGCGAACCATGACGAGACTCACCCTCGCTGTTGATGAAAGTGAGTAGAATGTAAAGGAATGTGGTTGGTTTGCTGAGTAAATGCTATAAAGCAGCCCCATCCTCCCCTATACCCTGGAAGTGGAACCCTCTCATGTCCAAAAGAAAAATTACCGTGATCCCCGGCGACGGCATCGGCCCCAGCATCATTGAATCAGCCATCCAGATCCTGACCCATGCGGGCTGCGATTTCGAATACGAATATGCTGATGCGGGTCTGGTTGCCCTCGAGAAGCATGGCGAGCTGCTGCCCCAGGCTACCCTGGATCTGATTGAGAAGAACAAGGTGAGCCTGAAAGGGCCATTGACCACGCCGGTCGGCGGTGGTTTTACCTCCATCAACGTCTCCCTGCGCAAGAAATTCAATCTCTACGCCAACGTGCGTCCGGTCATCTCCTTCAAAGGTACCAAGAGCCGTTACGACAACATCGACATCATCACGGTGCGTGAAAATACCGAAGGGATGTACTCGGGTGCCGGTCAGAAGCGCAGCGATGACAACAAGAGCGCCGAGGCGATGAGCATCATCACCCGCGAAGGGGCAGAGCGCATCGTCAAGTTTGCCTTCGAGCTGGCTCGTCAGGAAGGGCGCAAGAAGGTCACCATCATCCACAAGGCCAACATCCTCAAGTCGACCTCCGGCCTGTTCCTCGAAGTGGCCCGTGAAATCGCCAGCCACTACCCGGATATCCAGAGCGAAGAGATGATCGTCGATGCCGCCTGCATGAATCTGGTGATGTATCCGGAGCGTTTCGATGTGATGGTCACCACCAACCTGTTCGGCGACATTCTCTCGGATCTCTGCGCCGGTCTGGTCGGCGGGCTGGGCATGGCGCCTGGTGCCAACATCGGCGATGGCGCCGCCATTTTCGAGGCGGTCCATGGCTCTGCGCCCGACATCGCAGGCAAGAACATTGCCAACCCGACCTCGGTGATCCTCGCCTCCATCCAGATGCTGGAGTACCTCGGCATGCAAGATAAAGCAGAGCGGATCCGCGAGGCAGTACGAGCTACCATCGAATCCGGTGATCGGGTCACCCGCGATCTGGGCGGCAGCGCCTCCACCAGTGAATTCACCCAGGCGATCATCGATCGACTGTGAGTTAATTCATTGATTTTAAAAGGGAGCCTCGGCTCCCTTTTTTATATTTCCGAATCCTTTGCCACTCCCCGAACAGCAACTATGTTCAATAGAGAAGAAGAACAGGGAGTGTTTTTCATGAAGGGATACGGGTGCTATCTGGTTTCGGGTCTACTGCTGGTGTGTGGCACTGCCAGTGCCTTCGAACAGGCTCAATCAACCCAAACCGCCAAACTGCCGCAGCAGGAAAAACGGACTGCCACCGAGGTATGGCGCTCGAGCCTGGATACCAACGACCTGCTCAAGGCGCCCAAACCCCTGTCGTTTGGTATTGAAGTCTCCACCGACAACTTTGGTAATCAAAAGATAACCTCCTACCCGCAGCTCAATCTGACCCCGGAGAAGAGCGTCAGTCTGTCGGTCGAACGCTTCAGACCCAAGGTCAAGTTCAAGGCTGGCGGCATGAACACCGCCGTCAGGCTGAGAGGAGACGGGATAAAAATGCAGTTCAATCCGGTCGACAAAACCATCCCGCTGCAGATCGAGATCAAGGTGACCGACGACGAATCTTCCCTGCGCCTCGATTACCGTTTCTGATATTTTCCGGCAGCCGGATAGCAAAAGACCGACAGGTTTCCCTGTCGGCCTTGGTATTTATCGTACGAGCTGAACGCCTACATCACGCCTTGGGCTCGAGTTTGGAGACCCAGTACTTGTTGTAAACATGCACGGTGATCTCTTCACGATCGTGATAGAGCTGCTTGGCCTGGATCACGAACGCGTTGTCGATCTCCTTGAGCATCTCGCGCAACACCTCGATATTGTGCACCGATTCGGCATACCGCTTCTTCATCGGCAGCTTGAGGTTGAACATCGCCTCCTGACAGTCGCCCTCACGGAACCAGTCCGCAATCATGTGAACGACCCGCGCCGGTTTATCGACCATGTCGCACACCAGCCAGTAGGTGTTCTTCTTGCTCGGACGCCAGACGAAACCGTCATCCCGGATATGCTTGACCTGACCGGTATCCATCAGGGATTGGGCCATCATGCCGTTGTCGACCGCCGTCACCATCATGCCACGACGCACCAGCTGATAGGTCCAACCGCCCGGGCAGGCGCCCAGATCCACCGCCTTCAGGCCGGAGCAGAGACGCATATCCCACTCTTCCCGCGGCACGAACACGTAAAACGCCTCTTCCAGCTTGAGGCTGGAGCGGCTCGGCGCATCGGCCGGGAAGCGCAGACGCGGGATCCCCATGTGGAATCCGGAGTTGTTGAACGAGTAGGAGTAACCCAGCAACACGTGATCATTGGCCATGAAGAAGGCGTGGAACACCGGACGGTTCGGCGTCTCCTTCTTGGTCAGGATCTCGTTGCTGCGCAGCGCCTGACGAAGCGGCACGGTGAACTTGCGGCAGAAGGCCGACAACTCTTTCGCTTCGTTGGTATCCGCAGTCTCGACTCGCAGATCGCCGCAAATGGTGTATTCGCGAACCGCCTCGATGATGGGGGTGATCCTGTCTGCGACATCCAGCGCCTTCAGCTCATGGGTCACCACCAGCATCTGACGGATGAAGATGAGCTCCCGGAACGGCAGCTTGCGAGCCAGCAGGTCCGCCTGCTCCTCGTCATACAGTTCGAAGATCACATAACCGCTGTCGTCCTTGACCCGGGCGAAACCGTAGCACTGCATGTTACCGGCACGCTCGGTGATCTCTGCAGCCGCCTCTTTCTCAAAACCGGGGCGGCAATAAAGCAGCAGATTATTCATTTTTTCCTCCAAGACGACAGCCGGCCCAAATCAAAACCGCCCATCCCAACATAAAACAGAGGCCACCGGCCGGGGTAATCAGCCCCAGCCCCTTGCTGCCAAGCAGCACCATGGCGTAAATACTGCCGGAGAATCCGATGATCCCCAGCACAAAGGCGGTGCCAGCCAGGTGGATCACCTTGCTGCGCACACCACACCAGCCCAGAACCAGCAGGGCCAATGCGTGAAAAAACTGATACTGCACGGCGGTATTGAACGCCGCAAGACGCTCGGGCGTAATACCGGTCGCCGCCAATCCATGGGCGCCATACGCCCCCAGCATGGTAGCCGTCAACCCGAAGAGACCGGCCAGTATCAGCCAATGTCGATGGATCTGCATCCTCACTCTCCCTCTCTCATCACGGCTGGCCATAAGGCCAACCCTCTCGTGCTATCCGTGCCGGGCGATAAAATGGCAGATGGCCGCCGCCGCATGCTGCATATTCTCCTGCTCACTCACACCACTGGCTTTACGCGGTTTGAAACCATGATCACCATCGGTCAACCAATGGACCGATACGGTGGGTGAGAAGGGGAAATCGGCCAGTTCGGCGCGACTACCGAAGGTGTCGCGCTCCCCCTGCAACAGCAGGGTTGGCACTGCAATATGCTTGAGTACCTCGCCTCGCCAACTGTCGGGCTTGGCCGGAGGGTGGAAAGGATACCCGAGAATGAGCAATCCTGCAGCATTCATCTCACCCTCGCCTTCACTATACAGTTCCGCCGCCATCCGCCCGCCCATCGACTTGCCCGCCAGAAACAGCCGTGGATGGGCAAACTCGCGGATCATTTCATGCCAATGGGCGAGCAACACCGGCGCTCTGTCCGGCGGGCGGCGCTTGCCATCCTCTGCCCGCCTGGTCATGTAGGGAAAGTTGAAGCGCACCACTTCGATGTCGGGGCCAGCCAGCAGCCGTGACAACTCGGCAAGAAAGGCGTGTTCCATCCCGGCGCCCGCACCGTGGGCCAGCAAAATGCGAACGGGGGCATCAACTGCCCCCTCGCGGATCACCTCAGGCATCGGCAAGCCTTGCCCTGCGACGCGCCTCTTCCTGCTCAACCAGCTCCAGCATCCAGTCGCGGAAGGCAACGATCTTGCCCTGATCCGACTGTTGCTCCTGGCACACCAGATAAAAGGCATTTTTGCTCACCAGCACCTGCTCGAACGGGCAGATCAGGCGGCCGGCCTCAATCTCGGGTTGCGCCAGCACGCTGTGACCAAGCGCCACCCCCTGGCCGTGGATCGCCGCCTGGATCACCATGGTGGAGTGACTGAAGATGGGCCCCTGATTGACGTTGGGGGCGTCAATATCGAGCTGACGGAACCAGGCCTTCCAGTCGCGACGGGAGGTATCGTGCAACAGGGTATGAAGAGTCAAATCTTGCGGCGTACGCAGCGGTTTGGGCCCGGTCAACAGCAAGGGGGAACAGACCGGGATCAGGTATTCGGTATGCAACTTGTCACAACGCAGACCCGGCCAGTTGCCGCGCCCGTAATAGATGGCCACATCCACGTCGTCGGTGAGCGACCCTTCGTCAAGATCGACCGCCTTGATACGCACATCGATGTCAGGGTGGCGCTCGCTGAACTTGACCAAGCGCGGCACCAGCCACTGGATGGCAAAACTCGGCTGCAGACTGACGGTCAACGCCCCCTTGGCACTGCGGGCCAGCAGCTTGTCGGTCGCCTCAGAGATGGAGGCAAAGATATCCTTGATATCCAGGAAATAGCCTTGCCCCTCTTCGGTCAGCAACAAGGAGCGGTTTTTACGGCGGAACAGCTTGATGCCAAGATACTCCTCCAGCGCCTTGATCTGGTGACTGATGGCAGCCTGAGTCACAAACAACTCTTCTGCTGCGCGGGTAAAGCTTAAGTGACGAGCCGCTGCTTCAAACGCCTTGAGGGCATTGAGCGGAGGTAAACGACGAGACATGACACCAGCCGACGATGAGTTTTTCTAATGGGGCGCATTATAATTTGTCGGTTGCGGGTCGACCAGTGAATAAACATAATTCGCCCAGCAATCAGTCGTCATATGGCTCACATTTTCTACTACATGTTGGTTTACATGTGTTTTTCGTGAGTCTTTCGACTGTGATTGTGGTGTTGTGTTTCTTCCTCTGCGGGAAGAGGGGCTCAAATCTTCTCGATTTGACCCAGTCTGTCATCTGAATGTGTTTGGCGCCTCCAGCTGGATGGCGCCTTTTTTGATCCCGCTATACCTTGAACTGCCCCACCAGTTGCTGCTGTTTGTCAGCGAGAGCGGAGAGCTCGCGACCATTTTCGGCAGAGGTCGCCGCTTCGGCCCGAATGGTGTGGCTCACATCGCGAATGTTGCTGACGTTACGGTTGATCTCGTCCGCCACCCGGCTCTGCTCCTGTGCGGCACGGGCAATCTGCTCGTTCATCTGATGGATGGTGGAGACCGACTGGATGATCTGCTCCAGCACCTGCACCGAGAGATCTACCTTGGCGAGCGTCTCGTCAGCCTGGCCATGACCATCGCGGATCGCCTTGACCACAGCGCTAGTACCGGACTGCAGCTGGCTGATCAGTGTCTGGATCTCGACGATGGCATTCTGGGTACGACCGGCCAGATTGCGCACCTCATCGGCCACCACGGCAAAGCCACGCCCCTGCTCACCGGCTCGCGCCGCTTCAATGGCCGCGTTCAGCGCCAGCAAGTTGGTCTGCTCGGCAATCCCCTGAATAACGGTGAGAATGTCATTGATGTTGCCACTGTTGGCCGAGAGCCGCTCCACCACCGGCTGGGCATCGTTGATGATGGTCATCAGCTTGCGCATCGCCTCCTGGGTGTCAGCCACCACATATTTGCCCTCTTGCGCCGCGGCATCGGTGGTGTTGGCGGCCGCCACCGCCGAGCTGGCATTGCCGGAGACCTGCATTGCCGTGGCGCTCAGCTCTTCAAATGCCGTCGCCACCAGATCGATCTCCTGATACTGGGCCTGCATGCCGCTGCTGGTGCGCTCGGCCACCTGCGCCGCCCGCTCGGCACTGTTGCGGGTGCCGGCAACGGTATCAATCACCTGGCTGATGGTCGATTGCAGCTTGTTGAGGAAGCTGTTGAACCACTTGGCCAGCTCGCCAATCTCGTCTTGCCGCTGGATCTCGATGCGCTGGGTCAAATCCCCCTCGCCGCTGGCGATATCCTTGAGGCGAGCAACCACGGCGCGAATGGGCGCCACGATCTGGCGCGCCATCCACCAGATAAAGCTCAGGGCCACCAGCGAGATCAGCACTCCGATAGAGAGTTGCGAAACCACGCTGCGATTGGCCTCACTGGCCAGATCATCCTGCAGTTGCTGGGCCGAGGCCAGCACTACGGCCCGCGGTAATTCAATGTAGATGCCCCATTTACGATCGGTACCACGCATGGAGACCGGCACAAAGCTCTGCAACAGGGCGCCATCGCGGCTCCAGCGCGTCTGTTCCTGACCCTGATTGAGCCAGCCTTTCAGCTCGGTGGCCAGCCCCTGATACTTCTGGTCCAGCTCCCGCCCCAAGGTCACATCAAACTCATCGGCTCCCGCCACGCGCCCCTCATGACTGACCAGCAATATTCTGCCTTTGCCGTCATAGAGCTCCTTGTCCATGGTAGAGACCAGATCCTGCAAGGTCGTCAGGGAGATATCGACGCCAGCTACCCCCAGTAATGTTCCCTGCTCCAGCAAAGGCACTGAGACTGAGGTAATCAAGACTTTCTTGTCGCCGACATCGTCCAGATAGGGTTCCAGCAGGCAGAGTGCCTGGGTGCGAATGCTGCAGCGATACCACTCGTTTTCAACACCACCGGCCTCGGTCGGGCTGTCGTCAGCAAGCACATCTTCATTCTGCACCTCGGGCACCAACTTGCCGTTGTCATACGCCCAATAACTGGAGAAGCGCCCCTTGTCGTTGGCGCCGAGCGCGGTCGAGCCCTCATAGTTACTGTCTTCCCCATCCAGCTGGTCAGGCTCGAACACCGTATAGACGCCGAGCAGATTGGTCGATGAGGCGGCAGCATCGTGCAGTTGCTGATTGATGGCGCTGCGCAGCGCCTCTGACGGGACAAAGTTCTCGGCCCCATTCTTGCGCTGAAACAGTACGCTCTCGGCCAGCAAGCTGGCACGAAAATAGGCTTCATCGAGATAGCTGGTCACCTTGGCCGCCTGCTCCGAGCCCATCGCCTTCATCCAGTTTTCGGCTGACTGCTGCGCCTCGTGCAGGGTGGCTTGTCGCACCTGCGTTTGCATCTTGTTCGCGTTGTAAATCGAGGAGGCAACCAGAGCGGCGGCGGTGAGCAGCAGACAGCAACCGGTGATCAGGGTAATCCGACCCTGGACAGAAAGAGCATTCATGCCAATATTCCTACTTCATGCAGATATGGGTAGAGTATCGACTTTATAAACAAAAACTTAACTCTCTCACAGCAAATCCAGCGATAGCTGGTTAACTTCCCCCTCTTTTGGCAGACCCACCACCAGCCCTAGCAGACGTACCGAACGCCCCTGCGCCCGTTGCAATCCCTCCTTGAGCAGCGGGGCAAACAAGGCTGGCTGATAACCACCCTGACTGCGATAAACGGTGGTCTGATGGAAATCGGCAAACTTGAGCTTGATTCCCTGACCCATCACCTGCCCGGCAGGGCACGCCAGCTGGAATCGCCGCTCCAGCTCCGGCAACAGTTGTTGCAATACCGTCAGGCAGGCGGCTTCGTCACAGAGATCGCTCGCCAGGGTAGTCTCCACCCCGATGGTTTTGCGGATCCGCTGCGCCTGCACCGGCTGCTCATCCAGCCCCCAGATCCGGGTCGTCAGCATCTCCCCCAGCTTGCCAAAACGACTGCACAGCTCTTGTGCCGACAAGGTTCGCGCATCCTCGCAGGTGTAGAGCCCCTGCGCCTCCAGCCGCTCGGCGGTCTTGCGGCCCACCCCGGGCAGTTTGCCAAGGGGCAACTGGCAGACAAACTCGGCCACCTCGTCAGGGCGAATGACAAACAGACCATCGGGTTTGCGCTGCTCCGAGGCGATCTTGGCGAGAAACTTGTTGGGCGCTACACCCGCCGAAGCGGTCAATCCCAGTTCGGTGACGATGGCTTGCCTGATCTCTTGCGCCATCAGGGTGGCGCTGCCGCCACAACAGCGACTGTGGGTCACGTCGAGATAGGCCTCATCCAGCGACAGCGGTTCAACCTGATCGGTATAGCGCAGAAAAATGGCCCGGAGCTGACGGGAGATATCCTTGTACACCGCCATCCGCCCCGGGATCAGTACCAGCGGCGAGCAGAGCTTTTTCGCCAGGGCACTCGGCATGGCGGAGCGCACCCCGAACCGGCGCGCCACATAGTTGCAGGTCGAGATGACGCCGCGCCGCTCTGAGGCCCCACCGATGGCGAGCGGCACCTCCCGCAGCGCCGGGTTGTCCCGCATTTCCACCGCGGCAAAAAAGCAGTCCATGTCGATATGGATGATTTTGCGCATACCACTGTATAAATAAACAGACATAGCATCATCTTACCCCAAGGATAACCGCAGCTCTATCTCTCTCATTGGAGCTAGAATCATAGACTCCAAGGAGACCTTTACCACCACAATGACAAGGAGCGTTCGGGATGAAATATCTTTGGCTGGGACTCGGGTTGCTGCCGCTGACCGGCATCGGCAAGAACAACCCGACGGCAGAGTGCCGCTGGTTGTACGACCGGATTGAGATACTGGAACAGGCCATCAAGAAAGGGGACAAACTGGGTACGGAACAGGAGTTGGCACGCTGGAAAACTGAGTACAACAAAAAACAGTGCTCACAGTACGACTACTGAGCCTTACAATATGGCGTGACTGACAACGGCAGATAACAAACGGGCCCCGATCAAGATGATCGGGGCCCGTTTTTCAACCCATGGCTAGCTTGATTCAGCAGCAGCGTGCGCTCAAGGCAGCACCATAGGGCCAGCCACGGCGGTCGCCACCTCATCCCCGCGCAGCACCCGGACCAGTTCGAGCGCAAACTCGATGGCACTGCCCGGCCCCTGACTGGTGATAAGGCGATGAGCCTCATCCCTGACTACCCGCTCATGTGACAGCTGCAATGTCGGTAGTTGGGACTGAAAGCCAGGATGACAGGTGACGATGGCACCCTCCAGCAGGCCATGATGTTGCAACACCACCACGGGGGCGGCGCAGATGGCAGCACGCCAGCGACCAAGAGCGGCCTGCTCTTTGAGCAGATCGATGGCCAGCGGGGTATCGCGGATCACTTCACTGCCGGGCAGACCGCCGGGTACCACGATGGCTTCAAAGTCCCGACGGGTCAGCTCGTCGATATGACAATCGGCCACCAGCTGTACCCCCCGCGACGCTTTCACCTGCCGGGATCCGGCGGGGCAGCAAGAAGCCAGCACCACCTCGATGCTGGCACGCACCAGGGTATCGACAATGGCGACCGTCTCTATCTCTTCCGACCCGGGGGCCACCAGCACCAGTACACTCACGTTCGCCTCCTTGCTGCTTGCTCTGCCATGTAAAGGATCAGGCGGTCTGACTCTTCTCTTTGATCGCCTGATAGAGGCCCTGATTGACCGGCACGGCAATGCCATGCCGGGCAGCCTTGGCCAGCAGGAAGCCGGTAATGGCCTCAATCTCGGTCTCTCGTCCCAGCTCCATATCCTGATACATGGAGGAGTAATTGTCAGCGGTCAGTTCCACCACTGTCATCACCCGGCGCTGCAACTCTTCTGCCGTGGTAGTAATGCCTTCGGCGCACATCACATCCGCCACTTCCACGCAGATCTGCTGCAGGGCGTCGGCAAAACGGGGGCCAGCCAGCTCGCCATTTTTCAGCTTGTAGAGGGCCGTCAGGGGATTGATGGCACAATTGATGGCCAGCTTTTGCCACTGACGTACCAATACCTGCTCATCCCAACCAGCCTGACCCAGCGCCAGCGCCAGCTCATCCGCGAGCGCGGCGTGGGCCTTGGCGGCTTCATTGATCGGGCCGAGCCAGGTTTCGCCTTTGCCAGTATGACGGAAGACGAAATGGCCGCCCTGCATGGCACCATGGCTGGTGACGCCGGCAATCACCGGATTGTGCGGGAACATCTCGACCACCTGCTCGGCAATGCCCATCCCGTTGTGCAGCAGCACGATCGGCACGCCAGCATCCAGTTTGCTTACCAGCGGTGCCAGTGCGGCAACCACCTGACTGGCCTTGGTCATCACCAGCAGGCGCTTGATCTTGCCAGGTTTGCTGACAAATCCACGCTCGATATTGAGCAGTTGTACCTGCCCCTCCAGCGAGGTGAAATCGAACCCCGGATGGAGCGTGGACTTATGGTGTTCGCGCAACAAGACTCGGGTGGATTGACCGCTCTGGGTCAGCAGGGAGGCAAAAACGCCGCCGAGGGCGCCACAACCCAACAGTGACCACTGCGGGATCACAGGTGGCATAACGGGCTGTCGGGAATTTTTTAATCCGCTTGGCATGGTGTGACTCTGTCAGGGTAAGGGTTGCAATCCTCTCAACCTGTTACCGGAGATAAGTGAAGAACTCGCTGGTGGACGCTAACGGGTCCACCCATCCTGTGCGCAGGGGATTCTAGCAGAGCAGCCCTATCAAAATCAGCAAATTTGCCCGTTTTCTGGTAGATTTGCCCCCCGATAACGCAACATGAGGAGCTCCGGCTATGCCGTCATTCGATATTGTCTCTGAAGTCAAAATGAACGAGGTGTTGAACGCAGTCGACAACGCCAATCGTGAACTGGCCACCCGTTTCGATTTTCGTGGGGTAGAAGCCAGCTTCGAGTTGAACAAGGAAGAGGTAAAACTGGAAGCCGATGCCGATTTCCAGCTCAAGCAGATGGTCGAAATCCTGCGCGCGGCACTGCTCAAGCGCAACATCGAAAACAGCTCCATGGAGGTGGGTGACTCAGTTCACTCCGGCAAGCGCTTCCACCTGACCGTCAAGTTCAAGCAGGGGATCGAGAAAGAGATCGCCAAGAAGCTGGTCAAGCTGATCAAGGACTCCAAGATCAAGGTACAGGTCGCCATCCAGGGTGATGAAGTGCGTGTCACCGGCAAGAAGCGTGACGATCTGCAAGAGACCATGGCACTGGTCCGTGGCGCCGAACTGGGTCAACCGATGCAGTTCCAGAACTTCCGCGACTGATTTATCCACTCAGCCGTGGCGCACTTGATGACTCGCGCCACGCTACCTAAATCGCGGCCATAAAAAAACCGGAGCAGATGCTCCGGTTTTTTGTACCCCAAGTTTGATTAGAACTTGTAGGTAACAGAGAAGTAGTGGCCGAAACCTTTGTTATCCCAAGCAGAGCCGTTGTAAGAAGTCGAACCATCCTTCACACCATACAGGTTGTTGAAGTACTTCAGACCGTAACCAACGGCGTAGCGATCGGAGTGCCAGTAGATACCGTGGAAAGTGCCTACACCGTAGTCGGAACGGGAAGCAACATCATAGGTGTCCATGTCGAAGGCATAATCCAAATAGCCTTGATAGGAAACAAAGCTGCCGTTGGAGAAGGTGTAGAAAGGTTTGAACCAGTTCATGGAGAACTGATAGCCGTTCCAGTGACCTTCTTCTTGGGTAAAGTTGTCGTTTTCGGTCGGGTGGCGAGCATAAAGATTCATGCCTACTTTACCAAACCAAGGCACCTGCACATCGGCCCCCAGACCGATCAGGTTTTCCATCATGCCACCATCAATACTGTTCAAGGAGGCAACATACAGTTCTTGAACTGGACCGAAAGAGAGGTCTTTACCGGTCAGGGCATCCAGCGAGAGGCGTGGGGCAAACTTCATAAAGATGTTATTGCTCGCACCTGTGCCATGCTTATTGCTGTGGCGGGAGTCGAAAATATCGAATACGTCAACATAGCCGTACAGATCAAACAGACCGGAGCGACCACCAAATTCCATCTCCAGATAGGTATCGTTGTAATCACCTTCAGCATCGGTGAACGGACGCTGGTCGATGGTATGCATTACGTTGAACTGCAACCACTTGTAGTCATTCTTGTGGATATCACCGCTGTAATCAGCAGCAAAGGCCGGAGTAGCGGCAGCAGCCAGCAGACCGGCAGCGATCAGAGTCTTGGTAAATTTGGCCATTTTATTGGTCTCTTGTGCGTTAGTTGAGGTTTTCCGTAGCCTGCCCACAAGGAGCGAGAGGAATTCTAATCAAATAAAATCAGGGGAGAAACAACTTCTCGGGAACTTTATCCGGAAGTGTGAATCTAATCACCCCCGATTCTACGCAAACGCTTGCTATTTGTCAGCCGCTGAGAGCAACTCACTCCCCTTTCTGGCTACCAGCACTATCAACAACAACACGGGCAAGCCCAATAAACTGGTTCCTACAAAGAAGGCGCTGTAGCCAATCTGCTCCACGACCTGCCCGGAAAAACCGGCCAGCAATTTGGGCAACAGCAACATCACCGAGCTGAACAGCGCGTACTGAGTGGCCGAAAATGCCACATTGGTCAGGCTGGAGAGATAGGTCACGAAGGCCGCAGTGGCGATACCGGCACTGAGGTTATCCAGCGAGATGATCAGAGTCAGCAGCTCCAGGTTGTGACCAACCTGATGGAGCAGGGCAAACAGCAGGTTGGTACTGGCGGTAAGCAGCGCCCCCAAAAATAGAATGCGCAACGTGCCAAAGCGCATCACCAGCACGCCCCCAAATGCAGCGCCGACCAGCGTCATAATGACACCAAACACCTTGGTAATGGTGGCCACTTCAGTCTTGCTGAACTGCATATCCACATAGAAGCTGTTGGACATCACCCCCATCACCACATCGGCGACCCGATAGCAGGCGATCAACGCCAGGATCAGCAGCGCCGAGCCGCCATAGCGGCGGAAGAAGTCAGCAAACGGACACCAGACCGCCTCATAGCCCCAGGCTCCGGCACTAGCCAGCGGCGCAGGCCATCCCTGTTCCAGCAGCAACGCCTTGCGCTCAGCCTGTTGCTTGCCCTGCCCGGCCAGATCGATATCCGGTTCGTGGCAAAACAGGGTGGTGATGACCCCGAGTGACATCAAGCCCGCCATCACCAGATAGGTGACCTGCCAGCCACGATAGTCATAGCCGCTGTTGCTGCCAAACCAGGCCGCCAGCGCCAGCGCACCGGCACCCGCCATGATCATCGCCAGTCGGTAGCCAGTCATGTAGGAGGCCGCCATCGCCGCCTGCAGCCGCTCGGGGGCGGATTCGATGCGATAGGCATCGATAACGATATCCTGCGTGGCCGAGGCAAAGGCCACCAGCAGGGCAAACAGCGCCAGCTGGGCCAGCTCGGTCTTGGGATCGCAGAACGCCATGCCGACCAGCGCAGCGGCGATCAGCAGCTGGGAGAACAACATCCAGCAGCGGCGACGTCCCAGCAGTGTGGAGAGCAACGGCAGCGGCATGCGATCCACCAGCGGTGACCACAACCATTTAAAGCCATAGGCGAGCGCCACCCAGCTCATGTAACCGATATCGGTCAGGCTGACATCGGCCTCACGCAACCAGAATGAGAGGGTACCGAACACCAGCAGCAGCGGCAGACCCGATGAAAAACCCATGGCAAAGAGAATAAACACCCGAAATTCGAGATAGACGGCGAGGGACTCTCTCCAGCTTGGTTTGCGGATCATGTTCAACTACCTGACGACGTTGGAAAAGTGCGTCATTTTGGCAGGTTGATGGCAGATAGCCAAGGCGAGCAAAGAGATAGGCCCAAAGAAGCCGTATAGAGAAAAGGCCCATCCCAAGCGGGATGAGCCTTGCATTGTGGCATGACGGGATCGTGGTGCCGAACCACGTCCGGCGAGAGTTACTTGCCCGCTTTCTTGTCGACTTTCTTGTCCGCCGGGGTTTCTGCCAACAACACCACCTTCTTCAGGATGATGGGGCTGGTCGGCACATCGTTGGCACGCAGAATGGAGCTGTAACCGGTCTGCACCTGAGCCAGCTTGTCCAGCACCTCCATCCCCTGCACCACCTGACCGAACACGGTATAACCCGCGGCGCCACCGGCGTTGAGGTTGTTGTTGTCGACCAGATTGAAGTAGAACTGGCGAGTAGCGCTGTCGACCGCCTGGGTACGGGCCATGGCGATGGTGCCACGCTTGTTGGGCAGACCGCCACGGGATTCGTTAACCACCGGCTCATAGGTAGGCAGTTGCTGGAACTGCTGGTTGTAGCCGCCTCCCTGCACCACGAAGTCCTGGATCACCCGGTGGAAGATGCTGCCATCGTAGCTGCCATCAGCCACGTAGCGCAGGAAGTTCTTTACAGTCTGCGGCGCCTGCTTGGACGCCAGCTCTACCACGATATTGCCGTGGTTGGTCTCCATTCTGACTTTAGGGCCCGCGAACGCCAGCGGGGCGATCAGCATGGCCAGCAACCAGAGTTTTTTCATCATCAGACCCCTGCACCGTTCGGTTGACCTTTCAGGTAACCGCGCAGCGCATCATCCGCCATGATCTGCTGCAGCACGCTACCCAGTTGCAGGTTCAGTGTAGACTCCAGATCGGCCATGCTTGGCTCGCTTGGGCTCTCCTTGCTGGAGGACATGTTGAACTGCTTGGTCAGACGGTTGCCCTGGAAATCGGCGATCACCTGCAGGCTGACACGGGACTTGGTGACATAGGTAAAGGTCTTCTCTTCCACATTGACTGCCGCATTGGAGATCACCAGCGTCAGGTTGGTGGTGCCACTGTTGCCCACTTCCAGACCCTGGCTACGCAGCCCTTCGGCCAGCCGCTCGGCCATCAGCAGGTTGAGCGGACGCTCACTGTTGACCAGCACCGGCGCCTTCTCTTTATGTTTAATGGAGAAGACGTAGGCAGCCTCACGCTTGTCTACCCCTTCCATGGTGATGCGATTGCCAGAGTAGTATTGCTGGTTGGCGGGGATCACCTGCGGATTGAGCAGCGCCGTCTCCGGCCAATGAGTGGCACACCCGCCCAGCATCAGGGCGGCCAGCAGCAAGAGTGACTTTTTCATCATGGTTTCCTTTGGCTTTAGCGTTTGATGGCTTTCAAAATAACGAATTTGCTGTTCGACGCAACGACTTGTGCGTTGGCAAACAAGCGCTTGAGTTTGTTGTGATAGTCCAGATGACGGTTGCCTACTATCCAGAGTTCACCCCCTTGAGGCAACACCCGGTGCGCATCGCTGAACATCTGCCAGGCAATATGGTCGGTGATCGCCTGCAACTGATGGAAAGGAGGGTTACAGAGGATCCGATCTGCCGAACCGACCGCCACGCCATCGAGACAGTTATTGACCATAAAGCGGGCGCGCGGCAGTGCATCGGGCAGATTGTGCTCGACGTTGAGCTGTGCCGAGGCGACCGCCATATAGGATTCATCGATAAAGGTCACCTCCACCTCGCTGTCTTTGGCAAGCAGCGACAACCCCAGCACCCCGTTGCCACAGCCCAGATCGATCACCTTGCGGGCGCTGTGGATGGGCAGGTTGTCCAACATAAAGCGGGCACCGATATCGAGACTGGTGCGCGAGAAGACGTTGGCATGGTTGTGGATGAGCATGTCAGTTCCCTCCAGCGGCCACACGGTCGGGAAGGGATGGGCCAGCGCGGGACGCTCTGCCTGCGGCTCGCAGTGAATGAGACGCGCCTTTTTCCAGGCCAGCGAGGTACGGGTCGGCCCCAGATACTTCTCGAACAATTTGAGGGTGGAGGTATGAATATCCTTCGCCTTGCCAGCTGCGATGACGCGGGTCGCCGGTGTCACCACCGCACGCAATGCCAGCAGTTGCTGCTCCAGCAGTGCCTGATATTTGGAGACCTTGATCACCACCAGCGCAGGAGCATCGGGCAGCGGTGCCAGCGCATCCTGCAAGGTAATCCCGCCTGCATCCAGCCCGTTTTCAGCCAGATTGGCCAGGGTCGCCCGCTCGCTGATGTAGGAGTCGGTGACGCTGCAGGGGGAGTGAGGATACAGATAGGCGGCCAGCGCGCCAAAGCCGTCATTCATGATGATGACGGGGCCCGCCTGCTCGAGGGGGGACTCCGCCAGGGTGTTGATCAGATATTCGTCAGCCGCATCCCAGGCTTGCAGCGTCTCCTGACTCTGGCGCGGATAGCGGTAGAGCGTGAGCTGGCAATGGGGAGTGTCGAGAAGGGTTTGCATAGGAAGAGTCCAACCTCGGCTTGATTCGTGTATACAGGCGCCAGGGGCGACGCAAAGTGGCGCTATTCTAGCGAGGAGCAGGAATTTCACCAGTTCGATGCGCATCAAGGGGGCAACTGACCGGTGATTTCCCCCTTACGGGGGCTTATTCGATCACGCGACAGCCGATAGAATGGCCCGACATTCACTCTGGAAGCCGATCCGATGACCATCCAACAACTGATTGAAGCCAAGCTGACCGCCGCCCTCTCCCCCACCGTGCTGGAGGTGATCAACGAGAGCCACATGCACCGTGTGGAACCCGGCTCAGAGAGCCACTTCAAGGTGGTGATCGTCAGCGAGCAATTTGCAGGGCAGCGGCTGCTGGCCCGCCATCGTCAGGTCAATGCCGTGCTGGCCGACGAGCTGGCCGGCGCAATTCATGCACTGGCGCTGCATACCTACACGACAAGCGAATGGCAGGAAAAAGGCCATGCCCCGCGCACCCCGAGCTGCGTTGGCAAACCGTCACTCTCCTGAACCGGGCGGCACCACACCATTCCCATCGCGCACCTGCCAACAAAAATGAAACAAATTTCCCCCATTGGCCCCGAAAAGACTACATCCAAGGGGGTATTTTTCCGCATCGAGGCTTGTTGTTGACAGTTAAAACAACAGCAAATACCCCCATTGAGGTAGTGAAATAAAAAAACCTTTAAAACCACGACTTACAAGGTGTCAGGGGCTTATTCATTGCAGGTTAATTTTGTGATGGCACGGGGATTTTGCCCATTTGGCATGGCAGAAAATGCACCTTAAGTGGTAAACTCAAGCGCTTTTGAGTGAGCTTGCATGTTGAATAATTGTTGAGCCTGACCACCTGGCGCAGCCACAACATCGACTCATTCAACCACCCGTCGTGATGTATTTCTCGGCGCTAACCAACCTCTCCCGTAACGGTAGTGCAATTGAGTATGATTACAATCAAAAGAGGACTGGACATCCCCGTGCTGGGTGCGCCAGAGCAAGTAATCTACGATGGCCCCGCCATCACCCGTGTTGCGACACTGGGCGAGGAGTTTGTGGGGATGCGACCTACTATGTTCGTCAAAGTAGGTGATCGCGTCATCAAAGGTCAGGATCTTTTTGAAGACAAGAAGAATCCGGGCGTTAAATTCACAGCTCCTGCCACCGGTGTGGTTTCAGAAATCAACCGTGGTGCCAAACGTGTTCTCCAGTCCGTGGTCATCGACCTCGACGGTTCCGATGAACAGGTGACATTTGAGCATTTTGCCTCTGCCGAGCTGGCCAAGCTCGAGCGCAGCAAGGTGCAAGAGATCCTGGTCGCATCAGGTCAGTGGACTGCGTTTCGTACCCGTCCGTTCAGCAAAGTCCCCGCGGTAGGCACAGCCCCGCGCGCCATCTTTGTGACCGCAATGGACACCAACCCGCTGGCAGCCGATGCCGAGCTGATCATCAAGGAACAGCCCCAGGCCTTCCTCGATGGCCTGGCCGTATTGACCCGCCTGACCGATGGCACCGTTTACGTCTGTAAAGGCGAAGGCAGCCTGCCCCACTCTCCGCTGACCCAGGTCAAGGAAGAGATCTTTGTCGGTCCGCACCCTGCCGGTCTGCCGGGTACCCATATCCACTTCCTGGATCCGGTCAGCAGCACCAAGGTGCAGTGGCACATCAACTATCAGGATGTGATCGCGCTGGGCAAGCTGTTCACCACCGGTCAGATTTGCACCGACAAGGTGATCGCATTGGCTGGCCCGAACGTGCTCAAGCCGCGTCTGCTGCGTACCCGCCTGGGCGCCTGCATCAGCCAGCTCACCAACAACGAGCTGCGTGCCGACGAAAACCGTATCATCTCCGGTTCTATCCTGAGTGGTGCCAAAGCCGAAGGGGTTCACGACTACCTGGGTCGCTACCACAATCAGGTTTGCGTGCTGGGTGAAGGTCGCGAGAAAGAGTTCCTGGGCTGGATCAACCCCAGCGCCAACAAGTTCTCTATCACCCGGACCACCCTCTCTCATCTGATGAAGGGCAAGCTGATCAACTTCACCACCACTACCAACGGTAGTGACCGTTCCATGGTGCCTATCGGCAACTATGAGCGGGTGATGCCACTCGACATCCTGCCTACCCTGCTGCTGCGGGACATGGTCTCCGGCGATAGCGATGGTGCGCAAGCACTGGGCTGCCTGGAGCTGGATGAGGAAGATTTGGCGCTCTGTACCTTTGTCTGCCCCGGCAAGACAGAGTACGGCCCGATCTTGCGTGAGTGCCTGACCAAGATTGAACTGGAAGGTTAAGCGATGAGTTTCAAGCAACTTCTTGAAAATATGGAACACCACTTCGAACCGGGTGGAAAGTACGCCAAGTACTACGCCCTGTTCGAAGCGGCGTACACCCTGTTCTACACCCCGGGTACCGTTACCCGCAACGCCTCCCACGTTCGTGATGCGCTCGATCTGAAGCGCATGATGATCATGGTGTGGCTGGCCGTGTTCCCGGCCATGTTCTGGGGCATGTTCAACGTGGGTAACCAGGCGATTGCCGCCATTGCCCACATGGGCTCGGCTGCTGGTGCCAGCAGCTGGCAATATGCGCTGGCCACCATGCTGGGTGCCTCCCTCGATCCGGCTGTCGCCGGTATCGGCAGCAAGATGCTGATTGGCGCCACCCACTTCTTCCCGATCTACCTGACCGCATTCCTGGTCGGTGGCTTCTGGGAAGTACTGTTCGCCATGGTGCGCAAACACGAGATCAACGAAGGCTTCTTCGTAACCTCCATCCTGTTTGCCCTGATCGTGCCGCCCGAGCTGCCCCTGTGGCAAGCTGCGCTGGGTATCACCTTCGGTGTGGTGATGGCCAAAGAGGTGTTCGGTGGTACCGGCAAGAACTTCCTGAACCCGGCGCTTGCTGGTCGTGCGTTCCTGTTCTTCGCCTACCCGGGCCAGATCTCCGGTGACGCCGTATGGGTGGCCGTTGATGGCTTCTCCGGCGCGACTGCTCTGAGCCAGTGGGCCCAAGGCGGCCAGATGTCGCTGATCAACGGTGCAACCGGTCAGGCTATCAGCTGGATGGACGCTTTCCTGGGTAACCTGCCGGGTTCCATCGGTGAAGTCTCTACCCTGATGATCCTGCTGGGTGCTGCCATGATCGTTTACATGCGCATCGCCTCCTGGCGCATCATCGCCGGCGTGATGATCGGTATGATCGCCACCTCCCTGCTGTTCAACGTCATCGGTTCCGATACCAACCCCATGTTCAACATGCCGTGGCACTGGCATCTGGTACTGGGTGGCTTCGCCTTCGGTATGGCCTTCATGGCGACCGACCCTGTCTCCGCTGCCTTTACCAACAAGGGCAAGTGGTGGTATGGCGCCCTGATCGGCGTGATGGTCGTGCTGGTGCGCGTGGTCAACCCTGCGTTCCCTGAAGGCATGATGCTGGCCATTCTGTTTGCGAACCTGTTTGCTCCCCTGTTTGACCACTTCGTCGCTCAGGCAAACATCAAGCGGAGGATTGCACGTGGCGTTTAATAAAGATTCAACCCTCGGCACCGTCAGCGTGGTTACCGGCCTCTGTCTGGCCTGTTCCATCGTGGTATCCGTTGCCGCTGTGGGCCTGCGTTCTACCCAGCAGGAAAACAAGGCGCTCGACAAGCAGAGCAACATTCTCGCCGTAGCCGGTGTGGATGTGAGCGATGTCGCCAAGCGCGACCTGGCCAAACTGTACGGCGAGAAGATCGAAGCCCGTCTGGTGGACCTGACCACTGGTGAATTTGTTGACGGCGATGCCGACAACTTCGACACCAAGCTGGCAGCCAAAGATCCGGCTCGCAGCATCCGTCTTGCCGCTGTTGACGACAAAGCCAGCCTGCGCCAGATCTCCAAACTGGTTCCCGTGTTCTTCGCCAAAGATGCCGAAGGCAAGGTAGACAACATCATTCTGCCCATTTATGGCCAGGGTCTGTGGTCAACCATGTATGCCTTCGTCGCTGTTGCCGCTGATGGCCAGACCATCAAGGGCATCACCTACTACGACCACGGTGAAACTCCGGGTCTGGGTGGCGAGATCGAAAACCCGGCCTGGCAGGCGCTGTTCAAGGACAAGAAACTGTTCGACCAGAATGGCATGCCGGCGCTGCGCGTCATCAAGGGCCATGCTCCGGAAGGTTCAGAGCATGATATCGACGGCCTGTCCGGCGCTACCCTGACCGGTAACGGCGTTCAGCATACCTTCGACTTCTGGATGGGTCCCAAGGGCTTCGGTCCTTTCCTGGCCAAGGTTCGTGCAGGAGAAATCAACAATGGCTGACAAGAGCGAAATGAAGAAGTTGCTGTTGACGCCTGTGCTGGGCAACAACCCCATCGCCTTGCAGGTGCTGGGTGTCTGTTCTGCACTGGCGGTTACCAGCCAGATGAAAACTGCGTTTGTAATGACCCTCGCGGTCATGGCGGTCACCGCCTTCTCAAACCTGTTCATCTCCCTGATCCGCAACCAGATCCCGAACAGCGTCCGGATCATCGTGCAGATGGCGATCATCGCCTCACTGGTTATCGTGGTTGACCAGGTGCTCAAGGCGTATGCCTATGACATCTCCAAGCAACTGTCGGTCTTCGTGGGTCTGATCATCACCAACTGTATCGTGATGGGCCGCGCCGAAGCGTACGCCATGAAGAGTGCCCCGCTGCCCTCCTTCCTGGATGGTATCGGCAACGGTCTGGGCTATGGTGCCATTCTGCTGAGCGTGGCAACCGTGCGTGAACTGCTGGGCTCCGGCACCTGGTTCGGCATCGAGCTGCTGCCGCTGGTGAACAACGGTGGCTGGTATGTCCCGAACGGCCTGCTGCTGCTGCCGCCGAGTGCATTCTTCATCATTGGTCTGATCATTTGGGGCGTGCGCACCAAGGATCCCAAGCAGGTGGAGGCGAAGGATTAAGGTATGGAACACTATCTGAGTCTGTTGATTAAATCGATCTTCATCGAAAACCTGGCACTCTCCTTCTTTCTGGGGATGTGTACCTTCCTGGCGGTGTCCAAGAAGGTAAAGACCTCCATGGGTCTGGGTATAGCCGTTATTGTGGTGCAGACCATCGCGGTTCCTGCCAACAACCTGATCTACAACTACGTGCTTAAAGATGGCGCTCTGGTATCCGGTCTGGATCTGAGCTTCCTGAGCTTCATCACCTTCATCGGTGTGATTGCAGCACTGGTACAGATCCTGGAGATGGCGCTGGACAAGTACTTCCCGGCACTCTACAACGCGCTGGGTATCTTCCTGCCGCTCATCACCGTGAACTGCGCCATCTTCGGTGGCGTCTCCTTCATGGTGCAGCGTGACTACAACTTCATGGAGTCTGTGGTCTACGGTGTGGGTTCAGGGGCAGGCTGGATGCTGGCGATCGTTGCGCTGGCAGGTATCCGCGAGAAGATGAAGTACTCCGATGTTCCGGAAGGCCTGCGTGGTCTCGGCATCACCTTCATCACCGCCGGTCTGATGGCGCTGGGCTTCATGTCCTTCTCTGGTATCTCCTTGTAATCGGCTTTCCTGCAATCAGAAAGGAACGATAGATGGAAATTATTTTGGGTGTGGTCATGTTTACCGTGATCCTGCTGGCACTGGTGGCAGTCATTCTGTTCGCCAAGTCCAAGCTGGTGACCGCGGGCGACGTGACAATCAGCATCAATGGTGACCCGGCCAAGGCTGTGACCAGCCCGGCCGGTGGCAAGCTGCTCGGCGTATTGGCTGGCAGCGGTATCTTCGTCTCCTCCGCCTGTGGCGGCGGTGGCTCCTGTGGCCAGTGCAAGGTACGGGTGAAATCCGGTGGCGGCGACATTCTGCCGACCGAACTGGATCACATCAGCAAGGGCGAAGCCCGTCATGGCGAGCGTCTGGCCTGTCAGGTTACCGTTCGCTCCGACATGGATATCGAACTGCCGGAAGAGATCTTCGGGGTGAAGAAGTGGGAATGTACTGTTATCTCCAACGATAACAAGGCCACCTTCATCAAGGAGCTCAAGCTGCAGATCCCCGATGGCGAGAGCGTGCCGTTCCGCGCCGGTGGTTATATCCAGATTGAAGCCCCGGCTCACCACGTGCACTACAAGAACTTCGATATTCCCGAGGAGTATCGCGGTGACTGGGATCGCTTCAAGATCTTTGAGCTTGAGTCCAAGGTCGATGAGCCGATCATCCGTGCCTACTCCATGGCCAACTATCCGGAAGAGTTCGGCATCATCATGCTGAACGTGCGTATCGCGACCCCGCCCCCGAGCAACTGGACTGCCCCTCCGGGACAGATGTCCTCCTACATCTTCAGCCTGAAGGCTGGCGACAAGGTGACTATCTCCGGTCCGTTCGGTGAGTTCTTCGCCAAGGACACCGATGCCGAAATGGTATTCATCGGTGGTGGTGCAGGTATGGCGCCGATGCGTTCCCATATCTTCGACCAGCTGCGTCGTCTGAAGTCCAAGCGCAAGATGAGCTTCTGGTACGGGGCACGTTCCAAGCGCGAAATGTTCTATGTCGAAGACTTTGACATGCTCGCCGCCGAGAACGAGAACTTCACCTGGAACGTCGCGCTGTCTGATCCGCAACCGGAAGACAACTGGGACGGCTACACCGGCTTCATCCACAACGTGCTCTACGAGAACTATCTCAAGAACCACGAGGCACCGGAAGATTGCGAGTTCTACATGTGTGGACCTCCGGTGATGAACGCTGCCGTCATCAACATGCTCAAAGATCTGGGCGTTGAAGACGAAAACATCCTGTTGGATGACTTTGGTGGTTAATCCATGCACAGTGTTGTAAAGACCTGGCTAGCCTTCGGGCTAGCCTTTTTCTTGACTGGGTGCGGTCAGGAAACGGTCCAATCCAAACCGGAGATCCACATCACCGGTAGCACCATGGGCACTTACTACTCCATCAAGGTGGCGGACAGCGCCATCAGCGATCCGGCCAAATTGCAGGCCGAGGTCGATGTCTTGCTGGAGCGGGTCAACGATCAGATGTCGACCTATCGCCCCGATTCCGAACTGTCGCGCTTCAACCAGCATCGCAGTGCCACGCCGATCGTGGTGTCCCGTGACACCGCGCGGGTCGTCACAGAGGCCATTCACATTGGCCGTGAGAGCCAGGGGGCGCTGGACGTCACCGTCGGCCCCTTGGTCAATCTGTGGGGCTTTGGCCCGGACAAGAAGCCGACCAAGATCCCCTCCGACGAGCTGATCACCCAGACTCGCCAGAAGACCGGCCTTGGCAACCTGCACGTCATCACCTCGGTGGATGCCGATACCCTGCAAAAAGATATTCCGGACCTCTACGTCGATCTCTCTGCCATCGCCAAGGGCTTTGGTGTGGACAAGGTAGCCGAATATCTGGAGTCACTGGGTGCGCGCAACTATCTGGTGGAGATTGGCGGCGAGCTGCGGATCAATGGCGTCAACGGCAAGGGTCACCCCTGGCGCGTGGCCATCGAGAAGCCCACCGCAGGCACCGGCACGGTGCAAGAGGTGATCGTGCCCGGTGACAACGGGGTGGCCACCTCCGGCGATTACCGCAACTACTATGAACTGGATGGTCAGCGCTTCTCCCACACCATAGATCCGCGCAGCGGCAAGCCGATCCAGCACCGTCTGGTGTCGGTCACCGTGATCCATCCCTCCTGCATGACTGCAGACGGGTTGGCCACCGTGTTTATGGTGATGGGGACCGAGAAAAGCCTGGCCTATGCCAACGAGCGCGGCCTGGCGATCTTCGTGATCACCAAGACCGACAACGGCTTTGAAGAGGCTTACTCCGATGCCTTCAAGCCCTATCTGGTCAAGAAGTAAGAGGTAGAGATGCAGATTTTTCTGATCACCTTCGGGGTATTCATGCTGGTGATAGCCGCCATGGCTATCGGTTACATCTTCCAGAAGAAGACCATCTCCGGCTCCTGTGGCGGTCTGGGTAGCGTCGGCATCGAGAAAGAGTGCGATTGCCCGGAACCCTGCGACAACCGCAAGAAGAAGATGGCCAAGGAAGAGGCCCGTCGCAAGATGCTGGAAGAGAACCGCATCATCTGATGACTCTGGTTTTTCGGTAAACAAAAGCGCGCCATCGGCATAATGCCAGTCAGTTAAGTCTGACTGGCATTGTTTTTATTGGCTTTTTTCACACTATACCTCTGGGGCCTTGGCTTCACACAGCGGGGGTAACTTCGCTCCCTTCGTTCCGGCAGCACAAACTGCCCCGCCTGTTTCTCCAGCTCAGCTACCCGCTTCGGGATAGTACCCGGTGACAGGTACGGCATGCAGCTCAGTTCATGGATGAGATACACCGACGCCATGTGAAAACTCAGCTGACTCGCCGAGTATCCCTTCAGGCTCGCCGCCATCTTCACCATCTGGCTGCGCAGCAGGCTGTACGCCAGCAGCCCGCCCCATAGCTCTTGCCGTATTCCCATCGCCTTCTTGCTGTGCAGGGTCAGTCGGTGTTGTTGCAGGCTGTGCTTCATTTCCCGAGAACCCAGTTCGATTTCCCAGCGATGGTTGTAGAGCTTGACGATGTCTGCTCCCGGGAAGCGCATCGGGTCGACCATCGAGGTCAGTACCTGCCGCGCCTTGCCGTTGATAGTACAAGTCAGCAAGCGGGCTTCCACCGTCTCGGGCAGTTGTGGCCACTTCTTGCGTCCCTATGGACTGGTCGTCAGGCGCACCAGCACATCCTGGCGGCCCAGCTTGCGCACCACCTCATACTGCGCGCCCTTTTTGAGCAGCAGCAGCCAGTGACGCTCACAGCCGCGGTTTGCTAGGCATGGAGCAGGCCAAGCGAATAGCCCCCCCCTGTCAAACAGGGTCAGCGAGTGGTCTGGCGTGTGTGCGGCAAGCTGTCGGCCAGTATCAGCTCTCCATGACGGCTTGCGTGAGCAGATGGCTGGTGAGCTCCATCTGACAGAGCATGCGCACCTGCAATAGTCGGTCTCGTTAAACAGCCGCTCGATGCTCTTGTCCCCGAGCTTTTGGCGAGCTTGCAGGAAGGCACTGTGGGCGACAAAGGGGCGGTCACCGGGCAAGAGGATATCGAGCTGATTGACCAGCTGGGTCATGGGGACGTGGCGGAATATGGCCATGCCGATGATGGCCCAGACCAG
>NZ_CDBR01000054.1 GCF_000819685.1 Aeromonas allosaccharophila | reverse complement strand
CTCCACCCCGCGTCCGAATTTTTCTCGAAGTGGCCGAGCAGTAGCCAGTTCGATTTTTCCTTTTCTGCCAACCTATTACAGCGGTTTGACAGGTCAGGTTCTCAGATGGTTGCGGGGGCCAGATTTGAACTGACGACCTTCGGGTTATGAGCCCGACGAGCTACCGAGCTGCTCCACCCCGCGTCTGAGGTCGCCAATAATAGGCGCCAGCGCACAGATTGCAAGTAAATATCTCAAAAAAAGTTTATTCGTAGATTAATCGGACAAAGAGTGCGGTCATTAGCAGCATCATGCTGTTTTTTCAGGCAATCGAGTCCTTGCAGGGCATCCGGCACTACACTCAATAAGCTGAACTCTCCTCATTTTGGGTAGGTAAAATATGCGCATCTCCGCCGGTCACTGCCGTCAGTTGGGGGCCACACCCGACAGCCACGGCGTCAACTTCGCGATCTGGGCCCGCTTGGCCAGCCGGGTGGAACTGCTGCTCTTCGCCAGCGCCGAGGACAGCACGCCAGAGGTGATCCCGCTCTCGCCCCGTTTCAACCGCACCGCCTACTACTGGCATATCCATATTGAGGGGCTACCTGTCGGTCAACGCTATGCCTATCGCATTCAGGGCCCGTGGCGCCCTTACTGCGGCACCCGCTTCGATGCCGACAAGGTGCTGCTCGATCCCTATGGTCGCAGCATCGAGCTGGGCGCCAACTACGACCGCTGGGCGGCGGCCCGGCCCGGCAGCAATCTGGCCTGCTGCGCCAAGAATCGGGTGGTCGATACCCGTCACTACAACTGGGAAGGGGACAAGCTGCCCGCCCACTCTCTCTCCCGCTCGGTGATCTACGAGCTGCATCTGGGGGGGTTTACCAAATCCCCCAGCTCCGGGGTTGATCCGGCGCTGCGCGGCACCTATCTCGGACTTATCGAGAAGATCCCCTATCTGCAATCTCTCGGCGTCACCGCCGTCGAGCTGCTGCCGGTGTTCCAGTTCGATCCCCAGGATGCGCCAAAGGGGCTCTCCAACTACTGGGGTTACAGCCCCATGTCCTTTTTCGCCCCGCACGCGCAATACGCCTGCGGCGATGATCCTCTCACCGAGTTTCGCGACATGGTCAAGGCGCTGCACCGCGCCAATATCGAGGTGATCCTGGATGTGGTCTACAACCACACCGCCGAGGGGGGTGATGATGGTCCTGTCTTCTCGTTCCGCGGCATCGATAACGAGGCCTACTACATCCTCGACAACAACCAGAAAGACACCAACTATTCGGGCTGCGGCAACACTTTCAACGGCGCCCATCCGGTGGTACTGCGGATGATCATGGACAGCCTCCACTTCTGGCGTCAGGAGATGCACGTCGATGGCTTCCGGTTCGATCTGGCCGCCATCCTGTCGCGAGACGAATCGGGCCAGCCGCAGGCCAATGCGCCCACCCTGCGCACCATAGATACCGATCCCAACATCGCCGACATCAAGCTGATTGCTGAAGCCTGGGATGCGGGGGGACTCTATCAGGTGGGGTCGCTTGCCGGCGCCCGCTGGCGTGAGTGGAACGGCCAGTTCCGGGATGATGTGCGCCGCTTCCTGCGCGGCGATGACAACAGCGTCACCACCTTTGTCGAGCGGCTATGCGGCAGCCCGGATATTTACCACTATCACCACGCCGATCCCGAGAAGAGCATCAACTTCGTCACCTGCCACGACGGCTTTACCCTGTGGGACTGGGCCAGTTACAACGGCAAGCACAACGAGGCCAACGGGGAGGAGAACCGCGACGGTTGCGATCACAACTTCAGCTGGAACCACGGCCATGAAGGGATGACGGAGGATCCCCAGATCAACACCCTGCGGATGCGGCAGGCCAAGAACATGATGGTGGCGACCCTGCTCTCGGTGGGATCCCCCATGCTGCTGATGGGAGACGAGCTGCTGCGCACCCAGCGGGGCAACAACAACGGTTACTGTCAGGATAACGCTACCTGCTGGATGAACTGGCTACCCAACGCCCGCGGTCAGGAGATGTTCCGCTTCATGAAGGAGCTGATCCAGTACCGCAAACACCTGTTCCAGCGCCCGGAGCAGGAGAGCATGCCGCTGTCGCTCACCGAGATCCTGCGCCACAGCGAGATCTGCTGGCACGGGGTCAACGCCGGGCAACCGGATTTCAGCCCCCACTCCCACGCCATCGCCATGTCGGCGCTGTCGAGCGAAACCAAGCTGGCACTCTATGTGCTATTCAACGCCTACTGGGAGCCGCTCACCTTCAATCTGCCGAGCCCGCCCAAGGGGGTTGGCGGCTACTGGCGACGGATCCTCGATACTGCCCTCCCCTCGCCGCAAGATATCTGCACCTTCGGCATGCCGCTGGAGGGGTTGACCCGTGAGTATCTCGCCCAGCCGCGCAGCAGTTGCCTCTTTATCTGTGGGGCCGACGACTTCTATTGATAGATAACTGCGGCTTGATTGCTGCTAATGGATTGCTGTTAAGTGATGGCTGCAATACCTGCAAGCCAGATAAGCAAAAGCCCCGAGCGTTGGCTCGGGGCTTTCTCTTTTCGGCGCAGGTATCAGACCAGCTGGTGCAACACGCTGGTGGCGGCAATCTGGGCGATCAGCAGGCCACACAGGGAGGTGGAGACCACCACAGGCGCGGTATCACGCTGCAAGTAGAGCGGGCTGAACCAGAGCAGCAGGGAGGCCACCAGCAGGGCAGCCTGGGTAACCACCGCCGGGATCAGCGCATCGAGATTGGCCTCGTCCCCTTGCCAGCCCACCAGCACCGCCAGCCAGATAAGACTGGCCATCGCCCCCACCAGACCGGCTAGCGGCAACAAGGTGTTGAATGCCTTGAGGCGATGACGGGCCCGCAGCAGCATCAGGTGGGCAAAGGCCGCCCCCAGCATCGCCATCTGCAGCAGACCGCTCACCCAGCCCTGCAGTTGCAGCAGCCCGAAGCCATAGACAGCGAGCGGCAACGCCGGTAGCCAGAGCAGCGTTGAGGGGACGGAACGCTTGCCCTCCAGCCGTGACTGGGCCAGCGACAAGCCGACCCCGAGCACCAGTGCTACACCACCACTCCAGATCTGCCAGCTAGCCGCCTTGGCTTCCACCGCCAGCATCAAGGAGAGCGCGGTAATAACCCAGATGGAGAAGAGCTGCTGACTGATGCGCGAGCGCTGGCCGGGGCAGATATCACCGCGCCACAGCACGATACCGAGGGCGATCAGGGCGCCAAGCGCCATCAATCCGGTGAGGGGAAAGAGCCAAAAAGGGAGTTGGACGAACACGACGCCTCCAGCAGTAAAGATTCGAGGTGCGCCACCGGGGCGCCAGAGAGGGGCGAGTATACCCAAACCGGCGGCTATCCCCAATCGCGACAAACGATCAAGGGCAAACAATCCGGGGCAATTTCCGCCAGCAGGGCCCACCTTGAAGGGCGCCCTGCTGGCAGCCATGCCCATAGTGCCGGGATGCGGCGCCGGCTTCAGCCCTGACCGCGGGCCAGCGCCACCACCCGGGCAAACATCTGGCGGATCACCGGCGGAATATGCTCGGCGCCGAGCCGCTCCGCCTCTTCCACTACCGCCAGCGCCATCCCCGGCTTGCTGCGGTGATGAATAGCCTTGTTGATGATGTGGCTGGCACTCCACATGGCGCGCCCACCCACCCCGGCCTCGCGGCGAAACACCGCTTCAAAACCATTGTGATAGAGGTAGTGCTCGATGTCGGCGGCAGGCAGCTGAGTCAGTCGGTCCCGCTCCCGCTCGCCCTTGAGCTGGCCACGGGCCGAGGCGGCATACTTGAGCCCCGCCTCGTCGCCATCGGTCAGCAGGTGCCACTCGATGCCAAAATCGCGCGCCACCTTGATGAGTGGCGACTGGCCGCACTGGGCAAACTCGATGATCCGTACCCCTTCGGCCCGCAGACTGTAACCGCAGATCTGGGCCAGCTCGGAGAGCAGCCAGATCTCGGTCTCCCCCTCCACCAGCAGCCAGCAGCGGGCAAACAGCGACATGGGACGGTTGATCCGCACGTGGAAGGCGATCTTGCGCAGATCGTCACTGCTGTAACGCTCGCCGCCCAACTGGTGACAGAGGATATCCTGCTGACGGCGCACCAGCCGCCGCACCTGATTGAGCGGCAGGGAAGAGAGCAGATCTCCCGAGTTGGTGGTGAGCAGCTTCTGGCCCGGCAGTTGTTCGAGCAGCCCCCACGCCAGCGCCAGCATGGTCGGGTGCAGCCGGCTCTCCGGGTCCTCCAGGATCATGATGGGGCGAGCCCCCTCCTCAAGCTCGCGGTTACCCCGCGCCTGCAACAGGGTGGCCGCCATCCCCGCCATCGCCAGTTGCAGCGCACGGTTGTCGGCGCGGCGCAGCAGGGTATGCAGGTTGCCCGGATTGCGCAGGGTCATGGGGCGATTGATGATGTCGCGCTGACTGCGCGGCTTGTTCTTGATGGGGGCCAATGCGTTGAAGTAGTGATCCATCAGCTGGCGCACCGCCTGCAACGCCTCTTTGAGCTCCGGCTCGCCGATGCGCTGGGGTTCGTCGATCAGCTTGTCCGCCAGCTCGCTCAGGCGATGTTCGGAGAGATCTCCCCACTGCAGGGTCTCCACCCCGTTGCGGGCACTGCGGGCATCGCGCAGCCGGAACACCGGGTTCATGGTGATCAGCATGGAGACCAGCTCATGAGCATTGGCAATGGGCAGGCTCTTGCCCACCCCGTCGAGAAAGTCGTGCATGGTGAGCACAGAACCATCCGCCTGCAGCTCGGCACTGGCGCGATAGTGAATGCGGTGGAATTTGTCCTTGTGCAGCACCCAGGAGGGGCTGAGACGAGCCAAGCGACGGGAGTGCTGGCACATCTGGGGTCTGTGCTCACTGAAGGTGAGCACCAGTTGCAGGTGGCGCGCCGGCGCCAGTTCAGGATCTTCCGGTTGGTGAAAATCCTCGGCGGTGAACTGATAGGGCTCGGCATTTTGCCCCAGCAGGCACCAGAGGGCGCGCAGCAGGCTCGATTTACCCCAGGTGTTCTCGCCGATCAGCACTGTGGTGTGATCCAGCCCGAGCGACAGGCGATTTATGCCGCGAAAACCTTTGACTTCAATACGTTCCAGAAACATCCGGCCATGTCCACATCATTGTGATGGGGCAATAGTGGCAAAATTACCGGAAAAATCCTATCGCAGGCGGGGGGATTTCAACGTGAACTGTGAGGCACTGCAGGTTCGGGAGGGGTAACAACAGCGGTGCGATCTTGCGGAGCATTCCAGTGGCTAAACCAGAGGTGACGGGTACGAGTTTGACGTTTGCGATAATTCAATGGGCATTCCTTTCAATGGATAAGTGGTAGAGAGTACACCTCTTTTGCCCAAAGTCTCAGGGTTATCTGTGACAGGAAGATGACAATTGCACCCGCCACTGTCCCGGCGTCAAACCAAACGCCTCGCGAAAACGGTTACCAAAATGGGCCTGGGAAGAGAAACCGCACTGACTGGCGATGCTGGCCAGTGGCTCCGGGCCTGCCAGCAGCTGCTTGGCCCGCTTGAGCCGCAGTCCCAGCAGATAGCGGTGAGGCGGGCAGCCGAGACTCTGGCCGAACATGCGGGCGAAGTGGTACTCGCTCAGCCCCGCCTGCTGCGCCAGCTCTGCCAGCGTGACCGAGTCGGCCAGATGGGCCTGCAGATACTCCTGCACCCGCTTGATCACCACGGGCGCCAGCCCGCCGCGTAGAGGCGGCAAACCGGGAGCTTCCTCGGTGTGGTGACGATAGGCGTGGAGGATCAACATCCAGGCACCGTGGGAGAGCGCCAGCCGATCGACCCCGTGCTGCCACTCCAGCTGCATCAGCTGACGCTGTACCAACCCGGCCGCCTGCGGATCGTCGATAAAGGTCTTGTCCACCAGTTGCAGGTGACGCCCCTCCTTGTCACACACCTCCTCGGCGATACGGGTGAGGTGAGCCGGGGTGAAGTAGAGATGAAAGAAGCGAAACTCTTCGCGCACCAGCCACTCGGATCTGTGGTGATCCGGCATGATGCACACCTTGCCGGTGCCGCCGTGGCCACCCGGCCCATCGAGTCGCTCGGTCTGCTCGCCCCCCTGCAGATAAACGCTCAGGGTGTGGTGGCCCGGCTTGTGATAGCGGGTCTGGTCATAGCAGTTACGCCAGCTGGCCACCCCGAGCCCGGGTTCGAGCCAGCAGGCGTCCTCCAGCCGGGCGCCGGTGCTGACCAGTGCATCAAATACCCCTGCTGTTTTCATTCGCCCCTGCCACCTGTTCCGGTTATTTGCGCGGCTCTCCCGCCTGCCATCCATCTTACCGACCGTGCCCGCAGATGACAGCGCAGGACGATGAAAAACCGCAAGATGGTGCAATCCAGCCATCAGGACTCCCCCCATAGTGGGTCATCTCTCTCCCTGACTCACCGGAACTGTGATGAACCTGATGCTCTATCTTGCCACCGTGCTTATCTGGGGCAGCACCTGGATTGCTATCGCCTGGCAACTTGGCCCCATCCCCATCGAGGTGTCGGTGCTCTACCGCTTCCTGCTGGCGGCAGTGGCACTGTTTGCCCTGCTCACCGCCAGCGGCCGCTTTCCACGCCTGCCGTGGCACGGCCAGCGTTACGCCGCGCTGCTTGGCGCCCTGCTCTTTTCCACTAACTTTCTCTGCTTCTACCACGCCACCCGCTATATCCCGAGCGGCATGTCGGCGGTGATCTTCGCCAGTGCCAGCATCTTCAACGGCCTCAACCTCTGGCTGTTCGAGCGCAAGCGCCCCACCCTGCGCTGGCTGCAAGGCTCCCTGCTGGGGCTCCTGGGCACCCTGCTGCTGTTCTGGCCGGTGCTGGCGGATGCGCAACTGGGTGCAAACGGCTGGAAGGGGCTGCTGCTCGCCTGCGGCGGCACCCTCTGCTTTTCGCTAGGCAATCTGGTCTCGGCCCGGGGCCAGCGCCACGGCTATCACGTACTGCAACTGGTGCCCTGGGGCATGGTTTACGGCGTGGTGCTGTTGCTGGGCTGGGTCACATTGCTCGGCCAGCAACTGGTGGTGCCGACCGATGGCCACTATCTGGCGGCCATGGTCTATCTCGCCCTGTTTGGCTCGGTGATCGCCTTTACCGCCTACCTGACGCTGGTAGGGCGCATCGGTGCCAGCAAGGCCTCCTACGCCACAGTGCTCTTTCCGTTGGTGGCGCTCACTCTCTCCACCTTCTATGAAGGCTTTGTCTGGCAGCCGGTCTCGGTGGCCGGGGTGGTGGTGAGCCTCATTGGCAATCTGGTGATCTTCGCACCGCCCTTAAGCGAGTGGCGCATTCGACCGGCCAAGGCGGCAAACGACACTTGCTCCTGAGCCAGTCAGCCCCTAAGGTAGCGCCATTCGATAGGCATGATGGCGACACGAGGGGGCGAGATGTTACTGGAAGGGCTGGAGACGCTGAGCCTGCTGGCGAGCGAAGGGACCATGGCCAAGGTGGCCAGTCGCCTTTACATCAGCCAGTCGGCGGTAAGCAAGCGGATTGCCCAGCTGGAGCTGCGCCTTGGCAAGAAGCTGATCGAGCCGGAGGGGCGCCAGATCCGGCTCACCCCGCAGGCAAAGGAGTTGCTGGAGCGGGTGGCACCGAGTCTGGCCGAAATGAAGGGGGTGCTGGCAGATAGCCAGGATCTGGCTGATCACAGCCCGCTCCCCATCGCCTGCTCCGAAACCCTGCTGGCGGGCTACCTCGCCCACTTTATGCGCGACTATCTGGGCCGCGATCCCCATCTTGCCCTCTCTACCCACCACACCCCGGTGATTCTGGCGCGGGTGCGCAGCGGTGATGCCCTGCTCGGCATCTGCGCCGGTCGCCTCCCGCCCGGCCATGGCCTCGGCGCCGATCTGCTAATGGAAGAGCCCTTCTATCTGGTGGGCGAGGCGCAGCAGAGCCTGCCGCCAGCCAGCACAGGGAGCCAGCGCAAGATCCTCGCAATGGATCTGGATAACCCCTCCAACCGCTACCTACGCGAACCGCTGGCTGAGATAGGGCTGGAGCCCGCCATGGAGCTCGACTCCTATCTGGCGCTCATCGAGCTCGCCAAGGCGGGCATTGGCCCGGTGCTGCTGCCCGCTGGCCTGCTGGCGCTGGTGGGAGAACAGGGGGAGATGGCCCGTCCACTGCCCGGACTGGGCCGTCCCCTCCATCTGGTCTACCGACAGAGCAGCCTCAAGCGCGAGCGGATTGCCCAGCTGGTCAGCGCCCTGCACCAACACTTTCGCCACTGCAGCGACACGCCGCGCTAACTGTGTAAACCCACCAGATGTTTACGGGGCCCAAGGGCCCCGTAAACATCCAATTTGTTGCCCACTCCCCGCGGTTCAGATCCAGGCAAACAGCTCCGGATACTGGCTCCAGACCAGCTTGGCAGACATCAGCAACGAGACGGTCACCAGCAGCGGCTTGATCAGCTTCACCCCTTGCTTTAACACCATCTTGGAGCCGAAACGGGCGCCGATAAACTGCCCCAGCGCCATGCAAAAACCGACACTCCACACCACCTTGCCACCGAGGGCAAAGAACAGCAGGGAGGCGATGTTGGAGGTGAAGTTGAGCAACTTGGTGTGAGCGGTGGCATGCGCCATGCCAAAGCCCGCCAACGCCACGAAACCGATGGCAAAAAACGAGCCAGTGCCCGGCCCGAAGAAGCCGTCATAGAAGCCGACACCGCCCCCCACCAGCAGCGCAAACAGCATGGGGGTGAGACGGCGGGAGCTCTCAGCATCGCTCACCCGCGGCGAGAAGTAGAAGTAGCAGGCAAAGGCCATCAGCAGGAAAGGGAGCAGGCGCTCGAGAATGGCAGCGTCTATGGTCTGTACCGCCAGCGTGCCAATGGCCGCACCAATAAAGGTGCAGATCACCGCAGGCCAGATCATGGCCCACTCCAGCAACCCCTTGCGGGCATAGAACCAGGTGGCGGAGAAGGAGCCGAAACTGCTCTGCAGCTTGTTGGTGCCGAGCACCAGCGCGGGCGGCATGCCGGTGGCAAGCAGGGCTGGCACCGTCAGCAGGCCGCCGCCACCGGCGATGGCATCGATAAAGCCGGCGACAAGCGCCACACCGAACAGGGCAAACAGGGTAACCAGTTCCAATTCCATCCATAGACCTCACGAGAGTGGGTTGCCCGAAGGGGTTGGGCAACCGGAGATAACCAAAACGGGGTTGTGCAGGGGCTGCACAGGCTGTCCGCTATCCTAGCGGGCCACCGTCGATGAATCTAACGAAACAGTGGCAGCCAATTGATTCCTGATTTTCATTGATGTGAGTTGCCACGCCCCTGCCCCAACCCTCAGAGGGCCAGTTAGCAAGCCGGTGAAGCGACGTTCGCTTCCTTGATGGCCGCCAGCGCCTCACACAGATGATCCTCATCGGCACCGGGGAAACGGCTGACCCGACCGGCCATGTAGCGGCTGCTGAACAAGTTGAACCAGTGCTGCAGTGCCTGCCCCGCCTTGAGCTCTCCCGCCACTTCCAGCACGCAGGCCGCCACCTCGGCGGTGCAGAGGTGCTCATCGCAGTTGGCCACTCGCATGCCGTAAGTGGAAAGCGCATCTGGCTTGATGGCGAGCACCGGAAATCCGTCGAGATAGGGGCTCTTGTTGAACATCTTGCGCGCCTCCGGCCAGGTGCCGTCGAGCAGGATAAAGAGCGGCTTCTTGCCCGGTGCCAGCGTCACCTCGCCGGTCAGGCGGGCAGGCTCCTTCTCGCAGGCGGGAAAGACCACATAGGGCTGCCAGGCGGGATCGGCCAGCAGGGCCAGCAACTCGGGATGGGGCTGGGTACGTGACCAGAGAAATGCCCAGGTGGTGTCCGGCAACACATCGGCGATGAGGCGACCAGTGTTGGAGGGCTTCATCGGCTCGCTGTCATACATCAGCAGGCAGAAACCGGCCTCGGCTTTGAGCTCGGGGCGCCACTCGCAGGCACACCAGTCCTCGCGCAGCTGACAGGCCGGACAGCGGACCAGGGTGCCGCCACGGGCAAGAAACGGTCGGGTAGAGATACTCTTGCGCCAGGCCCGCAGGCGGTTGACGGCGTGATCAGGAACAGGCTTCATCTAGGTTCACAACTGGAGTCAAAACAGGAACGGCAGCGGTGCCAACATGTCACGGTGCCACAGGACCCGATAACAGGGGCGCTGCCGGAAAAGCGCAAGATTGTACCGAGTTACGCGCTGGCGGAACAGCAATCCCTGCCCCTTTCGCCAGACACAGTGCCAAACTATCTTGCCTTACGACTCCTGACAGCTGCGCAGCAGCTCCAGCAACAGGCTGCCATCGCGCAGCGCCTTGTGCACCTGCACCGAGGTGGGCTTGGTGGGATCTTCGTAAAAGTGGGTGGATTCAATCTGCAGCCGCACTAGATATTCGGCGGGCAACTGGCTGGCCAGCGACTGGTGCAACATGGGGAACAGCAGCCGATCGGCACGGGTGATCTCGCCCCCCAGCAGCAGCTTGCCCGGATTGAGCAGGCAGATGAGGTTGGATAGCACCTTGGAGAGGCGGCCCGCCGCCTGATGGAGAATATCCTGACAGAGGCTGTTGCCCGCCAGCGCCAGCTCGCACAGCTCGCGGATGGTAACGCTCTCGGGCAAGTCGTGCTCCTGCATCCGCTCGCGTAGATCCCGGTATTGCGCCTCCAGCGCCTGATTGGTCACCAGGGTGCAGGCACAACCAAAACCGCCGCAGTAGCAGCGCTGGCCGTAAGGCTCGAGCTGCAGATGGCTGAGATCCCCGAGCAGCGCATTCTCGCTCTCGATGAGCTGGCCATTGACCACCATGCCGACCCCGATGTCGTTGTGGACAAACACCAGCACCGCATCGGCGCAATTCTTGGCAGCCCCCCACTCCCGCTCGGCCTGGATCCAGGTGCGCACGTCACCGCTCACCAGCACCGGCACGGCAAACGCCTGTTGCAGCGTGGGCCCCAGCGGCCAGTTGCGCAGATCGTAGAAGGGGAAGTGCTTGACCATGCCGGAGTGACGCTCCACCTGACCCGGCAGACAGAGGGCGATACAGGCCAGACTGAGGGACTTTTTCGGCAGAAACACCTTGATGGCGTGTACCAGACTGCCCAACAGATCGGCCCGCTCTTCTTCGGTAAATAGGTGACGCTGGCGAGCCAGCGAGCGACCGGAAAAGTCGAACAGCGCCATATCCACGTAGCCACGACCAAGACGCATGGAGAGAAACTGGAAGCGGCGCTCGTTGATGCGCAGCAGGGTCTGGCGACGGCCGCGCCCCACCGAACTTTCGCCACAGGTCACCACCAGACCGCCATCGAGCAGTTCACGGGTGATCTTGGTGATGCTGGCAGGAGATAGGCCGGTCAAGCGGGAGAGATCGGTACGTGACAGCTCCTTGTGCTCCTCCAGACTGGCGTACACCAGGCCGTAGTTGAGCTGCCGGATCAAGTCGATACTGCCTTTCACGATCTCATTCATAGGATATGGGTTAAGGGCTGACACAGGGGCCGCCAATTTTCACACATTATTGGGCAATCCCCAAATAAAGTGCGGCCTGAACCGGGGTTCAGACCGCATCTTGTGGTTGTCATCACGGACCCTGACAGGATCAATAACGGAACTGGGAGACCAGTTTGCGCAATTTGTCGCCGGTATTGGCCAGATCGCGAGTGGTGCTGTTGGATTCCACCGCCGCATCGGTCAGCTCGCTGACGATCTGCTGAATGGCTACCAGGTTCTTGTTGATCTCCTCGGAGACCGCGTGCTGCTCCTCGGCGGCGGTGGCGATCTGGATATTCATGTCGTTGATGGTACTGACCGCCGTCACCATGCTGTCGAGGGAGCTGGCGATGTGCCCCGCCTCCTGCACCGTCTCCTGACTGCGCTCTTCGCTCGCCTGCATCACATCCACCGCCTGCTTCACCCCGCCCTGCAGCCGCTGCAGCATCTCGTTGATCTCCTTGGTGCTCTGCTGGGTACGGCCAGCAAGGGAGCGCACTTCATCCGCTACCACCGCAAAGCCGCGCCCCTGTTCGCCGGCTCGGGCCGCCTCGATGGCGGCATTGAGCGCCAACAGGTTGGTCTGTTCGGCGATGCCACGAATGACCTCTACCACGGAGCCAATCTTGCCGGTCTCGTGGGCCAGCTGCTCGATAACGCCGGAGGCGGTATGCACTTCGCCCACCAGCCGGTTGATGCTGTTGATGGCGGTGCTGACCACACCGCGCGCCGCGTCAGACTCACGGGCCGCATCGCTGGTTGCGGTCGCGGCATTGGAGGCGCTGGCCGCCACCTCCTGCGCGGTGGAGCTCATCTCGGTCACCGCGGTCACCACCTGATCGGTCTCGCGGCTATGGCCCTGCATCTGATGATCGTAGTGTTCGCTCAGATTGTGCAGCTTCTCAACGGCGCTAAAGAGGTGATTGCTGGTCTCGCCCACCTGGCTCACCACCGACTGGATCCGCTCGACGAAGCGATTGAAGGCGCTGGCCAGTTGGCCAATCTCGTCCTGACTCTGCACCTTGAGGCGCTGGGTCAGATCCCCCTCCCCGTCGGCAATGTCATTGAGCGCCGACACCGCATCCGCCAGCGGTTTGGTCACCCGGTTACCCACGATCACCGTCACGACCAGGGTGATACCGAGGATCAGCAGGATCACCAGCACGCTGCTCTGCAGCGACGCATACATGTTGCTCTCGCGCTCTGCGCGCAGCGCGGCCAGATCGTTGTCGATATCATCGATATAGAAACCGGTCCCGATGACCCACTGATACTTGTCCAGCACCATGTTGAAGGCCAGCTTGGGGGCATCACGGCCGATGGAGGGTTTGGCCGTCCAGTACTCGGAGAAGCCATCCCCCTGACGGGCCACCTTGAGGATGTCCTGGATCAGCAACTTGCCCTTGGCATCCTTGTCGTTCCAGCGGTTTTTCCCCTCCAGCTCGGCACGGGTCGGCAGCAATACTGTGTTGCCCTCGAAGTCATAGACAAAGAAGTAGCCGTCACTGCTGTAACGCAGCGGCCTGAGCAACTCTTTGACCTTCTGACGATTTTCCGGTGAATCCGGCAGGGCATATACGGCATCGACGGCGGTTTTGGCCATCATGATGTAACTGCTGAGCAGCGCCTTGCGCTCCTTGATGGCATCTTCCCTCGCCACCACCAGCTCAGACTCCAGAGCGCTCTTGGAGACCATGTAGTTACTGAGATTGACCACCAGGGCCATCAGCAGCACGGGTACTGCACCCAGTAACAGGATTTTCTGTTTTAGCGTCATCTTTCACATCCTTGCAGCTGTTTTTATTGGAATTCCTAGCCTACTCATCAGTATAGGTGCTGGCAGGGCGAGCCCCCCTTTCGTTACAATTCCCTTAAACAAATCGGCCAGAATGTGAAAATCATGAATCTTTGTCCTTGCGGCTCAACCCTTTCTCTCGAATTGTGCTGTGGCTCACTTCACAGTGGCGCCGTGGCTGACACCCCGGAGCAGCTGATGCGCTCGCGCTACAGCGCCTTCGTGCTCGGGCTGGGGGAGTATCTGGTCCATAGCTGGCATCCGGCCCACCTCGGCGGCCTCACGGCGGCAGAGCTTTCCCAAACAGATACCCACTGGGATGGTCTCGAGATCATCGCCAGCCAGGGCGGCCCGCAGGATGAAACCGGGATGGTGGAGTTCAAAGCCTGGTTTCTGGAGGGGGATAAGCGCCACTGCCTGCATGAGCGCTCTCGCTTCGTGCGTTATCAGGGGCGCTGGGTCTACACCGAAGGGGAGATCGATCCCCTGCCGCTCAAAACCGGCCGCAACGATCCCTGCCCCTGTGGCAGCGGCAAAAAGCACAAGAAGTGCTGCGGCTGACTCGTCACACTCCCCGCCAGACTCGTCAGACAGCGACAAGGGGCATCCGATGCCCCTTTTTTGTGCCTGTCATTCGCCAGCCACCTACAAACCGCTGCGATGACAAGCGTGACAAATGTCACACAATGCTCATTAACGCGCGAACAAATGAGCGTTTGCGAACGCAAATTTGGCCCATATCAAACATTTTTACTCAGAAGTGCGCCACACTGGCCTCATCTGGAAGAGATGAGACGGGCAACAATGAAAAGAATAACCACACAAGTCGTCATCATAGGCGGCGGTGCCACAGGGGCCGGCATCATGCGCGATTGCGCACTGCGCGGCATCGACTGCATCCTGCTCGAGCGCGATGATATCGCCGCTGGCACCACCGGCCGCAACCACGGCCTGCTGCACTCCGGTGCTCGCTACGCGGTGACGGATCAGGAGTCCGCCCGCGAATGCATCCAGGAAAACCGCATCCTCAAGCGGATTGCCAGCCACTGTGTCGAGGACACGGGCGGTCTCTTCCTCACCCTGCCGGAAGATGACATCAATTTCCAACGCACCTTTATGGATGCCTGCGCCCTGGCCGGTATCGACACCCGCCAGCTCGATCCCCGCGAAGCGCTGCTGCTCGAACCCAACGCCAACCCAGCGATGATCGGTGCCATCCATGTGCCGGACGGCACGGTCGATCCGTTCCGTCTCGCCGCCGCCAACGTGCTGGATGCGAAAGAGCACGGCGCCCGCATCTTCACCCACAGCAAGGTGCTGGGGCTGCTCCGCACGCAGGATCGGGTGCACGGGGTCAAGGCGATCAACACCCGCACCGGCGAAGCGTTCGAGGTGGAGTGTCAGGAGGTGATCAACGCTGCTGGCATCTGGGGCCAGCAAATTTGCGAATACGCCGATCTCGGCATCCGCATGTTCCCGGCCAAGGGCTCCCTGCTCATCATGGATTACCGCATCAACCAGCTGGTGCTCAACCGCGCCCGCAAACCAGCAGATGCGGACATTCTGGTGCCGGGCGATACCATCTCCCTTATCGGTACCACGTCGAGTCGCATCGATTACAACAAGATTGACCAGCTCACCGTGGAACCCGAAGAGGTCGAGGTGCTGCTGCGCGAGGGGATCAAGCTCGCTCCCATCATGGCCCGCACCCGTCTGCTGCGCGCCTACGCCGGGGTACGCCCGCTGGTAGCGGTGGACGGTGACGACACCGGCCGCAACATCAGTCGCGGTATCGTGCTGCTGGATCACGCCGAACGCGACGGCCTCAAGGGGTTCAACACCATCACCGGCGGCAAGCTGATGACCTACCGCCTGATGGCGGAGTGGGCCACCGATCTGCTGGCCAAAAAACTCGGCAACAGCAAACCCTGCCAGACCGCCACACTGAGCCTGCCCGGCTCACGGGATCCGGAAAAGGTCTCCGCTCCCGGTCTCTCGGTGCCGGTCGAAGGCTCCGCCCAATACCGCCACGGCGAGCGGGTCATCGCCTTCTTCCGTGACAACCCCAAGGCCAACGCCCTCATCTGCGAGTGCGAAATGGTCACCGCGGGCGAAATCGAATACGCCCTGCGCGAACTGGATGTGGACAACCTCATCGACCTGCGCCGCCGCACCCGTCTGGGAATGGGCCCCTGTCAGGGTGAGCTGTGCGCCTACCGCGCCGCCGGTCTGATGCAGGAGTATGGCAAAGCTGACGGTCGTCAGGCCTGCGTCATGCTGCGCCAGTTCCTGGAGGAGCGTTACAAGGGGACCCGCCCCGTCCTGTGGGGCGATGCCCTGCGCGAGGCCGAGTTCACCTACTGGATCTACGAAGGGCTGTTTGGCCTGGGAGAATGGACGGCGCCGCAGCTGGTTGCCGATACGCCTCGCGGCCCAACCAGCGAGACCACTCACAAGGAGAGCCGTCATGAAGTTTGACAATATCGTTATCGGCGGTGGTATGGCGGGACTCTCGGCCGCCATGCGGCTGGTAGAGGCGGGCCAGAAGACCCTGCTGATGGCCTCCGGCCAGAGTGCCCTGCACTTCTCCTCCGGCTCAGTCGATCTGCTGGAGAGCGAGGGAGATCCCCGCGCCGCCCTGCCCGCCTTTATGGCTGCCCATCCGGATCACCCCTACAGCAAGGTGGGGATGCAAAATATCGAAGCGAGCCTCGCCGATCTGCAGCGCCACTGCGCCGAGCAGGGATTGCCGCTGGTGCACCACGAGACCAACCACCAGCGCCTGACCCCCATCGGCACCCTCAAGCTCACCTGGCTCTCCCCCGATACCTGTGCCTGCGTCACCGATGCGCCGATCCCGGATGTACTGCTGCTGGCCACCCTCGAGGGCTTTCGCGACTTTCATCCGGCGCTGGCGGCCGCCAATCTGGCGACTCATCCCCGCTTCGCCCACTGCCGCATCCTGACCGGCGAAGTACGCCTGCCCCAGCTGGCGGAATTTAGCCGCAACCCCCACGAGTTTCGCTCCGCCGACATCGCCCGCCTGTGCGACAAACACCATCTGGTAGCGGACCTGGCCCGCGAGATCAGCCGCATGGTGCTGGAGTGTGGCGAACCGGGCTGCCGCCATATCGTGCTGCCCGCCTGCCTGTCCCTTGGCTTGGTCGGTCCCCGTCTGGCGGAGCTGGAGCAGCGCACCGGCTGCACCATCAAGGAGGTGGCAACCATGCCGCCGTCGCTGATTGGCATGCGGATGCAGGAGGCGCTCAAGCGCCGCTTCATGGCCCTTGGCGGCACCTTCCTCACCAGTGAACGAGTGCTGGGCGCCCGCTACGAGGGTGATCGCGTCATCGGCGTACACAGCCAGAATGGCGATGATCAGCTGTTTGAAGCGGACCACTTCGTGCTCGCCTCCGGCAGCTTCTTCAGCCGCGGGCTCGAATCCCGTCTGCGCGGCATTCGCGAGCCCATCTTCGATGCCGATGTGCTGAGTCTGGAAGAGCGCGACGCCTGGGCCGGTCGCCGCCTGTTCGATCACCACCCCTTTATGGGCTTCGGGGTCAAGACCGACGACAAGCTGCGGGTGCTGCGCGGCGGCAAGCCGCTGGTCAACCTCTATGGCGCCGGCAGTGTCTTGGCCCATTACGACCCAATTCGTGAAGGCTCCGGCTCCGGTGTTGCCGTTGCCACCGGCTGGCAGGCCGCCGGCCATATTCTGGGCGCGGCCCAATGATTACTTTGTCCCATATCCCGTGTCTTCATCATCGCCGGGAGGAGAACTGACATGCTACTGGATCACGCCAACCAAACTTTCGATCAGTGCATCAAATGCACCGTCTGTACCGCCTACTGCCCGGTGGCCAAGGCCAACCCGGCCTACCCCGGCCCGAAACAGGCGGGCCCGGATGGGGAGCGGCTGCGGATCAAAAGCCCGGAGCTGTTCGACAGCGCCCTCAAGCACTGCACCAACTGCAAACGCTGCGAAGTGGCCTGCCCGAGCGGAGTACGCATCGGCGACATCATCGCCAAGGCCAAGCACCAATACAGCGGTTTCAAACCGGGGATCCGCGAGTTCGTGCTCTCCCACACCGATCTGATGGGCAGCATGTCTACCCTGATGGCCCCCGTGGTCAACTTCACCACCGGCCTCAAGCCGATGAAACTGGTGCTGGACAAGGCGCTGGGGGTCTCCTCCCACCGCGACCTGCCCAAATACTCCCAGGGCACCTTCCGTGGCTGGTACAAGAAGCAGAAAGAGACTCAAGCCCGCTTTGCGCGCCAAATAGCCTACTTCCACGGCTGCTACGTCAACTACAACCACCCGCAGCTTGGCAAGGAGCTGGTGCAAGTGCTCAACGCCATGAACATCGGCGTGCAGTTGCTGGAGCGGGAAAAATGCTGCGGCGTGCCGCTGATTGCCAACGGCTTTATGGACAAGGCCAAACAGCAGGCGGCCTTCAACATCCAGCAGATGGAAAACTCCCTGCTCGGCAACGAGATGCCACTGCTGGCCACCTCCTCGACCTGCGGCTTCACCCTGCGCGACGAATACCCCCACCTGCTGGAGCAGGACAACCACAAGGTGCGGGATCGCATCTCGCTGGTGACCCGCTTCCTGTGGAACGAGTTCTACAAGGGCAACAAACCGGCGATGAAGCCGCTCAATCTGCACATCGCCTACCACACCCCCTGCCACATGGAGAAGATGGGGGGCGTCATCTACACCCTCGAATTGCTGCGCGCCATTCCCGGAGTCAAGGTGACGGTACTGGAGTCCCAGTGCTGCGGTATCGCCGGCACCTACGGCTTCAAGTCGGAGAACTACGAAACCAGCCAGACCATCGGCGAAGGGCTGTTTGATCAGATCAACCGCCAGGCCCCCGATCTGGTGATCACCGATTGCGAGACCTGCAAATGGCAAATCGAGATGAGCACCAGCTTCCGCTGTGAACATCCGATCCACCTATTGGCCCGGGCGCTGGCCTGACTCCCCCGGCCCTTGCGGTCGCATAAAAAACAATCCACGCAGAGATAAACAAAGAGCCGGCAATTGCCGGCTCTTTCATTTCCAAGGTTCCATGGCGCTAGTCGACAAAGGGCGCGACATCGAATAAATATTCAAATGATAAAATATACCCATAAATAGATAAATAACATGTCATATTTTTCACCAACCCTTGCCACATCAGGCGTAGCCATCAATGTCGCCTGCCAAAAATGAGTAAATCTTGATAGTGCAGCTCAATCAGTTGAGTTTACTCATAATTTAACCAAGATCTCATTTCCGCACTTTGCCTCCCTGGCTAATTGATCTGGCGCAAATCAGCGCCTGATAAATCATCATTCATTTTACCCATTTGGTAATATCCATTTCGAGCAATTGCATAATTTCGTGATTTTTATTCACCAATAACAATGAATCGGCCTGTCTGCTCCCGCACTCTCGGGAGTCTATGTCCACCGCAAGGATGGCGCGGGCCTGGCAATGAGATCGATTCGGGAGTGATGATCGTGAGTTCACACAACAGACAGACCAAACTGGGGCTCGCCGCCCTGCTGCTGACCAGCTGGCTTGGCGCCAGCGGCTGGGCACAGGCGGCCGACGAGGCACAGCCCAAGGGCAAGATCGAGGCGCGCAGCGAGCTGTTCGCCAAGGATCACGCCGATCAGTTCACCAGCTGGAAAGGCACCAGCGAGAGCAAGGAGCGCACCGACGCCCTGGCGGAAGATCCGCAGATGGTGGTGCTCTGGGCCGGCTACCCCTTCTCCAAGGATTACAACAAGCCGCGCGGCCACTTCTATGCGCTGACCGACGTGCGGGAAACCCTGCGCACCGGCGCCCCCAAGACCGCCGAAGACGGTCCGCTGCCCATGGCCTGCTGGAGCTGTAAAGGCCCGGACGTGGCCCGCGTCATCGACGAAAAGGGTGAGGATGGCTACTTCAAAGGGATGTGGGCAAAAGGCGGCCCCGAGATAGTCAACACCATCGGCTGCGCCGACTGCCACGACACCGCCTCGAAAGAGTTCAAGGAGGGCAAACCCGCCCTGCACCTCTCCCGTCCCTATGCCGATCGCGCCATGACCGCCATCGGCAAGCCGTTCAAGGAGCAGGGGCGCTTTGATCAGCAGTCCCAGGTGTGCGGCCAGTGCCACGTGGAGTACTACTTCAGCGGCCCCACCAAGGCGGTGAAATTCCCCTGGGACAAGGGCACCACAGTTGAGCAGATGGAGCAGTATTACGATGAAATAGGCTTTGCCGACTGGACCCATGCCCTCTCCAAGACCCCGATGCTCAAAGCCCAGCACCCTGAGTACGAGACCTGGCGCGCCGGCATTCACGGCCAGAACAACGTCGCCTGCGTCGACTGCCACATGCCCAAGGTGCAAAACGAACAGGGCAAGGTTTACACCGACCACAAGGTGGGCAACCCCTTCGATCGCTTCGACCAGACCTGCCGCAACTGCCACACCCAGAGCAAGGAGATGCTGCAAGGGGTGGTCAAGCAGCGCAAGGATGCCGTCACCGAGATCAAGCTCAAAGTCGAGAAGCAGCTGGTGCACGCCCACTTTGAAGCCAAGGCCGCCTGGGATGCCGGCGCCACCGAGGCCGAAATGAAGGACATTCTGCAGGACATCCGTCACGCCCAATGGCGCTGGGACTTCTCCATCGCCTCCCACGGGGTGCAGATGCACGCCCCGGAAGTGGCGCTGCGCATGCTGGGAACCGCCCTGGACAAGGCCGCGGATGCCCGCACCAAGCTGGCACGCCTGCTGGCCGCCAAGGGGATCAGCCACGAGATCGCCATTCCTGACATCTCCAGCAAGGAGAAGGCCCAGGCCGCTCTTGGCATGGACATGAAGCAGATGAACAGCGACAAGGCCCAGTTCCTCAAGACCACAGTCCCCGCCTGGGATGCCGAGGCCAAAGCGGCCGGACGGCTCGCACAATGACGAGGCATGCGGGCCCGCAGCCGGATGGAGGCTTCCTATGGGTGATTTAACAATGGATTTCTTACGACTGATGCTGATGGCAGCGATGCTGCTGACCAGCCTGCAGGGTCAGGCCGCCGATGCGGCGAACGCCCCTGCGGCCCTCTCTGCCACACATGAGGTGGAGTTTTTGCGCAATCCCGATGCCGCCTGTACCGACTGCCACAAGGAGCAGGCATACGGCATGCACGGCAAGCACGGCCAGGCGACCAACCCCAACAACCTGGCGCCGGTCACCTGCACCAACTGCCATGGTCAGCCCTCCCCCAAACACCGGGAAGGGGTCAAGGATGTGATGCGCTTTAGCGACAGCTTCAATGACAAACAGAGTACCGAGAGCTACCCCATCGCCGAGCAGAACGGGGTCTGCATGAGCTGTCACGAGCCCAAACCGCTGCGCGAGGCGCTCTGGGCCCACGACGTGCACGCCACCAAGCTCACCTGCACCAGCTGCCACCAGCTGCACCCGGCCAAGGAGCCCATGGTGGCTATTCCGGAGAAGTCCCGCATCAAGCTCTGCGTCGACTGCCACAGCAAGCAGCATGAGGCCGTCAAGGCGGCCAAGGCGAACACCACCTCGGGCAAGGAGGCACAATGAGCTGCTCTCGCCGTCACTTCATGGCGGGGATGAGCGCGGGGGCCCTCATCATGATGACGGGGGCTGCTCGTGCCAACACCCGCTCCCTTGCCGCCACCCTCGCCCACAGCCAGACCATCGACGGGGTCCGCTACGGCATGATCCACGACGAGACGGCCTGTATCGGCTGTACCGCCTGCATGGATGCCTGCCGGGAGGTCAATCAGGTGCCAGAGGGGGTCTCGCGCCTCGAGATCATCCGCTCCGGCCCCATCGGCACCTTCCCCGATGCCGAGTACCACTTCTTTCGCAAGTCCTGCCAGCACTGCGACAACGCTCCCTGCGTACACGTCTGCCCGACCGGTGCCTCCCATATCCGCAAGGAAGATGGCATCGTCGACGTCAACCCGGATCTCTGCGTCGGCTGCATGTACTGTCTGGCCGCCTGCCCCTATCAGGTGCGCTTTATCAACCCTGTGACCAAGGTTGCCGATAAGTGCGACTTTTGCCGCAAGACCAACCTGGCGGCGGGTAAGGAGCCGGCATGCGTGGAGTCCTGCCCCACCAAGGCGCTGGTGTTCGGCAATCTGGATGACCCGGACAGCCCCATCGCCAAACGGCTGGTGAAGGAGACCACCTATCGCTACAAGCAGGCACTCGGCACTTCGCCCAAGATGTACCGCGTGCCCAAAGGGGAGATAAAGTCATGACGATGCAAGAGGCGTTTCACTTCCCTTCCCTCGTGTGGGGATTTGTCCGATCGCCATCTACCGCAGTGGCAGAAGGAGGAATGGATCATGTTGCATGACGCATTTCACTTCTCTTCACTCGTTTGGGACTGGCCCATCGCCATCTATCTCTTTCTGCTCGGCATCTCCGCCGGGGCCACCACCCTCTCGGTGCTGCTGCGCCGCAAGGGGGCCGGCAGCGAGAGCGGCATCATCAAGGCGACCGCCATTCTGGCGCCGGTGAGCGTGGTGCTGGGGTTACTGATCCTCATCTTCCACCTGGCCCGCCCCTGGACCTTCTGGAAGCTGATGTTCCACTACCAGTTCGACTCAGTGATGTCGATGGGGGTCATGCTGTTCCAGGTCTACATGGCGGTGCTGTTCGCCTGGCTGGCGGTGGTATTTCGCACCGAGATCGAGACCCTTCGCAGCCGGTTGCTGAAAGAGAAGCTCGCCTTTGTGGATGGGCTAATCGCCCTGTTGGCACGCATTGAAACCTTGCTGACACCGCTCTTGCTGCTGCTTGCCGTGCTGCTGGGGGCCTACACCGGCTTTCTGCTGTCGGCGCTCAAGACCTATCCGCTCTTGAACAATCCGGTGTTGCCGGTGCTGTTCCTCATCTCCGGCGTCAGCTCTGGCATCGCCTCCACCATCTTGCTGGCGGTCACCCTGTTCAAGGAGAACCATCACAGCCAGGGGGTGAGCTTTGTTCACCGCTTCGAGCGGCCGGTGCTGGCGGTGGAGGTGCTGCTGCTGGTCTGCTTCTTTACCGGCCTCTACTTCGGTGGCGGCCAGAAGGAGGCCTCCATGTGGGCCGCCATCGGCAGCGGCTTCTGGGCTCAGGTGTTCTGGCTCGGGGTGGTGGGCATCGGCATGCTGCTGCCCCAGTTGCTGGCCCTGCTGGCCCCCGCGCCGCTGCGGGCCAAAAACGGCTATCTGGTGCTGGTCTGCAGCCTGACCCTGGTGGGGATCCTGCTGCTGCGCTACTTCGTGCTTTATGCCGGCCAGATGACAGTAGTTTAAAAACCGGTTCACGCTCCTGCTGCGAGGCCGTGATCAAGGCTCATGTGCTGCTCGGAATCCTCATGTATTCACATACACTCCGGTTCCTGCGCTGCTCTTTACCTTGCTGACGACCTCTCACGACGGAGCGTGAACCGGTTATTGAAAGCTGGGGATAAGCGCCAGCCACCCTCGGGTGACTGGCGCTGGTTTGTTGCTGGCCCAATGAATTTCTGGTGATGCCACACCCGTTGCTTGGCAATGTTTTCCCCCAAAGGGAGACGACGCGGTGTGTGTGGCATGACATGAATGACATCAAAGATTGAAACGGAGGTTGTGTGCTGGCGGAGCTCGGCTATCTCTCACTGTTGCTGGCGACCGGGCTCGCCCTGCTGCAAGGGCTGCTGCCCTGGCTGGGACTGCGGCTCGCCTCACGCCCGCTGCTCGGCTGCGCAACACCGCTGGCCCTCCTGGTCGCGCTCCTGCTCGGGACCGCCCTGCTGCTGCTCGCCAGCTGTTTTGGCCTCGATGACTTCACCCTGGTCTATGTGGCCCAGCACGCCAACAGCGCCCTGCCCCTTGGCTTCAAACTGGCGGCAGTGTGGGGCGGCCACGAGGGCTCCATGCTGTTCTTCGTCTTTGCGCTGGGGCTGTGGGGCGCCTTGGTGGCCCTTTGCTCCAGGCGGGTCGATCCGCTCATCCGCACCCGGGTATTAGCCATCATGGGGCTGATCGTCGGGCTGTGCGGCCTCTATACCCTGATCTTCTCCAGCCCGTTTGACCGCCAGTTCCCGGGGCCGCTGGAGGGGCGCGATCTCAACCCCATGCTGCAAGATATCGGCCTTATCATCCACCCGCCCCTGCTCTATCTCGGTTACGTCGGATTTGCAGTCAACTTCGCCTTCGCCATGGCGGCGCTCCATTCGGGCAGGCTAGATGGCGCCGTGGCCCACTGGAGTCGCCCTTGGGCGCTCGGCTCCTGGGTGTTTCTCACCGCCGGCATCGTGCTGGGCTCCTGGTGGGCCTACTACGAGCTCGGCTGGGGTGGCTGGTGGTTCTGGGATCCGGTAGAAAACGCCTCCCTCTTGCCCTGGCTGCTGGGCACTGCCCTGCTGCACGCCCTGATTGTCTGCGAGAAGCGCGGCGCTTACGGCCACGCCGTGCTGTTGCTCTCCATCTTTACCTTTTCGCTGAGCCTGCTCGGTACTTTCGTGGTGCGCTCCGGGGTGCTCACCTCGGTGCACGCCTTTGCGGTAGACCCCAGCCGCGGCCTCACCCTGCTGCTATTGCTCGGCTTGCTATTGACCAGTGCCCTCACCCTGTTTGCCCTGCGGGCGGACATTCGCGCCCCCTATGCCCGCTTTGGCTTGCTGTCAAAAGAGGGGCTGCTCGGCGCCGCCATCCTGCTGTTCTGCGTGGCCTGCGCCAGCGTGCTGCTCGGCACCTTCTACCCCATGGTGTTCCAGTCGCTCCATCTGGGCTCGCTCTCGGTGGGCGCCCCCTATTTCAACACCATCTTCGTGCCGCTGGCCCTCTGCCTGATGGCGCTGATGACCCAACTGCCGCGCCTGCGCTGGCAACAGCTGGCCGCAAGTTCCCGGCTCAACACCCTGTTGCCGCCACTGTTTGGCTTGCTTGGCGGCGGGCTGCTTAGCTTGGCCTATCTGGAACAGGGATCGTTTTCCGCTAGCTGGATCGGCATCCTCGCCAATATGGTGTGCCTCTGGCTGATGGCCAGCCTGTTGCTCCCGCTCTTGCAACCGACGTCGCTGCGTGAACTCACCCTCAATCGGTTCGGCAGTTTGCTTGCCCACCTCGGGGTGGCGGTGTGCGCCCTTGGCATCGCGCAGGTGAGTCACCACAGTCAGGAGGGGGGCACTGTGCTAAGTGCCAACCAGCCTTACCAGCTCGGCGCGTTCGAGTTTCGCTATGAGGGGCGCGAGCCGGTGATCGGCCCCAACTACACCGCCGAGCGCATCACACTTAGCGTGCACAAGAACGGTAAAGAGGTAGCTTGGCTGACGCCGGAGCGGCGCCACTACAGCGTGCGCACCATGAACATGAACGAGCCCGGCATTGCATGGGGAATGCTTAGCGATCTCTACGTGGTGCTGGGTGAGAAGATGGGACCAGATGCCTATGCCATGCGTCTGCACCATAAGCCGCTGGTGCGCTGGATCTGGCTCGGTGGCCTGTTGATGATGGCTGGAGGCACCCTGCGCCTGCTCGCCCGTCGCCCCTTGCTTGCCTCCCGTTCCGTTGCGGTTGGCACCTCCCATCACCGGCTCGAACAGGAGGCGTTATGAGATCCCGCCTGCGCCTCTTTGTTCCACTGCTGCTGACCCTGGGCCTCGGCGCCCTGCTCTGGCTCGGCCTTGGCAACAATCCCTACAGCCAGGATGAGGCCGTCGCAGGGCGCACTCTGCCCATGTGGCAGAGCGACAATCTGCTGGGTGGGCGTCCGATCCAGACCGCCAGCCTCAAGGGCGAACCCTTTGTGCTCAACGTTTGGGCCAGCTGGTGTGTCAACTGCCGCGCTGAGCATCCGCTGCTCAGCGAGCTGGCGGACACAGTGCCCCTCTACGGTCTCAACTACCGAGACAAGGGGGATGCGGCCCGTATGTGGCTTATCCAGGCGGGCAACCCCTATCGCGCCGTGCTGGCCGACCCTGACGGCAAACTTGCGCTGGAGCTCGGCGTCTACGGCACGCCGGAAACCTATCTGTTTGATGCCGATGGCGCCCTGCTCGCCCGCCATACCGGCGAGCTCACCAAAGGGATCTGGCTACGCCAGTTTGCCCCTCTGCTTGCCGAGGCCCGCAGCAAAATCGCTAGCCAGCCCGAAGTGAATAGACAAGTGCAGGAGAGCAAGCAATGAGCCGTCTCTGCCACGCCCTGATCGCGCAGCTCTTGCTGGCATTAAGTCTCGGGGCCCTTGCCAGCGGGGTCGATACCTATCAGTTTCGCCACCCCGAGCTGCAGATCCGCGCTCAGGAGCTGGCCCGCGCCCTGCGCTGCCCCCAGTGCCAAAACCAGAATCTGGTGGAGTCCAACTCCCCCATCGCGCGGGATCTGCGGCTCGAAGTCTACCGCTGGGTGGACGAGGGGCAGTCTGATGAACAGGTGATCGCCCGCATGACGGAGCGCTTTGGCGATTTCGTGCGCTACGATCCCCCCTTCAAAGCCAGCACGGCGTTGTTGTGGGGCGGACCCCTGCTGCTGTTGGGGCTGGCGCTGTTGACTCTGTTTCGCCGCCTGACGCGCATGAAAGCGCAGGCCATCCCTGTCGTTAAGGCAACTGTTGAGGCAATCCATCAACCCGCCGCCGATCCGCGCAGCGAATTGAATCTGCTGATCATGCACGGGGAGCAGGCGGGCCTCTCTCCAGATCAACCGCTATACGGGGAGCTAAGCGCCGCCCGTTTGGCGAATGCCATCCCGGCAGCGGAGCTGGCCCTGCGCGCGCAACTGGCCAGCCAGCATACCAATCGCGGCCGCCATCATCGGCACGGGCGGGCCTTGTTGCTGCTTGGCATCATGGCCATCACGGCCGTGGCCGCTGTGTATCTCAGCACCGACCGCTATCAGGCATGGCAGGCTTATCAGTCGCGCCCCGATCCGCTGGCGGGGTTGAGCCCGCGGGATCTGCAGGACAAGGAGCTGGGGAGTCTCCATCAGAAACTTCAGCGCAACCCCGCCGATCTCGACAGCTGGGCGGCGCTCGGCCAGCTCTACCTCTATCGGGGCGAGTACGACAACGCCCTGCTCGCCTATCAGCGTCTTGCTCTGCAAGAAGGGGGCGCCAGCGCGGCGACCCAGGCCGCCCAAGCCACCGTGCTCTACTATCAGGCGGGCCAGCAGCTGACTCCCGAGGCAACCCGCCTGCTGGAGAGTGCCCTCAAGCAGGATGCGGGGGAAGTGAGCGCCCTGATGCTGCTCGCCTCCGATCACTTCCTGCATGGCCGCTACAGTCAGGCCATTGCCCTGTGGCAGCAACTGCTCGATGGCGAGCGCCCTCGCATCAACCGGGCCGCGCTGATTGAGGCGATCCAGACGGCAAGCATAATGGGGGGCTGACCGCCTTCTGTCACTTTGGCCCGCCCCCGTCGGCACAGGATAGCTCCAAGCGAAAGCCTATAAACGCAAACCGCCATCCAGTTCTATCATCCGTCCCGACAGATAGTCGTTGGCAAGAATAAAGCTCACCGTCTCGGCCAGCTGTTGCGCCTCGCCAAGGGTGCCGACCGGAATGGCCTGCTGCATCCGCGCCATCGCCTCCGGCTTCATCGCCGCCGTCATGTCGGTGGCAAACACCCCGGGGGCAATCCCCATCACCCGAATGCCATGGCGCGCCAACTCCCGCGCCCAGGTCACCACCAGCGAGGCAACCCCCGCCTTGCTGGCGGCATAGTTGCTCTGGCCAATATTGCCGGCGCGGGCGATAGAGGAGATGTTGATGATGACGCCCCCCTCCCCGCCGGTTGCCATCAGCGCCGCCCCTTCGCGCCCACAGAGGAAGGTACCTGTGAGGTTGACGTCAATCACGCTCTGCCACTGGGCCCGCGTCATCTTCTCCACCAGCTCACCCTCTTTCACCTTGATCAGCACGCCATCGCGCAAAATGCCGGCGCAGTTGATAAGACCGTGCAGCACGCCAAAACGCTCCTTGATGCCAGCAAAAACCGACTCAACCTCGGCTTCGCTCGCCACATTGCAGACAAACAGCTCGCACTGGCTATCTTGATCGCACTGACCATTCTGGCAGTGAACCATGGCGGCGGTCGCTTCCAGATCGGCGCGATTGATGTCGAGCAGTGCCAGCGTCGCCCCCTGTGCGCCCAGGGCCAGCGCAATGGCCCGTCCCAAGCCACGTCCAGCGCCGGTAATAACGATGACCTTATCTTTGATATCCATCAATGCTCCTTGTAGCTGGTCGAAGGGAGATGCCTTGAAGAGAGGTGCCCGTCAGGCGGGATCCTGTTTATCCAGATAGAGTTCGACGATGCTGGAGAAATCGCGGCTCCCCTGCCCCTGAGCGGCATGCAGGTTGAACAGGTTACGCGCGAGCGCCCCCATCGGCACAGCGCTGTGGCCATGCTCGGCCAGCGCCATGGCCAATCCCAAATCTTTCACCATCAAACGGGTCATAAATCCCCCCTGATAGTTGCGGGCAGCGGGCACATTCTCCATCACTCCGGGCCAGGGGTTGTAGCGCTCCAGACTCCAGTTGTTGCCGGAGCTCTTGCCCATGATGGTGGAGAGCACGGCGGGATCCAGCCCCTCCTTCACCCCGAGGGCCAGTGCCTCGGCAGTGCCCGCCATATGGATCGCAAGCAGCATGTTATTGCACATCTTGGCGATCTGCCCCGCCCCCAGCATCCCTGCGTGAAACAGGTTCTGCCCCATGCAGGCGAGCAGGGATTTCGCCGCCTCGAAATCTGCCGCGTCGCCGCCAACGATAAAGGTGAGCGTCCCAGCGGCCGCACCGGCGACACCGCCCGATACGGGGGCATCGATAAAGCGCAAACCGCGGGCGCGGGCCGCCTCCCCGACCTGACGGGCAGAGTCGACATCTATGGTGGAGCAGTCGATCACCAGTGCACCAACCGGCAGGGCTGCCAGCAGATCCTGCCCCTCAGACAACCAAAGGTCGCGCACATGCTCCCCCGCAGGTAGCATGCTGATCACCACCTCGCAGCCGGTCACCGCCTCACGGGCATCCCCCGCGGCGATGCAGCCAGCGGCGATAGCGCGCTCAATGTTTTGGGCAACCAGATCAAACACCTGCACCCTGTGCCCGGCCCTAGCCAGATTGGCCGCCATGGGCCCCCCCATGTTGCCGAGCCCGATAAACCCTATCCTTGTCATCCCGCTTGCTCCTTGCATTGCTGATGGCGGCGTCCGCCGATTGCCAAGATGTTATTCCTTGCAGGCCAACGGATTGCGCCCCTGCGGCCAGCGATAAAACTCATCCAGCCACTCCCCCTCCGGTGGCAACAGTTGCCAGTGGGGAGCTTTATCCTTGTCGATCAGCAGTGCCCGTACCCCTTCCACAAAATCCCCCTTGAGCACGCAGTTGACCGAGAGGGTCAGCTCCTCGGCAAATACCTCTGCCAGTGAGTTGCGGCGAGCCTGCCAATATTGGCGCCACAAAATGGCACGGCTGATGGGGCTGCCGGTGCGGCAGAGCTGCTGCGCCTGCTGGAGTACCGTCTCCTGTTCATTGAACTGAGCCTCGAACAACCGCGCCAATACACCTTGCAGCGTGCGCCCCGCCAGCAAGGCATCGATCCTCTGTTGATGGGGCAACAGCACTGGCGCTGGCAAGCGGGCCACCACCTCACGGTGCAAACCCCTCAGCAGCAGATCTATCTGCTCACGGGGATCACCACTGCCAGCCCAGTCGAGCACGGCGAGGCGTGACAGCAGTGCACTGTGCTCGATACTGGCGATGGCGTGATCCGCCAACCCCACCCCAAGGGCATCTGCGCCATTGAAGCGGGCGCCAGTCAGACCAAGCCAGAGCCCGAGCCGCCCCGGCATCCGGCTTAAAAACCAGCTCGCCCCCACGTCTGGGTAGAGGCCGATGGTCACCTCCGGCATGGCGAACAGGCTCTTCTCGGTCACCACCCGAAAATCGGCACCGGCAAACAGGCCAATACCGCCCCCCATGCAGATACCGTCCACCAAGCAGATCAGGGGTTTGCGATAACCGTGGATGTGGTGGTCGAGCCGGTACTCCTGCTCGAAAAAGTCGCGGGCATACTCGAACAGTTCGGATCCGCTTGCCTCCTGTTTGCGGTAATAGAAGGAGCGGATATCGCCACCGGCACAAAATGCCTTCTCACCCATCCCCTGCAGCAGTACACAGACGATGGCGGGATCCTGCTCCCAACGGGTCAGCGTCTGTTGCAGGATCTGGATCATCGGAAGGCTCAATGCGTTGAGAGACGCAGGGCTGTCGAGGGTCAACACCCCGATCTGATGGCCATCTTCGGTGGGATAACAGCTAACCTTGACCGGCTCACTCATAAACTGCTCCGTATGGATTTATTCTGTTGGGCCATATTGCCAGCGCGGTAAGCGTTTCTCCAGGAAGGCGGCCACCCCTTCACGCTGGTTGGCATCGCTAAAGAGAGCGAGAAACAGTGCTCGCTCAAGGGGCAAGGCTGCATCCCGTGGGCCACTGCGGCCCTGATTGATCAGGGTTTTGCAGGCGCGCAGGGCGCTCGGGCTCTGGCGCTCCACCAGATGGGCCATCTGGTGCGCGGCCTCCCACGCCTGACCGGTTTTCACCACCTCCTCCACCAGCCCCATCTCGTAGGCCAGCGAGGCACTCACCTTCTCACCGCAGAGGATCATCCGCTTGGCCCAGCCCGGCCCCACCAGCTCGGTCAGGCGCTGGGTGCCACCGGCACAGGGAAGCAAGCCCACCGAGGCTTCCGGAAGTCCCAGCAACGCCTGCTGCTCGGCGATGCGGATATCACAAGCCAGCGCCACTTCCAGCCCGCCGCCCATGGCATAACCATTGATGGCGGCGATACTGACGCCGTGAAAACGGGCCAGCGCCTCGAAGGCCTTGCCAAAGGCCTCGGCTACTTCGCGGGCCAGCTCGACATTCCCCTCGACAAACATATTGAGGTCGGCACCGGCGCAGAAAAATTTGTCGCCCGCACCACGGATCACCAGCGCCACCACATCGGGACGACTGTCGAGCTCCACCATCATCTGCAAAAAGGCCTGCAGGCTGGCGCGGGTCCAGGTGTTGGCAGGGGGATGGTCGAGGGTGATATAGGCCACGTGGCCATGATATTCGAGTCTGATCCTTGTCATAACATTGTCCTTGTCGATGAAGCTGCCGCCATGATGACAGGCTTGAATGACACCAACCTGTGGCTGGCTCACAAAGCCGAAACCGGCATGGCACGGTGCAAATCGGGTGGCAGGCAACACACCCTTGATGCGACCACCGGTTAGCCCAGCGACAAACCGGGATCGGCCAGCAGGCGGCGCGCGATGATGAGTCGCATCACCTCGTTGGTGCCCTCCAGAATGCGGTGTACCCGGGTATCGCGCAGATAGCGCTCGAGCGGATACTCGCGGATATAACCATAGCCGCCAAAGAGTTGCAGAGCCTCATCACAGATTCGATAACCCACATCGGTGGCAAACCGTTTGGCCATGGCACACCAGGCACTCTTGTCGGGTGCCCCGCGATCCAGCTTGTCGGCGGCCTGACGCACCAGCAAACGGGCGGCAGCCAGCTCGGTCGCCATATCGGCCAAGCGAAACTGCACGCTCTGGAATTCGCTGATCGGGTGACCAAATTGCTGGCGCTGCTGCACATAAGCAAGCGCATCGTCCAGCGCCTGCTGGGCGGTGCCCACCGAACAGGTGGCAATATTGATGCGCCCACCATCGAGGGCCTGCATGGCGAACTTGAACCCTTCCCCCTCCTCACCCAACCGGTAGCGGGCGGGAATACGCACCCCGTTGAAAACAACCTCCCGGGTCGGCTGGCTGTTCCAGCCCATCTTCTCTTCTGCCTTGCCATAGCTCACGCCGGGGGCATTAGCCGGCACCATAAAGGCAGAGATCCCCTTCGCACCTTCACCACCGGTACGGGCCATCACCACCAGCACATCGCTGCTGCCTGCTCCCGAGATAAAGACCTTGGTTCCCTCAATGAGATAGCTGTCACCCTCGCGAATTGCTCGGGTCTTGAGTGCCGCAGCATCGGAGCCCGCACCCGGCTCGGTAAGGCAATAGGAGCCCAGCAGCTCGCCGCTGGCCAGTTTGGGCACCCACTGCTCGGCGACCTCCCTGGGCAACCAGCTGCCCAGCATCCAGCTCACCATGTTGTGGATGGTCAGATACGCCGTAGTAGAAGTGCAACCCATGGCGAGGCGCTCGAAGATGAGGCTCGCATCGAGGCGAGGCAGCCCCAATCCGCCAAACTGCTCCGGGGTATAGAGACCGCAAAACCCGAGTTCGGCCGCCTGCTTGATGGTGGGGATCGGAAACTCGTGTTCTTTATCCCAGCGCGCGGCATGGGGTTTGAGCGCATCGTCGGCAAAGGCGGCGGCCGCCTCCACATACGCCTGTTGATCATCGGTCAGGGTAAAATCCATCTCGTCGTTCGCTCCCTTGTTGCCCCGCGCTTATTGTCCCGCGCTTATTTTCCTGAGTTCGTGCTTTATGACGCGGCGCCCACACACTGGTCATTCGGATCTGCCACTATGGCGCTGTTGTCGTGGTAGCTGATGACGCTCTCATAACTACCTCTCTATCGACACACAACAGATTAACAATTGATTTACGTTTACGCTAACGTAAACTTGTGGCAAAAGTGAAGTACAAAAATGGACCGACCACTGCCAGCTGTAACGCCGAGTCAGCCGGTCGAACCCACCTTCCTACCCGATTGTCATATCCACAAGGAGAGCATGGATGCAGATGGATGAGACCCTGAATGCCCTGACCGAACAGGTTGCGGCCTTCTGCCAGAAAGTGATCGCCCCGCGCGCCAGCGAGATCGATCAGAGCAATGCCTTTCCCCGTGATCTCTGGCCCCGGATGGGTGAACTGGGGCTGCACGGCATCACGGTGGCGGAGGAGTATGACGGGGTGAACCTCGGCTATCTGGCCCACGTGCTGGTGATGGAACAGGTAAGCCGCGCCAGCGCCTCGGTCGGCCTCTCCTACGGCGCCCACTCCAATCTCTGCATCAATCAGATCCACCGCCACGGCACGGCGGAGCAAAAAGCACGCTACCTCCCCCCGCTGGTGAGCGGCGAGCATGTGGGGGCGCTGGCCATGAGCGAGCCGGGAGCCGGGTCCGATGTGGTCAGCATGCGCCTCACCGCGGAGCGCGAGGGCGATCACTTCGTGCTGAACGGCAACAAGATGTGGATCACCAACGGACCTGATGCCGACACCTTCGTCATCTATGCCAAGACAGATACCAGTGCGGGCCCCAAAGGAATTTCTGCCTTTATCGTTGAAGCCGGCACTTCCGGTTTTTCTACCGCCCAGAAGCTCGACAAGCTGGGGATGCGCGGCTCCAGCACCTGCGAGCTGGTGTTTGACAACTGCTGGGTACCGCAGGCAAACCTGCTCGCCCCCCTGCACGGCGGGGTCAAGGTGCTGATGAGCGGGCTGGATTACGAACGGGTGGTGCTGGCGGCCGGCCCACTTGGCATCATGCAGGCCTGCATGGACGTGGTGCTGCCCTATGTGCGCGAGCGCAAGCAGTTCGGCCAGGCCATAGGCGAGTTCCAGCTGGTACAGGGCAAGCTGGCCGACATGTATACCCGTCTGGCCAGCAGCCGGGCGCTGGTCTACTCGGTGGCGAGCGCCTGCGATCAGGGGCGCACCAGCCGCAAGGATTGCGCCGCCGCCATCCTGTTTGCCGCCGAAAATGCCACCCAGATGGCGCTTGATGCCATCCAGCTGCTCGGCGGCAACGGCTACATCAACGAATACCCCACCGGTCGGCTGCTGCGGGACGCCAAACTCTACGAGATCGGCGCCGGCACCTCGGAGATCCGCCGCTGGCTGATTGGTCGCGAACTGATGGGAGAAAACGCATGAGTCGTATCCACTCCCGTCTCGACACGGCGAGTCCGGAATATGCGGCCAATCGGGCCGCCATGCAGGGGCTGGTCGACGATCTCAATGCCCACCTGGAAGAGATAGCCTTGGGCGGCGGCGCGGCCAATAACGCCCGCCATCAGGCCCGTGGCAAGCTGCTGCCCCGCGAGCGCATCAATCAGCTGCTGGACCCGGGCTCCCCGTTTCTCGAACTGTCGGCGCTGGCTGGCTGGCAGGTCTATGACGAGCCGGTGCCCGCTGCCGGTATCATCACCGGCATCGGCCGGGTCTCGGGCAGGCTCTGCATGCTGGTGGTGAACGATGCCACCGTGAAAGGCGGCACCTACTACCCGCTCACGGTGAAAAAGCACCTGCGCGCCCAGGCCATCGCCGAGCGGCTGCGCCTCCCCTGCCTCTATCTGGTGGATTCCGGCGGCGCCTTCTTGCCGATGCAGGACGAGGTGTTCCCCGACCGGGATCACTTTGGCCGCATCTTCTACAACCAGGCCCGCATGTCGGCCCAGAACATTCCCCAGCTGGCGGTGGTGATGGGGCTCTGCACCGCTGGCGGCGCCTATGTGCCTGCCATGGCGGATGAATCGATCATGATCAGGGAGCAGGCCACCATCTTTCTGGCGGGCCCGCCGCTGGTCAAGGCCGCCACCGGTGAGGAGATCAGCGCCGAGGCCCTGGGCGGCGCCGAGGTACACTGCGCCCACTCTGGGGTGGCGGATCATATGGCCCGTGACGATGCCCATGCGCTGGCCATCGCCCGCACGCTGGTTACTCATCTGGGTAACGAGCCGTTAGAGAGTAGCCCCGGCTACGAGCCCCCCTGCTACCCGATAGAGGATCTCTACGGTCTGGTGGGCACCAGTCTCAAACGCCCTTACGACGCCCGCGAGCTGATCGCTCGACTGGTGGATGGCTCGGACTTTGACGAATTCAAGGCGCTGTTCGGCACCACACTGGTGACCGGCTTTGCCCGCATTTGCGGCATGGAAGTGGGGATCCTCGCCAACAACGGCGTGCTGCACAGCGACAGCGCCCAGAAAGGCGCTCACTTTATCCAGCTCTGTAACCGACGCGCCATTCCGCTGCTCTTTTTGCAGAACATCACCGGCTTTATGGTGGGGAGTAGCGCAGAAAAAGAGGGAATCGCCAAGCATGGCGCCAAGCTGGTCACCGCCGTGGCCTGCAGCTGGGTGCCCAAGATCACCCTGATCGTCGGCGGCAGCTTTGGCGCTGGCAACTACGGCATGTGCGGGCGTGCCTATGAACCCGATTTTCTCTTTAGCTGGCCCAACAGCCGCATCTCCGTCATGGGGGGCGAGCAAGCTGCCGGGGTGCTGGTGCAGGTGCGTCGGGACAAGCTGGCTGCTGAGGGCAAGGACTTGAGCGAACAGGAAACGGCCGCCATCCGCGCCCCAGTGATCGAGCAGTATGAGCGGCAGGGTCACCCCTACTACGCCAGCGCCCGCCTCTGGGATGATGGCGTCATCGACCCGGCCCAGAGCCGCACCGTGCTGGCATTGGCACTGGCCGCCTGTCAGGGTGCCCGCATTGAACCCGAGCAGTACGGCATCTTCCGGATGTAAGGAGCAAGCACATGTCCTACCCACTCACTTCCCCAGCACTCAGCTCTTCAGCCCAGAGCCCGTTTCGGCTGGAGCGGCACGGCCCACTGGCCGAGCTGGTGCTGTCGCGCCCGGCCCGCCACAACGCCTTTGATGCCGACCTGATGCTGGGGCTGCTCGACTGCCTCGATGATCTGGCCCATCTCCATGGTCATGATCTCGCCGAACGCCCTCACGCCCTGCTGCTGCGGGCCGAGGGCAAGCACTTTTGCGCGGGCGCCGATCTCAACTGGATGCGCAATCTGGCCCACGCCGATTTCGAGCACAATCGCGAAGACGCCCGGGTATTGGCGCGGCTGATGCAGACCCTCGACGAGCTCCCCTTCCCCACGGTGGCGCTGGTGCAAGGGGCCGCCTATGGTGGGGCGCTTGGGCTGATCTGTGCCTGCGATCTGGTGCTGGCCAGCGATGATGCCCGCTTCTGTCTCTCCGAGGTGAGCCTGGGTCTGGTGCCTGCGGTGATCAGCCCCTACGTGGTGCGCACCATGGGGATGCGTCAGGCGCGCCGCTACATGCTCAGCGCCGAGCCGTTCGATGCCATAACCGCCTGTCGGCTCAATGTGGCACATCAACTCTACAAACCGGATCAACTGCTGGCGGAAGGGCGGGCACTGGCCCTGCGTCTGTGCCGCAACGGGCCGGAGGCGATGAAAGAGACCAAACGGCTGCTAGCGGCGATAGAGGCCCACCCTTCCCGCCTGCACGAAGAGAAAACCGTCGAGACCATCGCCCGGGTTCGGGTCGGTCTCGAAGCCCAGGAGGGGATGCAGGCCTTCTTCGACAAACGCCCTCCCGCCTGGCGTCCCCGTTTCAAGGATGAGACATGACCCATCACACTCAGATTAAGCGCCTGCTGATTGCCAATCGCGGCGAAATCGCCGTGCGCATCATCAAGACGGCAAAACACCTCGGCATCCACACCATCGCCCTCTACTCCGATGCCGACGCCCATGCCATGCACACCCGTCTGGCCGATGAGGCCTGGCATCTGGGCCCCGCACCGGCCAGAGAGAGCTATCTCGACACCGGCAAGGTGCTGAAGATTGCCAAAGAGGCACGCGCCGATGCCATCCATCCCGGTTACGGCTTTCTGTCAGAAAACAGCGATTTTGCCACCGCCTGCGAACAACGCGGCGTGCGCTTTGTCGGCCCAAGCGGCGCCGCCATTCTCGCCATGGGTGACAAATCGGGCGCCAAGGCGCTGATGCAGGCCGCCGGCGTACCTGTGTTGCCCGGCTATCACGGCACGGATCAGCGACCGGACTTCTTGCGCGATCAGGCGAGCCAGATTGGCTTCCCGCTGCTTATCAAGGCCGCCAGTGGCGGTGGTGGTAAGGGGATGCGCCGGGTCGATCAGCTGGCTGACTTTGACGAGTCACTGGCAGCAGTAAAACGGGAGGCCAAGGCCGCCTTTGGCGATGATCGGGTGCTGCTGGAGCGCTATCTGCCCCGGGCCCGCCATGTTGAGGTGCAGGTCTTTGCCGACAGCCTCGGCAACGCCATCTATCTGGGGGACCGTGATTGCTCCTTGCAGCGGCGTCATCAGAAGGTGATCGAAGAGGCGCCCGCCCCCGACATTCCTCCGGCCCTGCGCCGCGCCATGGGGGATGCAGCCGTGGCCGCTGCCAAGGCCATCCACTATCAGGGGGCTGGCACCATCGAATTTCTGCTCTGCAAGGATGAGTTCTTCTTTATGGAGATGAACACCCGGCTGCAGGTAGAGCATCCGGTCACCGAAGCCGTGACCGGGCAGGATCTGGTGGCCTGGCAGCTGACCGTGACCGAAGGCAAGCCGCTGCCACTCACTCAAGATGAGGTGGTGCTGCGCGGCCATGCGGTGGAGGCGCGCCTCTACGCCGAGGATGTGGCGGCCGGTTTTCTGCCCGCCAGCGGCCCCATCCACTGGCTCTACTGGCCCGTTGGTGTGCGCATCGACACTGGCGTTACCGCTGGCGATGAGGTCAGCCCCTATTACGATCCCATGATCGCCAAGCTGATCGCCCACGGTCAGAGCCGCGCCGAGGCGTTCGCCCAACTGGCCGATGCGCTGGCGGCGCTGGATCTCGGCCCGCTGGTACACAACGGCCCGCTGCTGCTGCGCCTGTGTGAAGAGCCTGACGTCTTGGCGATGCGCCACCACACCCAGTGGCCTATCCCCACCACAGCGCAGCCCATTCCTGACCTTGCCTGGCCGCTGGCCACCCTCTGGCTGGCGAGCCGCCCCACGGGCCCCTCCCCCTGGCAGCAAGCCTGCGGATTTCGCCTTGGGCCAGATCGCTGCTGGACAGCGGCGGTACGCATCGGTGATGAGCGCCGGGTATTGACCCTTAGCGATCATGACGGCCAGTTTGAGTGGCAAGGGGAGGCCTGTTGCTACCAAAAAGGCGATGACCATATCCGGCTGCAACAGGGGATGTGCTGGCGGCAGATCCCCATCGATTCGGTCGCAGGCTCGGAGGCAACCTTCATCATAACCCTCGCGGGCCAGCGCATCCGTTTCGCGGCCGATGATCAGCAACACAGTCACCACCATGATCAGGCAAACGAGAAGGCGCAGGGCGCCATCGCCCCCATGCACGGCATCGTGGTAGCCGTGCTGGTCGAACCCGGCCAAACGGTCAGCAAGGGGCAACCCCTGCTGGTGCTGGAAGCGATGAAGATGGAGCACCAGTTGCGCGCAGAGCGGGACGGGGTAATTGAGGCGCTGCAGTTCAAGCAGGGCGAGCAGGTGAGCCAGGGGGCCGTGCTGGTACGCTTTGCCGAAGAGATAGCCATACAGGAGGATCACCCATGAACCGATCACAGGATGTCCGTGACGACAGGGTCAGTCTGATAGAGATGGGGCCGCGCGATGGCCTGCAAAATGAAGCCAGCCCGCTGGCTCTGATCCAGCGGCTGGAGCTGATCCAACGACTGGCCGACAGCGGCCTGCAGCGCATCGAGGTCGGCGCCTTTGTCTCTGCCAAAAAGGTGCCGCAGATGGCGGACTCCGCCGCACTTTTTCAGGCACTGCCGCGCAAGGGGTCGACCCGTTACGGCGCCCTGGTGCCCAATCTGCAAGGCTTGCAGGCCGCCATTGCCGCCCGCGCCGACGAGATTGGCCTCTTCACCGCCTGCTCCGACGGCTTTACCCGGGCCAATATTGGTATCAGCGTGGAGGAGTCGCTGGTGCGCTTCGCCCCGCTGGTGCAGGAGGCACGCAGCCTCGGCATCAAGGTACGCGGCTACCTCTCCACCGTCATCGCCTGCCCGTTCGATGGCCCGACCCGCCCGAAACGGGTCGCCGCCATGGCCGAGCAATTGCTGGATCTCGGCTGCCACGAAATTTCGCTGGGGGACACCATAGGCGTCGGCACTCCGGGCACGGTGGCGCCGATGCTGGATGCGGTGCTGCACGAGATCCCGGCGGGTCGGCTCGCGGTTCATTTTCACGACACCTACGGCCAGGGGGTGGCCAACCTGCTGCCCGCGCTGGAGCGCGGTATTCGCACCATCGACTGCTCGGTGGCGGGCCTTGGCGGCTGCCCCTATGCCCCGGGCGCCTCCGGCAATGTGGCGTCAGAGGAAGTGGTCTATCTGCTGCACGGCCTTGGCATGACGACCGGGGTGGATCTCGACAAACTGGCGGCCACCGGCCAGTGGGTCAGCGAGCAGCTCGGTCGCCCCAACGGCTCGCGGGTCGGTCAGGCCCTGCACGCCAATGCCGAGCGGCTGCGTGCCCGCCTCTGCCAGCCACTTGCCCACCCACAGGAGTCATGACCATGTCCCGTTCCCTGCCCGGCAAGGAGATCACCTACAGTATTTCGGATCTGGCCCACGAGTTCGATGTCACGCCGCGCACTATTCGCTACTACGAGGACGAGGGGCTGCTCACCCCGCTGCGGGAGGGGCAAACCCGCATCTACAACCACCGGGACAAGATCCGGCTCAAGTTGACCCTGCGCGGCAAACGGCTGGGGTTTAGCTTGGCCGAGATCCGCGAGCTGTTCGAGATGTATGACACCGACCGCTCGAGCAAAACCCAGCTCCACTCCATGATCCAGCTGATCGAGGAAAAGCGCGGCGCCCTGCTCCAGCAACTGGAAGATATCCAGATGGTGATGACCGAACTGGAGGCGGCGGAACAGCGCTGTGTTAATTCCCTTAACAGCTTGAAAAGCGGCGCAGATTAACCGAATCTGGGAACAAGCTATTGCCCTGGGGATCCCATGAGATATTGGTGCTGGTTTTTGCTCTTGTTCAGCCTGTCTGGCTGGAGCCATCCCCTCATCAAGGTTGGCGGATATCCCTATGCCCCCTTCGTGGTCAAGCTCTCCGATTCCCACTATGAAGGGCTGACCCTGGATCTCATCGACCAGCTCAACGAGATCCAGCAGGAGGTGAAATTTATCTTTGTGCCCACCTCGGCCGCCAATCGCTACAAGGCGCTCGATCTGGGCCGCTTCTCGCTGATGCTGTTTGAAGACAGCAAATGGGGCTGGCAAACCGACAAGTTGAAGATGACAGCCCCCTTTCTCGGCGGTGGCGAAGTCTATGTGGCCCTGAACAAAGCGGGCCGGGATCAACGCTTTTTCGATGACCCCTCCCGACACCACCTTATCGGGGTGACCGGCTACCACTACGGCGTCGGCCAGTTCAATGCCGATCCCGTCTACCTGCAGCGCAAGCTCAATATCACCCTGGTCAAGGACAACATCAGTGCCCTGCAAGCCCTGCTCAAAGGGCGCGGTGAGGTGGCCATTATCAACGTCTCTTACCTTAACCAGTATCTGCTGGCCCATCCCGGCACCGCTGAACAGCTGCTGATCTCGCAAAAATGGGATCAGCATTATCAGCACCGCGCGATTCTCCACCCCGCGGCCCCCATTACCCCTGCCCAGCTGGAACAGTGGCTGGCAGCGCTGCAACAAAAGGGTGAACTGGATCGCCTTTGGACAAAGTACGGCGTACAACAGCACGCAACCCCATGATTACTATCCAGCTTTTCTGTACCATGGCGGGAACCAAATGGGAGTGCACCAAATGAACACCACCGAGCCCGCGTCCTCCAAGCCCCGCTTGCTGCGCTACCTTGCCTACGCTTTCCTGCTGCTTCTTATCCTGATCACCCTGCTGCTGTGGCAGACCCCTCGCCTGATCCAGCGCTATCTGCCCGGCTGGCTGGCCGAGCACTACGGCCTGCAGCTGACGCTGGGGGAGATTGACGTAGGACTGCGCAACCCTTCTCTCACCCTCGGCGCGACTGCCCTGCTCGATGCCAAACAGCAGCCCATCATCCGTTTTGAGCAGCTCTTTATCAGCCCCGACCTGCAAGCCAGCTGGCAGCAAAAAGGCGTCGTGCTTTCCGCCGTCACCCTGACCAAACCCGTGGTGCTGCTGCAACGGCTGGCCGACAAAAAAGGGGACGTTCGACTCAATCTGACCGATGCGCTGGCCACCCTGCTCGCCCCTGCGCCCTCCCCCGAGCCCGAGGCAACGAGCGCCCCGCTGCTGGTCGACATCGCCAGCCTCGCTGTCACTGACGGGCATGTGCGCTATCAGGATCAGCGCAAGGAGAGCGAACCCGGCTGGTTGCCGCCCCTCAATCTGGAAAAAGTGACCCTTAAGCTCGATAACCTGCGCACCGAGGCAAACCACCCGACCGCCTATCAGCTGAGCGCCGCCATCAACGGCAACAGCAGCCTCACCGCCCACGGCAAACTCGATGTGATGAGCGGCATGGGTCAGGGCAAGGTGAGCCTCAAGCAGGTCGAGCTGAAACCCTTCGCCCCGCTCTGGGCCCCCTACCTCAAGCTGGATCTGGCCAAGGGCCACGCCAATGCAGAGGTGGAATACCAGCTCAAAGAGGGCAAGCAAGAAGTGCAGTGGCAATTGTCAAAAGGCAAGCTGACGCTGGACAACTGGCAGCTTAAAAAACGCAAGGGCGACGAGTTTGCCCGCTTCAGCCAGCTGGCCCTGAGCGAACTGGCGGTCGATGGCCAGAAACAGTCACTGCAGATCGGCAAAGTGACCCTGCAGCAACCCCTGCTCAAGGCCACCCTCAACGCACAGCAGCAGCTGGATCTGGCGGATCTGCTCATTGCACAGGCCCCCGCCAAACCCGTCAAAGGGGCCAACGCCGCAAACGAGGCGGCCAAGAATGCGGCGCCCAAGTCGGCACAACAAGCACAGACAGCCGGTAACGGCAAGAAAAACAAGGCAGACAAACCCTGGCAGTGGCAGATCAGGCAGATCGCCATCGACAAGGGCGATCTCACCCTTACCGAATCGAGCAGCGGCAAACCGCTGGCACGCCAGCTCTCCGGCCTCAAGCTGGCGCTGGGGCCACTGGGCAGCAAGGGGGAGCAACCGAGCAAACTGACTCTGGCCACCCATTTCAACCAGAACACTCCCCTCACCTTTGCCGGTCAGCTCACCCTGACCCCTTTCGCCTTAAGCGGCGACATCAGCCAGCAGGGGCTGCCCCTGACGCTGGCACAACCCTATCTGGCCGATCTGGTACGCATCAAGGTGCAAAACGGGCTGCTGAGCAGCAAGACCCGACTCGATCTTGCCACCACAACCCAGGGGGATCTGAGCAAGCTGAGCCTGCAAGGGGGGCTCGATGTCAACGGACTCAAGGTGGTCGATCGGGCAGACAATCAGCGGCTGCTGGAGTTCAACACCCTGGCGCTCACCGGTCTGACGTACGACGGCATCAGCCAGCAGATGCGGATCAAGGAGATTGCCCTGCACAAACCCTTCGCCCGCATCGAGATCCACGAGGATGGCACCACCAACCTGCAACAGCTGCTGTTGCCACAACCGGCAGCGACCAACAGCACCCAAGTGGCAGCAGGGCGCAAGGGCCCCGACTTTCGCTTCACCATCGATCAGCTACGTACCGAGCAGGGCAACCTGCGCTTTGCCGATCGTAGCCTGAGTCAGGATTTCGTGGCCGATATCGCCTCGTTGGGCGGCCAGAGCCGTCATATCAGCAATATTCCGGGGCAACGCTCCGATCTCGCCTTCAACGGCAAGGTGGATCGCTATGCGCCGGTGACCATTCGCGGCGGCACCAACCTGCTGGTCGCCAACCCGATCCTCGACATCGCGGTGGCCTTCAACAATCTGGAGCTCACCACCTTCACCCCCTACTCGGGCACCTATGCCGGTTATGCCATCGACAAGGGCCAGCTCTCCATGAAGCTGCACTACAAGCTGGAGGGCAACCGGCTGGAAGGGGATAACGACATCACCATCAAGAAGCTGCAGCTGGGCGAGAAGATCAAGAGCGAGCAGGCCAAGGATCTGCCGCTCGGGCTAGCCATCGCCCTGCTGAGCGATGCCAACGGGGTGATACAGATGAACCTCAAGGTGAAGGGCGATCTCGATCAGCCGGACTTCAGCATCGGCAATATCTTCTGGGACGTGCTGGGCAACACCCTGAGCAAGGCGATCACCTCTCCCTTCTCCCTGCTCGCCTCGCTGGCCGATGGCACCGACGATCTCGACGAACTCCCCTTCCTGCCGGGGGATCCCGATCTCACCCCCACCCAGCAGGAGAAACTGGTCAAGCTGGCGCAGGCCCTCAAGGATAGACCCAAGCTCAGCATGAACATTCGCGGCAAGGTCAACTTCAACGAGGAGCGCCCCATCCTGCAACGGCAAAAGCTGGAGCGGGTACTGGCCAAACTCACCGGCAATCAGGCGGATCTCGACCTGCTGGAACAAGATCCCGCCCTGCAAGAGGCGCTGGCCCAGGCCTATGAAGAGCGCTTTGGCGAAGATCTGGAAGAGCTGGCCGATCGCCTCCATCTGGATGAAGAGAGCGCGGCATTGCGGGCCCAGGCGGTGATCCTGCTGCGGGATCAACAGCTCATCACCGCCAAATCCCTGCGCAATCTCGCCATGCGCCGGGCACAAAATACCAAGGAGTTTCTGGTCGACAGCCAAGGGATCACCCCGGAGCGGCTGTTCGTGCTCGACAGCCAGGTCAAGGAAGAGGACAAGGAAGCCAAAGTGGTCCTGACGCTGGATCAGTAACGCCGCCGCACTGCGTAAAAAGCGTAATAAAAATACAACCCCTCAACTATTTTGACACCTTTTGCTCACCAAACAGCCTGCTTTGGTGAGCATTTGGCCTCTGATGCAAATAATCACGTAGTTTTTTTACGATTTATCCCCCTTGCCCCCTTGCGGGCGCGCCACAGCCTGCCTAAAATCGCGCGTCTTTTGTTAACCCCCACCTCTATTTTTGGAGAACGCCACGTGAGCGAAAAATTGGCCAACCCTGCCCCTCTGGGTCTGATGGGTTTCGGTATGACCACCATCCTGCTGAACATCCATAACGCAGGTTTCTTCCCCATCAGCGCCATGATCCTGGCCATGGGCCTGTGCTACGGCGGTATGGCACAGATCGTCGCGGGTATCATGGAATACAAGCGTGGCAACACCTTCGGTGTGACCGCCTTTATCTCCTACGGTTTCTTCTGGTTGAGCCTGGTGTTCCTGCTGGTCATGCCGACCATGGGTCTGGCCGAAGCCACCCCGCACGCCTACATGGGCTGGTACCTGCTGCTGTGGGGTATCTTCACCCTGTTCATGCTGGTTGGAACCGTCAACTACCCGCGTGTGAAGCAGTTCGTGTTCGCCTCCCTGACCGTGCTGTTCTTCCTGCTGGCCGCCCGTGACTTCACCGGTAGCACCCTGATCGGCACCATCGCCGGTTTCGAAGGCATCATCTGTGGCGCCAGTGCCATCTACCTGGCCATGGCCACCGTGATCAACGAGCAGTTCGGCCGCACCGTCATGCCGATCGGCGATCACAAGAAAGCCGCCACCGTACAGCTGAAAGCGGCTGCCTGATAGGCAAGCCATTCAGATTGTAAAAAAGCACCTTCGGGTGCTTTTTTGCTATCTCGCAAAGCTGATCTGCCAGCGAATACGCCACACACTCTTCTTTTTCAGCCATACAGTCGGGTATCCACACCTCGGATATTGCCGCATCCCTCGTTATCCCCTCCCCCTCATTAACCTCTTTTGATCGCTGCGGTTCGGTCATATCAGCGGATTAACTGCAAGCTTGGAGAATTGGTGTTGCGGCTGGTCGGTATGGCCGCTGGCAAGACCACCCCGCCTTGATGGCTTGGTGCTGGCTGAGACGCCCGCAGCAGGCATTGTGGACAGGTTGAGCGAGCGCAGCGAGTAGCCCTCAAGGAGCGCCAGCTGCGCTCCTTGGATCTCTGGCAATAACTGTACGAACGGCTATCGATTACATTTCAAATTGTAAACAAAGGAGGTACAGTGGCGAGAAATGTCAGGGTATCTAAAGGTACTATATAAGAGCACATTCCTAATGTATGTGCTCGAAAACGAGCGGGCTTTACATACAATCCTCATATGAAAATAGCTTTTTTCCTAGTATCATTGTCTGTGAGTACAAACAACCAGAATACTAACAGGCTTTTATATTGCAAGAGCCAATGTGTTTTATAAATATTAATGAGAGGCACTATAGATATTGAAAAAAAGCTCACTGATATTTTCAAAAGCAGGAGTGCAGGGCCTTTTTTATTTTTAGGTTCTGGTTTTTCAAGGCGATATTTAGGCCTAGAGGACTGGAAAGGTTTGTTAACAAAATTCTGCAAAACAGGAAAGCCTTTTGAGTATTACTTATCAACTGCTAACGGTTCATACCCTAGAGTCGCAGGTTTATTGGCACGAGATTTCAACGAGTATTGGTGGAGCCAGCCAGAATTTAAATCAAGTGTTGAACGATACCAGACCTATATTCAAGATGAAACATCTGCACTGCGAATAGAAATATGTAATTATCTATCTAAATTAGATCAGTCAAAAGCAAAAGATTCTGGCTTTTCCGATGAAGTCCACTTACTTGCAAATTTAAATGTGGATGGTGTTATAACCACCAACTGGGATATGTTCATTGAGCAACTATTCCCTGAGTACAGAACATATATAGGACAACAGGAGTTGTTGTTTTCAAACCCACAGGAAATAGGCGAGATATATAAAATTCATGGCTGCTCAACCAAGCCCCAATCTTTGGTTTTAACAGAGCAGGATTACGATAAATTTAATGAAAAAAATACATATCTAGCTGCCAAGTTAATTACCTTATTTGTTGAACACCCTATAGTTTTCATTGGATATTCAATTTCAGATGAGAATATTAGTAGTTTGCTCAAAGCTATATCTGCGTGCATCGGCAAAGAAAATATTGAGCAGCTTAGAAGAAATCTGATTTTTGTTCAAAGATTGAGTGCTGGCGAAGAACCAAACATATCTGATACATATATTACCATTGATGGTGTCCAGATCAGGGCAAGATCATGAACG